>CAWEHT010000375.1:0-16586 GCA_963808455.1 uncultured Chloroflexia bacterium | reverse complement strand
AGACTTGAGCAGGGCGACGTCAACTCGGCCTTCGCAGGCGCGGCTCTCATCTTCGAGGAGAGCTACCACACCCAGCTCGTGCACCAGGCCTACCTGGAACCGCACGCCTCCGCGGCGGGCTTCGATCCGACCGGCCGGCTCACCGTATGGACCAGCACACAACAGGTCAGCATCTGCCACGGCGAGCTGGCGGCAGCTCTAGACGTCCCGATGACCTCCCTGAAGATCGTGCCGCTGGCCCTGGGAGGAGGCTTCGGCGGCAAGCTGAAGACACATTTGGAGCCGATCTGCGCCCTGCTGGCAAGCGCGGCTGGCGCCGCCCGGTCAAGATCATGTTGACGAGCAAGGAGGACCTGGCGACGACCCGGCCGCGGGCGCCGTACAGCTTCCGAATCAAGAGCGCCGTGACACGCGATGGGTTCCTTTTAGCACGCGAAGTCGAGGCGCTTGGAGACGCCGGCGCCTACGCCGACCACGTGGTCGGCACGGCGTGGCACCTCGTCATGCTGGCGCAGGGACCTTACCGGATCCCGAATCCGCGGGCCGAGGCGCGCGTCGTCTACACCAACAACGGGCACTTCGGCTGTATGCGTGGCTACGGCATGGCTGAATTCTCGTTTGCTAGCGAATCGCATATGGACACTATCGCGGACACGCTTGGGATGGACCCAGCCACCTTTCGCTTGCAGAACTTGTGCCGCGAGGGAGAGCCGATCCTGTCAACCCAACGCCTGCGTGCGGTGAATATCCGCGAGACCATGGAGGCGGCGCTGGCCGCCAGCGGCTACTGGGAAAAGAAGGGAAGGCTGGCGCCCGGCCGTGGCATCGGCATTGCCAACCTGATCCACAGCACAGGTCTCTTGGGCGCCTCCGCCACGGTGCGCGTGAACGAAGATGCCAGCATCAGCGTCCTGTCAGCGACCGTCAACATCGGAACCGGCACTCACACTGGGCTGTGCCAGATCGCCGCCGAAGTGCTTGGCGTGCCGGCGGAGCGGGTCCACACCACCGCCCTCGACTCAGACGGCGCACCCTGGGATCTCGGCTCGATCGCCAGCCGGACGATCTATGACGTTGGCAACGCGGTGCGCATGGCGGCGGAAGACCTGCAGTCGCAGATTAGCAGGCTGGCAGCCAGGGTGCTGCGATGCCCGACCGACGAGGTCGTCAGCGAGGGGGGTTGTTACTCGTGCGCCGGCGGCAACGAAGCCATTCCGCTGGCAAAGCTCACCGCGATGGTGGCGGGGGGCGCCCAGAGCCCACTGATCGGTTACGGTTCCTGGTTGGCCATGCCGCCCCTTGCCGAGCCCGTGGGCGAGGGCTTCGGCGAAGCGCCGGTGGGCACTTTCATCTTCGGCACGCACGTTGCGGAGGTGGAGGTGGATCGCGAAACCGGCCTGGTTCAGGTCACAAACCTCACCGCGGCCCATGACGTGGGCCGCGCCGTCAACCCAACCTGTGTGGAGGGCCAGGTGCAGGGAGGCGCGGCACAGGGGATCGGCTTCGGGCTCTACGAGGAGCTGGCGCTGAGGGAAGGCAGGGTGGTCAACGGCTCGTTCCTGGACTATAAGGTCCCCACGGCGCTGGACGTCCCCTGTGTCGTGACCGAACTGATCGAACAAGGGGATACTACCGGGCCTTTTGGCGCCAAAGGGGTCGGCGAGGTCCCGTTGATGCCCCCGGCACCCGCTATCGCCAACGCGATCTTTGATGCTACCGGCGCCCGCGTGCGAGACCTGCCGATCTCGCCCGAAAGGCTGTATCGCGCGTTGGTGGCAGTAGAGGAACGGAATTGATGAACGAACCAGGCTTCACGACTCTCATCAAAAACTGCACTTGTCTCCTCAGCATGGATCGAGCTCGGCCGGTCCTCGACGGTGGCTGGGTTCTGGTCAGGGACCATCGGATCGCACAAGTCGGCGATGCTGCCGAGCCTCCGCCTTCCGCCGACACGGTGATCGACGCGGGCGGCCACGTGGTGCTGCCGGGGCTCGTCAACACGCACCATCACCTGTTCCAGACGCTGCTGCGCGTGGTGCCGAGTGTGCAAGATGCCGAGTTGTTTTCCTGGCTGAAGGACCTGTACCTGTTCATGGGCAGCCTGACCGACGAGATGCTCTATTACAGTTGCCTGGTCGGGCTGGCCGAGCTGATGCTCTCGGGGTGTACCACGGCTCAGGATCACTTCTACCTGAGCGTAAACGACACGAGCTTCGACACCGAGATCCAGGCGGCGCGGGCAGCCGGTATTCGCTTCCACCTCAGCCGTGGCAGCTTTTCGGTGGGCCAGTCGTTAGGCGGGCTGCCCCCGGACGATACCGTCGAAGACGAAGATGCGATCCTTGCCGACTGCCAGCGGCTTGTCGAGAGCTACCACGATCCGCAGCCCGGGGCGATGCTGCGCATCGAGCTGGCTCCTTGCTCGCCCTTCTCGGTCAGCGAACGCCTGATGCAAGAGAGCGCCGTCATGGCCCGCCACTACCGGGTCGGCCTGCACACTCACCTGTGTGAGACGAGTGACGAGGAGAGCTTCTGCCTCGAGCACTATGGCCGGCGCCCGGTGCAGCTGGCCCAAGACCTGGGCTGGACCGGCCCGGACGTGTGGTATGCCCATGCCGTACACATGAACTCGGACGAAGTCGGCCTGCTCGCCCGCACCGGCACCGGCGTCGCACACTGCCCAAGCTCGAATATGCGTCTGGGGTCAGGAATTGCCCCGATATGCGAGATGCTTGGCAAGGGCGTGCCCGTGGGTCTGGGTGTCGATGGCAGCGCCAGCAACGACTCATCGCACCTGCTGGCGGAAGCCAGGATGGCCATGCTTTTGCAACGCGTCAAACACGGCGCTCGGGCCATGACAGCCAGCCAGGCCCTGGAGCTGGCCACGCTGGGTGGGGCGCGGGTGCTGCAAAGGAGCGACATCGGAGCGTTGCGGCCCGGCATGGCCGCCGACATCGCCGGCTTTGACCTGCGGCAGTTAGGTTACGCCGGCTCAGTGCACGATCCTGCGGCCGCGCTCGTCTTTTGCAACCCGGGTGCTGCCAGCTTCCTGATGATCAACGGCCGGATGGTTGTGGAGCACGGCGAGATAGCCGGCCTCGACCTGCCGCATGTGATTGCGCGGCATAACCAGCTGGCCCAAGAACTGATGGCGCGGACCGAGGCTCGGTTTGGCCACAGGCTAGCCACCCGGGTTTGGCGCTGGACCTCCCACGACGACTCACCAAGTTGGTCACGCTGATTAGAGAAGGCCGGAATGCACTCTTTTGATCTTGTGGTGGCGCGAGACGTGTCACAACTTCTTGAGCTGCTGGCAGAGAAGCCCGATGCGCGCCTGGTTGCCGGCGGGACGGATTTCATACCCTTCGTCCGGGCGGGCAAATGGCAGCCGAAACACGTCATCGACATCTCGAGCATTCGCGAATTGCGCTTCTGCCGGCTGGCACAGGGCTGGATCGAGATCGGCACGCTCACGACGCACGGCGAGCTGGCCGCTTCAGCGCTCCTCAAAGAGCAGGCGACGGCGCTATCTGAAGCGGCTGCCCTCATCGCTGACCCCCTGATCCGCGGGCGTGCGACCGTTGGCGGTAATATCTGCACGGCCTCGCCAGCAGCAGATGCCGTACCGGCGCTGCTGGCCCTGGATGCCGAGCTGGTGCTGGCGAGCGTGGCCGGTGAGCGCCGCGTGCCACTGAGCGGCTTCCTGCTCGGCCCCGGCAAGACAAATCTCCGCCCCGGGGAAGCGCTCACTTCCATCCGATTCCGCCCGCAGGCGCCTGGCACCGGCTCGCGTTTCCTCAAGCTGGGCCGGCGCCGGGCGATGGCCATCTCAGTGGCTAACGTGGCCGCCCTGGTTCAGGTCAGGGGTGCCAGCATCGTGACGAGCCGCCTGGCCATGGGGGCACTGGCACCCACCGTGGTGCGCTGCGCGCCGGCCGAAGCCTATCTCGAGGGTATGTCAGCCGATCCCTTCTCTTTTGCGGCAGCGGCCGTCCGTGTGCAGGAGACAATCTGCCCGATCGACGACGTGCGCGCCAGTGCCGCTTACCGGCGCGTCGTGGCGGTCGAACTGGCCCGACGCGCCCTGGTCGAAGCATGCGAAAGGGCGACCGCCCCGCACCCGGACCACGAGTGGAACTGATGAGCGAACATTCAATCTGCGTCACCGTCAACGACCAACCGCACGTCTGCACCGTCAAAGGTACCACCACGCTTCTGGAACTGCTGCGCAACGAACTGGGGCTGACAGGAACCAAAGATGGTTGCAGCGAGGGTGACTGCGGCGCCTGCACCGTGCTTCTGGACGGCCAGGCTGTCAAGTCTTGTCTTGTCCTGGCGGTACAGGCCGACGGCGCGGCCGTGCAGACGGTCGAAGGGCTGTGCCGGCCCGACGGCAGCCTTCATCCCATACAACAAGCCTTCGTAGAAGCTGGAGCCGTGCAGTGTGGCTATTGTACGCCGGGCATGATGTTAGCGGCGAAAGCGCTATTGGATGCCAATTCGCAACCCGACAAGGATGAGATCCGCGCCGCTTTGGCCGGCAACCTCTGCCGGTGCACCGGTTACATGAAGATCATCGCCGCCGTCGAACTGGCGGCAGCCAGGCTGCGGGAGGGTCTGTGACGGCCGTGGGGAATGGGGGACCGGGGACAGACCTCACTCCCAGCGCTCTGCAGCTTCCTTCCTCTCAGCCAGCGGAAGGGATCGGCCTCCAGCTCATCGGTGGGCGTGTGGCGCGCCTGGACGCTCACGCTAAGGTCTTGGGGCAGGCGCGTTATCCGGGGGACCTGGCGGTGCCGGGCATGATCTTCGGACGCATCCTGCGCAGCCCGCATGCGCATGCCCGGGTCCGGCGCATTAACCTGGCAGGAGCTCGCGGGCTGCCCGGGGTCGCGGGTCGCGGTGAGCGGTGACGACATCTCGGGGCCATCGACTTACGGCCTGGTGACTCCTGACCAGCCTGCCCTGGCGCGGACCGGCGGGGTCGTGCGCTTTGTGGGTGATGCCGTGGCAGCGGTGGCGGCCGAGACTCCCGAGCTGGCCGACGAAGCCTTGGCCAGGATCCAGGTCGACTACGAGCTGCTCCCCGCCGTGTGCGACATGCGGGCCGCGCTCCAGCCCGGAGCCCCCCTGGTCCATGAGGAGCGCCCGGACAACGTGCTTCACAGAGCCCAGGTGCGCCACGGGGATCTCGCAGCAGGCTTCGCCGCGGCCGACATAGTCCTGGAAGGTCATTACACCACGCCGTTCGTCGATCATGCTTATCTCCAGCCCGAAGCGGGGTTGGCCAGCGTCGGCGAGGACGATCGGATCACGGTCTGGGTGGCCACCCAATGGCCCGACGAGGATCGGCGCCAGATCGCTCACGCGCTGGGGCTGCCTCTGGCCCAGATTCGCGAGATCGTCACGGCTACGGGCGGGGCATTTGGAGGTCGCGAGGACATTTCGGTACAGATCGTGCTGGCCTTGCTGGCAATCAAGTCGGGCCGGCCGGTCAAATTAGTCCATTCTCGCTCGGAATCCTTGACGGCGACCACCAAGCGCCATCCTTTCGAGATGCATTATCGCACCGGCGCGACCCGCGACGGCCGGCTAACGGCGATGGAGATCAGCTTCCTCGCAAACGCCGGCGCGTATGCCTCCACAAGCCTGGCCGTGGTAAACACCGCGGTCACCCTCGCCACTGGCTCGTACGAAGTGCCGAACGTCGACGTGGACGCCACAGCCGTCTACACCAATTCGCCGCCCACTGCGGCTATGCGCGGCTTCGGCTCGAACCAGCCGAACTTCGCTGTCGAGATGCAGATGAGCAAGCTAGCCGCGGCCCTGCAGATGGACCCCGCCCAGCTGCGGCGCCGGAATCTCTATCGCGCCGGGTCGATCATGCTGACCGGCCAGGTGCTCAACAGCGGCATCGGCGCCATCAAAGCGCTCGACGCGGCGCAGAGCTTCTTCCATCAGGCCGGGGCGTACCAAGTCAGCGTCAGGGAGGCCACAGAGGCGCCCAATGCGCGGCAGAGCTTTTCCCCTCCGCCGCCTATCGCCCCGCTCAAGGCAAATAGCGCGCAGGGGCGCGGGTCTGGGCGGTCGGAGGAAAGCAAACGGTACGGCGTAGGGATCGCTTGCGGCTGCAAAAATGTGGGCTTCAATCTCGGCCTGGAGGACTCCTCGGGCGCTGTCGTCGAAGCCTACCCGGATCACGCGGTCGTCAAGATCGGGGCGGTGGATGTCGGCCAGGGTTCGTTGACCATCATGGCACAGCTAGCGGCGAGCAAACTCGAGCTGCCACTCTCCGCCATCGAGCTCTGGGCCAGCGACACCGACCTCGTGCCCGACTCGGGCAGCAGCTCGGCATCCAGGCAAACCTTCGTGACGGGCAACGCCGTGCTGCGGGCCGCCGCTGAGGCCGCGCGCCGGCTCGCCGCGTTGGGGCCCCATCCGCCAGCTGACGCCCTGCCTGTGGTCGCCAGTGTGGTCTATCATGCCCCATCGACCTGCGCCATGGACCCGTTGACCGGCCATTCGGAGCGAGCGAACTTCGCTTATGGCTACGGCTGCCAGATCGTAGCCGTCGAAGTCGATTCCGAGACCGGCGAAGTTCGCGTCCTGGGCGTCGTGGCGGCACACGATGCCGGTCAGGCCATCAACGTCACCAACGTGGAAGGCCAGATCGAGGGCGGTTTCGTGATGGGCCAGGGCTACAGCCTCTTGGAGGAGTATATCCTCCAGGACGGCGTGCCTAGGGCCACGACCCTGGCGACATTCCTCGTTCCGACGATGCTCGACATCCCGGAGCGCATCGATTCGGTGATCGTCGAGGAACGGGACCCGGAGGGCCCATATGGAGCCAAAGGAATTGGCGAAATGACCATGCTCCCAACACCAGGAGCGATCGCCGCGGCGATCCACGATGCCGTCGGCGTCTGGATCGATGATCTGCCGATAACACCCGAGCGGGTGTTGCGGGCGCTGGGCAAACTGTAGAAGGAGAGGAGGTGCAGGCACAGCCCAGACCATGTGAGGATCAGTGTAGCATTTCCGGACTCGGCGCCTCTGCATGAGGCAATCGTCTGCCACAGAGAGGCAGAACGTGCGCACTCGTGGCACAACATCCTTATCGCTTAGCACGACAAGCGTCACGTCAAGACAAGGAGGAGTTAACATGCGTTCTCGTAGCATCGTTCTTCTGGCGGCCATCTTGATCTTTGCGGTAGTGGCCGGTGCCTGCTCGGCCCCTGCCGCTCCGACCGCCGCCCCCGCGCCCACGTCGGCTCCGGCAGCTGTCGCGCCTGCGTCCACCGAGGCCCCGACAGCAGCCCCCGCGGCAACCGAGGCCCCCGCGGCAACCGAGGCCCCGACGGCAGCCCCAGCGGCAGCAGCGGCCGCCACGGCTGGTCCCACCGCCGAACCTACGTCTGCATGGGTGCTCGCCGGTCCCGCATCGGCAGCCGTCACGCAGACCACCGGCAGCATCGCCGTCATTCTGGACGGCCCCTGGCACGACGACTCCTGGAATCAGGCTGCCTATGAAGCGTTGCAGGTTCTCAAGGCCCGCGGTATCAAGACAGCCTATGCCGAAAGCGTTGCCGATCCTGACGTCGAGCGTGCCCTTCGCCAGTACTCCGACCAGGGCTTCAGCATGATCATAGCCCACAGTTTCGACTACGGCGACGCGACATTTAAAGTGGCTCAAGACTACCCCAAGATCAATTACGCGTGGGCCGGCGGCATCCAGAAAACCGCCACGAACGTCGCCGACTATGACCAGCCGTTCTACGTGGCTGCTTATCCGGCCGGCGTGCTGGCCGGCAAGATGTCGAAGTCTGGCAAACTGGGCGCGCTGTACGGTTTCGATATTCCCGTCTGCCACTCGATGGGCGAGGCTTTCCTGGCCGGCGCGAAATCGGTGAACCCGAATGCTACCATGATCTCCACCGCAGTCGGCGACTGGAATGACGTGTCAAAGGCCAAAGAAGCCGCCCTGGCACAGGCCAACACCGGTGTCGACTATTGGATGGAGTGCGGCGAGGGACCGGCGCTCGGTGCGATCCAAGCGGCCAAACAGACCGGCGGCTATGTCACAGGCTACGTTGGCGACATGTCGTCCGACGGGCCCGACACGGTGCTGGCCAGCATTCAGTGGAACCTCGTGCCGCTCTTCAACAAAATGCTGGCCGACACGAATGCCGGCACATTCAATAACCCATGGTATTCCTACGGGATCAAGGACGACGTCCTTCAGATCGCGTACAACCCCAGCCTGAAGAGCAAGATTCCTGCCGACGTTCTCGCGGCTGTGGACCAGTCCATCCAGGACATTAAGTCGGGCAAGCTGACCGTGCAATACGTTCCGCAGGCGCCGAAGTAAGTTGGCTTAGAAACAGCCCGAGGACCCGCTGCTCAGCCCGCACGGGCCTCGGCTCGCTTGAGAATGGAACGCAGATGTCGTGGATCGACGCGGATTCTCGCTGATCAGCAGAAGCCAAATCAGGTCGGCGAAGGTCGGCCTCCCTCGGCGGCATCGGCGTTCCATTTCTACAACGTCACAAAGGAGACAGGTCGAAGTGAGCCAGGCACTTATCCCTGTCCTGCAGATGCACGGGATCGTAAAGCGCTTTCCGGGTGTGGTCGCCAACGCCGGAGTGGATTTTGAGCTTCTGCCGGGCGAAGTGCATTCCTTGTTGGGCGAGAACGGCGCCGGCAAGACGACCCTCATGAATATTCTTTACGGCCTCTACGCCCCAGATGCCGGGGAGATCACGCTGCGTGGCCGGCGCGTGTCGATCAACTCGCCGCACACAGCCATTAGGCAAGGCCTCGGCATGGTGCATCAGCACTTCATGCTGGTCCAGCCCTTCACTGTCGCAGAAAATGTCGTGCTGGGCCAGCCGTCGCCGCATGAGCCCTTCACCGAGAACAAGCGTGATTTGCACGCGCGCCTGGAGGCGCTGTCGCAAAAATACGGGCTGGCGGTGCGGCCGGAAAGCCCAATCTGGACCCTATCGGTCGGAGAACAACAACGTGTCGAGATCCTGAAGGCGTTGTACCGCGGCGCCGAAGTGTTGATCCTCGACGAGCCGACGTCCGTCCTTACACCTCAGGAGGCCGACGAGCTGCTAGCCATCGTCTCGCGACTGGCCCGGGAAGGGAAGTCGGTCGTATTCATTTCGCACAAACTCGGCGAGGTGCTGGCAGTGAGCGACCGCATCACGGTGCTGCGCGACGGCAGGGTCGTGGGCACCGTGTCCGCACGAGAGGCTGACAAGCAATCCCTCGCGTGCATGATGGTCGGGCGCGAGGTCGTCCTGTCGGTCAGCAAGACGCCCGCCCATCCCGGAGAGACACGCCTTGCGCTGGAGAACGTACGCGCCGAGAGTGATCGGGGCCTGCCCGCGTTGCGAGGCGTCAGCTTGGAGGTCCGATCCGGCGAAATCTTGGGCATCGCGGGCGTGGATGGCAATGGGCAACGTGAGCTGGAAGAAACTATCGTGGGCCTGCGCCGGACCGTGGGCGGCAAGATCGTGATCAGCGGGCAGGACACGACCAACACATCTGCCCGGCAGACGGGATGCTGTGGCCTGGCCCACATCCCTTCGGATCGATATCACATGGGTATGCTCACCGACTTCACGGTGGCTGAGAACCTGATGCTGCAACGCATTGGCGAACCTCCCTTCACGCAGCGGGGCTGGCTGCAATGGGACCACATCCGCCTCGCAGCACAAGAGCTTGTTGCGGCATTTGACGTCCGCACGCCCTCAACCGAGACTCCGTGTGGCAATCTGTCTGGCGGAAACGCGCAAAAGGTAGTCCTGGCCCGGGAGCTGGCACGCCAACCGCGTGTGCTGCTGGCCGCGGAGCCAACGCGCGGGCTCGATGTAAGCGCAATCGAGTACGTGCATCGCAAGCTGATCGAGCAGCGCGATGCCGGGGTCGCCATCTTGCTGATTTCAACAGAGCTCGACGAAATCCTTTCGCTCAGCGACCGGATTGCCGTAATTTATGAAGGCAGGATCGTGGGCCAGATGGATGCGAACCAAGCCGACGTCAACCAGATCGGCCTGCTGATGGCAGGCCAGGGACAGCTCCAGGACCGCCAAACGGCGGGTCAGGTGGGCGGCGGAGACGCCCACGTTGCGCAGGAGGCCCTATGACCCAGGCACTCGGTCTCCCACTCGGCGCTTCAGCAACAAAGGAACGCACGCCGCGGGCTGATGATTGCTCTGGGCACCCCGCTTCTAGGCACGCTCATTGGCCTGCTGATCGGGGCAATCATGATCCTCCTGGCCGGCGACAACCCCTTGATCATCTACCGGACCATGTTCCTGGGGGCTTTTGGCGGGGGGCGCCAGATCACAGAGACGATCCTGCAAGCCTCACCGCTCCTCTTGATCGCGCTCGGGCTCACGGCAGCATTCAGGGCCCGCGTCTGGAATATAGGCGCAGAGGGACAGTATTACATGGGCGCCCTCGCCGCTGGTGCGACAGCGTTGCTCTTGCCCGGCGTGCCCGGGTACATCATGATCCCGGTCATGATGGTCCTCGGCGCTCTGGGTGGTGGTCTATGGGGCCTCATTCCAGGTCTCCTCAGAACGCGACGCGGCATCAATGAAATTATTTCGACCCTGATGTTGAACTATATCGCCATCCTGCTCATGCAATATATGTCACGCGGGCCTCTGCAGGACCCCCAAGGGTTCCTGCCCCAAAGCGCCGAGCTCGTCAATGCCGATCGCTTGCCCTTGCTTCTGGGAAGCCGCATCCATTTGGGCGTGTTGATCGCTTTCCTGTTCGTGCCGATCATCTATCTTCTGCTCTGGCGGACACCACTGGGGTTCTGGCTGCGTGCCGTCGGCTCGCGCGCCAGTGTGGCGCGCTATGCCGGCGTCAATGTCAACCGCATGATCCTGTTCGCCATCACCTTTAGTGGCGCGCTGGCCGGCCTCGCGGGCATTCTGGAAGTCAGCGGCACCCAATTCCGCCTCAAGCCCCAGATCTCGAACGGGTATGGGTTCGATGGGGTGCTCATAGCGCTGCTGGGTCGGATGCATCCGGTAGGCGTGCTGGTGGCGGCGATCTTCTTCTCGGCCCTTACCATCGGCGCCCAGGCAATGAGCGTAATGTCACAGCTTCCGGCATCCCTGGCGAGCGCCATTCAGGCAGTGGTCGTATTGTCCGTCCTGGCCACGGACGCGGCTGCCCACAGGGGGCGGGACTGATGAACTGGTCACTGATTCTTAGCTGGGCATTCTTGGTGGCGCTGCTCACCTCTGCAATCCGGCTGGCCACGCCTGTGGCGCTGGCCGTGCTGGGCGAAATCATCACCGAACGGGCAGGCGTCCTTAACCTCGGGCTGGAAGGCGTGATGTCTATAGGCGCCATGGCCGGTTTTATGGCAGCCTACTACGCCATGCTGGCCCAAGCGGGCATATGGAGCCCGTGGATCGGCCTTCTGGCAGGCATCGCTGCCGGGATCGCCATGGGCCTGATCATGGGCTGGCTCAGCGTCACATTGAAGGCGGACCAGGTGATCTGCGGCATCACCTTGGTGCTGTTCGGTCAGGGAGTTGCCAATTACCTCTACCGCCAGGCATTCAGCGCTATGGTAGCCCCTGGCCCCGGCATGGCGCTCGCGCCCATTCCGATCTTGAGCCACATCCCCGTGCTGGGTCCGGTACTTTTCAACCAGCAGCCGACGGTGTACCTGACTGTGCTCCTGACCCTCCTGGTGTGGGTGTTGATGTTCAGGACTACCTTGGGCCTGAAGATCAGGGCGACCGGTGAGAATCCGGCCGCGACAGATACATCAGGTGTCAGCGTGACGCGCGTGCGCTATCTGGCCTTGCTGATGGGCTCTGCGCTGGCAGGTCTTGGCGGCGCCGTCTTGACCGTGGCTCAGCTCAACATGTTCACCGAGAACATCACGGCAGGGCGCGGCTGGATCGCGATAGCGCTGGTGATCTTCGCGAGCTGGCAACCATGGTGGGCACTGGGCGGTGCGTTGTTCTTCGGGCTGGCCGATGCTATCCAGTTCAACATCCAGGCGCTGAGCCAGGTAGGACTGGGGGCCAAGACCCTGCCCTACGAGTTCCTGCTGATGCTGCCCTACGTCCTGACCCTGCTGGCTCTTTTCGTGCGCTCCACCGCGAGCCACGGTGCAGCGCCCGCGGCGCTGGGCCGCCCGTACACCATGCGGCGCGTGGAGTAAAGGAGCAATATGCCGTTCGAATATGTGCGCCCGGCATCCCTGGCAGAAGCGCTGGGGTTTCTGGCCGAACACGGGCCAGAAGCGCGGTTGCTGGCAGGTGGCACGGACCTGATTCTTGAGATGCAAGCAAAGAAAGCCAGCCCGCACTTCGTGGTGGACATCGGACGGCTGAGCGAGCTGCGCGGCCTGCGCTACGTGCAGCAGGGCGACCAGGCGTTCATCGAGGTGGGCGCCCTGACGACCGTGCGCGAGGTTGAAACTTCTCCGCTGCTGGCCACAGAGGGCCGTGGGCTGGCGCTGGCGGCCGGAAGCCTGGCATCGGTCCAGGTCCGCAACCGGGCGACGCTTGGTGGCAATATCTGCCATGCTGCGCCGTCCGCCGACACCGCACCCGCTCTCCTGGCCCTGGACGCGATAGCGGAGATAGCCGGGCCTGGTGGCACGACATCGGTGCCGCTCGACCAATTCTTCCTTGGGCCAGGCCGGACGCTGCTCGGGCCATGCGACATCCTGCTCGGCTTCCGTATCCCGCGTCCGGCCACCCGCCGCGGCAGCACCTACCTGAAGCACAGCCCACGCCGCGCAATGGATTGCGCCGTGGTCGGCGTAGGCGCATCCATTAGCCTCGACCACGGGAAGCCGCTCGATGTCCGTCTGGCGCTGGGCGCTGTCGCACCCACGCCCATGCGAGCCCTACGAGCCGAAATCGTGCTACGGCAGGCTGGGGAGTTGAGCCCGGAAGCCCTGGCAGAGGCCGCCCACGTGGCAGCCAGCGAGGCAAGGCCGATCGACGACATCCGGGCGAGTGCCTGGTATCGCCGCCGGATGGTCGAAGTCTGCGCGCGGCGCGCTCTGGAACAGGCAACGATGGCATCGGCAGATTGATCCCAGGCTGCAAGGAATTGAGCCTACGCCTTCCTTCCTGCTGGCCAGATCGGCTCGGGGTGAAGTCCATGAGCGATAAGATCGAACTGATTGTGAACGGGCAAGCTCGCACCGTCACGGTTGAGCCAGGCGAGTTGCTGGTGGACGTGCTGCGGGAACAGCTAGGCCTGCGAGGCACGAAAAAAGGCTGTGGCACGGGAGATTGCGGCGCCTGCACGGTGCTGATGGACGGCAAAGCCGTCAGTAGCTGCCTGGTCCTGGCCCACGCGGCTCAAGGCAGCGACATCATGACCATCGAGGGCCTGTCGCCGGAAGGCGCCCTTCATCCCATCCAGCAAGCCTTCATCGAGCAAGGCGCCGTGCAGTGCGGCTTCTGCACACCCGGCATGGTCCTGGCGACCAAAGCGCTTCTAGACGAAAACGCGGAACCGACTGAAATGGAGATGCGGGCAGCCCTGGCCGGCAACATCTGCCGGTGCACGGGGTACGGGCGCATCTTTGCGGCCGTGCGGGCGCTGAGCCACCGCGGTGTGATCGGTTGAGAGCAGCAGAGGGGTAGACCGCTGATGGATCAGAAACAATTCTTGGTTGTTGGGAAGCCCTCGATGCGGCCTGACGTGACCGACAAAGTCACCGGCCGCGCGGTCTACGGCCCGGACGTGTTCTTCCCCGGCATGCTGTATGCCAAAGTGTTGTGGAGCGACCGCCCGCACGCCAGGATCATCCGCCTGGATACCGGGCGGGCCCGCGCGCTCCCCGGCGTACATTGCGTGGTGAGCGCAGCCGATGCGCCAAGCATCCGGTACGGGGTCTACCTGCGCGATCAATACGTCTTCGCCAGGGACGTGGTAAGACACATCGGCGAACCGGTGGCAGCGGTAGCGGCCGAAAGCGAAGCCATCGCCGAACAGGCCCGGGATCTGATCGAAGTGGAGTATGCCGACCTGCCGGCAGTGTTCGATCCCTTGCTGGCCATGGAGGCGGGTGCCCCGGTCATCCATCCGGACCTCGACGCGTATACCGCAACCTATAGTGCGATCAAGTACGGCAACGTCTGCCTCTATACCGCGCCTGTGCCAGGGCGACCTCGCGGCCGGCTTTGCGTCCGCAGATCAAGTCTTCGAAGACACTTTTCGCACCCAGGCTATGCACCAGTGCCACATCGAGCCGCGTGCGGCGACGGCAGGGTTTGACTTCAGCGGCAAGCTCACCGTCTGGACCTCGACACAACAAGTAGCCAACTGCCACTCCGAAGTGGCAGCCGCCCTCGGACTCCCGATGACGGGCGTGCGTGTAATCGGAACGACCTTGGGCGGCGGCTTCGGCGCCAAGCTCAAGAGCACGATCGAGCCGATCGTGGCTTTGCTGGCGCGGAAGGCGCGGCGCCCCGTGCGGCTGGTGATCACGCGCGAAGAAGAATTCACTGCTGGGCGGGCACGGGCACCCTACGTCATCACAATGCGTACGGGTGTCAAGGCCGATGGCACGATCACAGCCAAATACGTGCGCCTGATCGCCGACTGCGGGGGGTACTCGGACCATACCCTGGGGACCGTCGGGTTGGCGGTGACCTTCGCGCAGGGGCCGTATCGCATCCCAAATGCCGAGGCCCAGGGCTACTGCGTCTACACCAATAACCCAAACTTCGGCTGCATGCGCGGCTACGGCGTGGCCGAACTGACCTTTGCAACCGAATCACACATGGACATGGTTGCCACTCGTCTGGGCCTGGATCCCATCGACTTCCGCCGCATGAACCTGGTCAGAGAAGGTGATCGCATCCTGTCAACGCAGGCGCTGCGTTCAGTCACCATCGCCGAGACCATGGACGCAGCCCTGGAAGCGTCCGGGTGGCAAGGCAAGCGGGGGCGGCTGGGGCCGCTGCGCGGGATGGGGATCGCTAACACGATCCTCAACGTGGGTTTGCTGGCCTCGTCAGCCGTTGTGCGCCTCAACGAGGACGGCACAGCCAACATCCTGACGGGCGTGGTCGACGTCGGCACCGGCGCGCACCTGATCCTGGCCCAGATCGCGGCGGAAGAGTTGGGGCTGCCGCTGAAGGCAGTGACAGTTGCCGCGGTGGACTCGGATAGCTCCCCGTACGACCTGGGTTCGATAGCCAGCCGCACGACCTGGGATGCAGGGAACGCGGTGCGCCTGGCCGCTGCTGACGCCAAACAGCAGCTCGTGGATCTGGCAGCTGAACAGCTCGGTGAGCCCGCCGGCGCGGCTGGCGGCAGGGAACGGCTACGTTTATGTGCGCGAGGACCGCTTGCGGACGGGTGACGATCAGCGAGCTGTGCGGCATCAGCACGTTTGTGAAACGGGGGCCGATCATTGGCCACGGATCCTACCTCGGCGAGCCGGCCTTCACAAGCCCCGTCGGCGAGGGCTATCCGCAGCCGCCGAGCGCGGGCTTCGTGTTCGGCACGCATGTCGCCGAGGTGGCTGTCGATCCTGAAACGGGCAAGGTCACTGTGGAGCGCCTCACGGCTGCTCACGATGTGGGCACAGCCGTGTACCCGCTGGGTGTGGTGGGGCAAATTGAGGGCGGTGTGGTGCAGGGCATCGGCTACGCGCTGTACGAGGAGATGTTGATCAAGGATGGCAAGGTGCTGAATCCTTCATTTCTTGATTACAAGGTGCCGACCAGCATGGATGTCCCGGCCGTCAACCCGGTGATCCTGCAAATGCCTGACGAGGATGGCCCGTTCGGCGCCAAAGGGGTGGGGGAGCCACCGGTGATCGGCCCGGCAGACCGCGATCGCCAATGCGATCTACGACGCGGTCGGAGTCCGCATGCTGGATCTGCCCATAACGCCTGAAAAACTGCTGCGAGCGCTCGACGCACAAACTGCCACCAAGGGATAGTCTCGCTGGACCGCAACAGCCGGGCCCGGTGGAAGCAGCCCAGGCCTTTACCCCTGCACTGTCGCGCCAGACTTGATTCGCTCCGCGTCGGATCGAGCGAACTAAGGCCTGCGGCAACACTGTGGTACAATGTTCCGAAGAGCCAGGACTGCTCGATGGGCCTTGTGCAGAGTGGCAAGAGCATCTGTAGAGGTTAAGGATTGTGAGCATTGGATCGAGGATACGCACGCAACGTGAGACGATGGGCATCACCCTCCGCGATCTCACCGCACGCAGCGGCTTGACGCCCGGCTTCATCAGCCTGGTCGAGAGAGACCAGGCCGAGCCGAGCATCACGTCGATGCGCAAAATCGCCCTGGCCCTGCATGTGCCGCTGTTCCACCTCTTCGCCGAGGATGGCATGGACTCACCCGTGGTCCACCCCAACCAGCGGCGTCGGCTCAGGCTGCCCGGCGCTCGCATCGAATACGAAGTCCTCAGCCCCTCCTCCGCCCGGCAGTTATTGTTCTATACTGCCACCCTTGAACCTAACACATCTAGCTCGGATGAGCGCGACACACCCAATGGAGGAGTGTACGCTTGTGCTCCGCGGCAAACTAAGGCTGGAGGAGGCAATTGCGTG
>CAWEHT010000374.1:0-13477 GCA_963808455.1 uncultured Chloroflexia bacterium | reverse complement strand
CAGGCGCGCGTTGTAGCCCGCTTCGACGATCCCTTCCAGGTTGCCGATGACGCCGGTAAACAACGCCCCCAACAACCCCCAGGCGATCGCGGGGCATGCGCCCTCGGCCAGGCGCACCAGGTCGTACACCACACCGAACGCGCCCACCAGCACCAGCGCGTACCAGGAGGCCAGAGCCAGGTTGAAGCCGACCGCCGGCACGACATTGGCAAGCCGCACCAGCACGTTGACCATGACATAGCCGAAATAGTAGTAGCTTATGGCGTAACCGGAAAGCCAGGGGTCCTGAGGCGGAAAGAAACGGCTGTTGAGGACGCCGTTGATGAAGGCAAACTCCATCGGCTTCTTGGTCGCCGCGATATCGCCGCTATGAGCGCGAAGAATCGACCAGGCGGCGAAAACCCCGAGGAAGAGGATCTCGGTCGCCATGACCAGCGACAGGTTGGACCGCAGCCAAACCAGCAGGGGCCGGCGCCCGCTACCCGGATCACGGCGCAGGCCCGGCCGCCCGAGCCATAGGGACAGCCCGGCCACCATCGCGATCGGCGACGAGGATCCCGCCGAAGTCATTCGGCAGCAGCCGAAAACTGGCCCCGAGCCAAAGCAGATAGGAGACCGCCAGGACCCCGATCGCCTTGGCCTGCGGGTAGCCTCGGCCGGGCAGGCGCATGCAGACGCGCCAGGCCAGCGGCAATGCCAGCCAGCCGAGGACCTCGATGACGAGCCACCAGGAAACCGCTGCAAACATACGCCACCCGAGCGATCGGATTAGGTGCCTGCAGGTGATTCTAGCATAGGCGCTACATCAAACCAAAACTTCCCGGTTGGCGAGGCTGCCGCAGAAGACCTGGTGCGGGACATCGACGTCCCGCACCACGCCAGGGTCAGCCGTTCGGCTGCCCGACGACAAAGGAGGTCATCGTCAACGAACCGGCCACCGCCACATCGTTGAAAAAGAAGACCTCCTCATCCGGCTCCTGCAAGGCGAGGGCGTAGAGCATGGGCAGGAAGTGCTCGGGGGTCGGCACGGCCAGCTGCACCGCTTTGCCCAGCGCAGGGTAGTCCATCAAGGCACGGTGATCGCGCTCGCGGATCAGCTTCTTGAAGGTATCATTGGCCTCCAGGGCCCAGTCGAACCCGAAAGGCACGTTGAAGTCGCCGAAGCTCGGGCCCTTGAGCATGACGCGGCGCAGGTTGTGCACCATGTTCCCGCTGCCGACGATCAACACGCCCTGGCTCCGCAGGGGAGTCAAAGCTTGCGCCAGCTCGTAATGGGCTTGCGCCGGCCTGGTCGCGTCCAGGCTCAACTGGACGACCGGCACGTCGGCGTCCGGGTACATGGGCTTGAGCACGCTCCAGCACCCATGGTCCAGGCCCCAGTCCTGATCCAGGCCATCCTCGCCGAGTCGCAGCGCATCGCGCGTCGCCTCGGCCAGCCGGCGGCTTCCGGGCGCCGGGTATTGGGCCGCGAAAAGCGCCCGCGGGAAGCCGCCGAAGTCGTGGATCGTGCGCGGCCGATCCATGGCCGTGACCAGCGCGCCCCAGGTCTCCCAATGGGCCGAGATGCACAGGATCGCCTTCGGCCTGGGCAGGCCCTGGCGCAGGCCGCGCCAGCTCCGTGAGAATTGGTTGTCTTCGATGGCGTTCATCGGACTGCCGTGTCCGAGAAACAGCACGGGCATCCGGTCCGTCGCCTGCAGGGCGCGGCCCAGCCCCTGGAGATCGTCGAGTTCCACGGTCGCTCCTTCCTCGCTGCTCGCCGTGCCGAAGCCGGCGGCGCCCCTATTTATGGCTCTTGATAAAGGTCCCTCGCTGCAATTCCTCGAAGGCAACCCGCAATTCTTGCTGGGTATTCATCACGATGGGGCCGTACCAGGCAATCGGCTCGCGGATCGGCTTCCCCGAGATCAGCAGGAACCGCACGGCTTCCTGCTCGGCGCGCACGGTCACGGCCTCGCCATCGCCGAAGAGCACCAGGTGCCCATCCCCGATGAGCGGCTCGCGCTCCGTGTCGAAGTAGTTGGCCCCTTCGGCCTCGTAGCTGTAGGGGTCCCTTTGCCGGCAGAAATCGCCTCTGCCGCCGATGACGTAGGCAAACACGGTGTGACCGCGAGGCGTAGGGTGCACGAAGGTGGCGCCCGGCATCACGGTGATATCCAGGTACTGCGGATCGGTGACGATATCTTGCACCGGGCCGCGCGTGCCGTCAACCTGTCCACAAATCACCTTGATCTTGTTCCCATGGGCATCGGTCGTCTCCGGGATCTGCGTGGCGGTGATCCCCTGGTAGCGCGGGTCCATCATCTTGTGCGAGGCCGGGAGATTGGCCCACAGCTGAAAGCCGTACATTCTGCCCTGCGTATCGCCCCTGGGCATCTCCTGATGGATGATGCCGTTGCCTGCCGTCATCCACTGGACGTCGCCGGCCGAGATGACGCCACCGTTCCCCATGCTGTCGCCATGCTCGACGTCGCCCGCCAAGACATAGGTGATCGTCTCGATGCCGCGATGCGGATGCCACGGAAATCCTTTGAGGTATTCCGCTGGGGTGTCGGACCGAAAATCATCCAAGAGCAGGAATGGATCGAATGTCTGCGGATCGCCAAAGCCGATGGCCCGGTGCAGGTGAACCCCGGCCCCTTCGATGGTCGGCCGGCTCTTGACAACCTTGCGGATGCGCCTGTCCTCGCTCATGCTGGCAGCCTCCTCTCATCCAGGGCAGAGCGTTTGCTCGAATGCTACGAGCAACGCACGACGCCAAATGATAGGCAATTATAGCACAAATCAGCTTGCTGCCCGCCGTTCGGCTACCAGGCGCTGGCAGAGCCGGACGCCTTCGAGGGCATCGCGACACCAGTAGCCCGCGCCCACGAAGCGCCGCACGCGCTCGTCGATCAGGCCGCCGCCGATGATGACGGTGGGCAAGAACCCGTCGCCCGCCCTCTCGTTCAGCAGCCGGACCGTGTCGCGCATGGTCTCGTAGGCCGTCGAGAGCAGGCCCGAGAGTCCGATGACGTCGGGCTCCCAGGTGCGGACCGCCTCGACAAAAGCCTGCGGGGGCACGTCAACGCCCAGATCTTCCACGGTAAAGCCGTAAGCGCTCAGAGAAATCTGAAAGATCGTCTTGCCGATGTCGTGGATGTCGCCTTGCACGGTGCCGATCAGCACCCGGCCGCGCTCGTTGGCAGCCAGGCTGTGTTCCAGCGCCGGGCGCACGATCTCCAGCACTTCGCGGAAGATCTCCCCGGCCATGATCAACCCGGACAGGTAGTATTCGCGGCTCTCGTAGCGCTCCCCGACCAGGCGCATGCCGGCCTCGCAGGCAGCGATCACCACGATCGGGTCCCGGCCTTGAGCCAGGCAAGACTGCACGGTCGCCAGGACGACTGCTTCGTCGAGGTCGGCGATGCCCTCGCGCAGGGCAAGTGCAAAATCATCAGACATTTCGCGCACTCCCGGCAGGCCCGTGGGGCCGGGCCATCCAGCGGTCGGGGCCGGCCCGTCCGTCAAACGGGCCAACCCGGCTCGCCCCTTGGGCTCAGCCGACCTCAGGGCCGATGCGGCCGGCCAGGCTGAAGCGATCGGCGCGGCAAATGAACCAGCCCCAGGCTGCAGGCCGGTTGCTGAAGTCGTAGAAAACGTGCTCGAGGCAGAGGGCGGGGGCCGCGACCGGCACCCCCAGCAGTTCGGCCTCCTCGCGGTCGAGGGCCACGGCTTCCAGCTGAAGGTCCCCGCGCCGCAGCCCGGGCCCCTCCTGCCCTCTGAATAAGCCTTCGAGCGATGTGATCTGTAGCTCAGCCTCGACGGTCGGCTGGCAGGGATCGTAAATCAGGTACTCGCGATGATACATTGCCGGGCCATCAGGGTGAAGGACCAGCCGGCGCAAGTAGATCACCCTGCTCGCAAGGGGGATCCCGAGTTTGCGCGCTACGCGCCCGTCGGCCGGCAGGATGGTTGCCTGGAGCAGGCGCACCTGGGCCTCGCGGCTCGTGGCATCCTCATGGCGCTCGCACAGGCGGAAAGCTGCCTCACGCATGTCCAGCCCGCGCACGAAGGTGCCCCTGCCTTGAGAGGCGCTAACCGTGCCGCGGTCGATCAGGATGTTGATGGCGCGACGGACCGTCATGCCGCTGACGTTGAAGTAGGCGCAGAGCTGCGACTCAGAAGGCAGCTGGTCGCCGGGGCGAAAGCGGCCCTGGGCGATCTCCTCGCTCAGTATACGCACAAGCTGAGCGTAAGCGGGCTCGTATGAGGCGCGATCTATGGTCGGAGTGATGCGTATGTCGAGCGTGCTGGTCACGGTCTGGCCTCTCCCGCGTTGGACAACTTATATATATAAGTCTAGCGCCAGACGGCTCAGACGTCAAGGCCGCGCCGCTGCGACGAGGAGGCGTCACGCTGCGAGGTTCGCAGGGTGTGAGCTTGGCGCCGGCCTCCCGGTAGGATACAATGGTCCCATAAAGTCACACAGCCAACGAGGAAGATCCCCATGCAATACAGACGATTTGGCAAGCTGGATTGGCAACCTTCTGCCCTCGGCTTTGGCGCCATGCGGTTGCCGCTGATCGACCGCAACCCCGCCAATGTCAACGAGCCCGAGGCCATTCGTATGATCAGGCATGGCATCGACCAGGGCGTGAATTATCTCGACACTGCCTATCCTTATCATTTCGGGCACAGCGAGCCCGTGGTCGGCCAAGCGCTGAAGGGCGGCTATCGCGAGCGGGTGCGACTGGCGACCAAGATGCCGGTCTGGCTCGTCAAATCCACCGAGGACTTTGATCGCTACTTCGACGAGCAACTGGCGCGCTTGCAAACTAGCTACGTCAACTTCTACCTGCTGCATGGGTTGGGCGCCGAGCGCTGGCGTGCCCTGCAGCCACTGAAGGTCTTCGAGTGGGCCGAGAAGCAATTGGAGCGCGGCCGGGTCCGTTACCTCGGCTTTTCCTTTCACGACAGCTACGAACTCTTTCAGGAGATCGTGGACGCCTACGACAGGTGGACGTTCTGCCAGATCCAGTATAACTACATGGACGAGCAGGAGCAGGCCGGCACGCGCGGGCTACGTTATGCAGCGGGCAAGGGCCTGGCCGTGATCGTGATGGAGCCGCTCCGCGGCGGTATGCTGGCCACGACCCCGCCGGCACCCATCCAGCAGCTGTGGGACAGCGCCCCACGCCCCCGCACTCCGGCATATTGGGGGCTGCCAGTGGGTGTGGAACCAGCCCGAGGTGTCGCTGGTGCTGAGTGGCATGAGCACCATGGCCCAGCTCGAGGAAAACCTGGCGACCGCCGAAGACTCGGCGCCAGGCTGCCTGAACGGCGAGGAACTGGCGCTGATCGATCGTGTGCGTGAGGCCTACCTGGCGCTGCGCCCCATCCCGTGCACAGATTGCAAGTACTGCCAGCCCTGCCCCAACGACGTGTCGGTGCCCGAGGTCTTCAACATCTACAACCGGGCTTGCATGTTCAATGCCCTCGCCCTGGCACGGCGCCACTACCAGGTCTTCCTGGCGCCGGAGCACCGCGCCGATCGGTGCCTGCGGTGCGGAGAGTGCGAGGTGCAGTGCCCGCAGCACATCGAGATCATGGATTGGCTGTCAAAAGCGCACGAATTGCTGATGTCTGCCTGACGGCTGCGGCAGAGCGAACCATCTGCAGGGTACCATCGATGAAGATCATCTATTTCGATCTGGTCTCGGGCGCCAGCGGCGACATGATGCTGGGCGCCCTGGTGGATGCGGGGCTGCCGTTTGCGGACCTCCAGCAGGCGCTGCTTGGCCTGCATCTGCCGGACTTTGAGCTGGGGTTGCGGCGGGTGATGCGTGGCCCCTTCTCGGCTACCAAAGTCAACGTCAAGGCAGCCGACACCGCGCCGGCGCGCCACCTGCCCGAGATCCGGTCCCTGATCATGGCCAGCGACCTGCCCGAGCAGATCGAGAGATCACGCGTTGCACATCTTCGAGCGCATGATCGAGGCCGAGGCAGGCATCCATGGGCAGCCTGCCGAGCACGTGCACCTGCACGAGATGGGCGCCGTAGATACCCTGGTGGATGTGACGGGGGTGTTGCTGGCATTGCATTTGCTGGGCGTCAAGCGCGTCGTCGTCTCTCCCGTGCCCCTTGGGCGCGGCACCCTGGCAAGCTCCCACGGCCAGATGCCGCTGCCGGCGCCGGCGACGGTTGCGCTGTTGCGCGGCGCACCCGTGCTCGGCGTCGACCACGCGGTCGAGACGGTGACGCCCACGGCGGCAGCCCTGCTGACGGAGATCGCCGACGAATTCGGCGCCATCCCCGCCATGCGCCTGTCGGCCATCGGCTACGGCGCCGGGGACCGCCTCACGCCGGAGCCCAACGTGCTGCGCGTGCTGCTGGGTGAGACGGCCACCACAGCGTCGCCGGATCTCCAGATCGAGACCCTCTCCCTGCTGGAGACCAATATCGACGACATGAACCCCGAGGTCTATGGCTATATCCAGGAGCGGCTGCTGGCTGCCGGCGCACTGGACGTCTACCTGACCCCGATCCTCATGAAGAAGGGCCGGCCCGCGACGCTGCTCAGCGTGTTGTGCCAGCCGGCCGAAGCGGGCAGCCTGCGCACGGCGCTGTTCGACGAGACGACCACCCTCGGCGTTCGCACCACCGAGGTCACGCGGCACTGCCTGGCCCGGGCCATCGAGCAGGTCGCGACACCATTTGGCACCCTGCGCGTCAAGCTGGTCCAGCTGCCGGGAGGCGGCTCGAAAGCCGCGCCCGAGTACGAGGACTGCCGGCAGGCGGCCGAGGCCCACGGCGTGCCGCTGCGCCTGGTGTACGAGGCAGCCATGCTGGCCCACGCCGGCGGGGAAGCAGGCGCCGGGCGATGACACCTACTTCAAGACATCCATCAACTAGAGAGGCTGAAATCGATCTCGAATGAAGGATACGGTGGCGGCGATCCAGGCCGCGGACCTGCGTGACAGCGTGAAAATCATGGTAGGCGGCGGGACCGTCGATGAGCAGGTCAAGAAATACGCGGGCGCAGATGCCTTCGGAGCAGACGCGATGGCCGCGGTTTCCCTGGCCAAACAGTGGACGAAGCAAGCCTGAGAGGAGGATGCAAGTGGACACCCAGTGGCAAAAGCTAAGCCCTGCGCAGAAGCAGGAGGGCGCGTTTCGCCGAATGGATCACGCCCCAAGGTCTGCCTTTCGCAAGCCCCGAGGCCGAACGCGCCTACAGAGAGCGGGCGCAAATGTTCAAGGACGCCGTGCAGCTAAAGAAGCCCCAGCGCGTGCCGATCGCCCTCCTGCCGGGCATCGTGCCGTTCTCGTACGGTGGCATCACCGCCGAAGAAGCCATGTACGACTACGACAAGCTCGGCCACGCCATGCGGAAGTTCAATACCGACTTCGAAACCGACATCGTGATCACGTGCTTGCTGACCGGTGCCGGCAAGGTCTTCGAGATCCTGGATTATAAATTGTACCGGTGGCCAGGACACGGCGTTGCCCTGGATTCTCAGTATCAATGTGTCGAGACCGAGTATATGCGGCTCGACGAGTATGACCTGTTGATCAACGACCCGTCGGGCTACTGGATGCGCTACTACCTGCCGCGCGTGTTTGGGGCACTTGGGCCATGGCAGATGTTGTCGCCCCTGACGGATGTCATCGAGCTGCCCTTTACCGGTGGGTTCATGGTGCCTTTCGGCATGCCCGACGTGCAGCAGGCTTTCAAGAAACTGCTGGAGGCTGGCCAGGCCGCGCTGGAGTGGATCAATGCTGTGGTCGGCATCGATGTGGCCTCCATGACGACCCTGGGCCTGCCGCCCTTGTTTGCGGGCTATACCAAGGCGCCTTTCGACACGTTGGGCGACACGCTGCGCGGCACGCGGGCCATCATGTTGGATAAGTTCCGCCAGCCACAGAAGGTGCTGGCTGCAGTGGAAAGGCTCGCGCCCCTGAACGTTGAGGCCGGCGTGCGCATCGCAACGGCCAACCATGGCCCCTTCGTTTTCATCCCGCTGCACAAAGGCGCCGATGGCTTCATGTCGAACGATGACTTCAAGAAGTTCTACTGGCCTTCGCTCAAGGCGGTCATCCTGGGCCTGGTCCGGGAAGGCATTGTGCCGCTTCTGTTCGTTGAAGGCGGCTACAACGAGCGCCTTAGCATCGTCGCCGACCCCGACATCCCCGCGGGCACGACGTTATGGCTTTTTGACAGGACCGACATGAAGGAAGTGAAGAAGCACTTCGGCGGCTGGGCTGCCTTTGGCGGCAACCTGCCCGTATCGCTGCTTCAGACCGGGACGCCCCAGGACGTGCGCAGTTACGTCAAGAAGCTGCTCGACGACGTGGCCGGGGACGGCGGTTTTGTCCTGGCTCCCGGCGCGGTGGTGGATCACACCAGGCCGGAGAACCTGCGCGCCTGGATCGACGCAGGCAGGGAGTACGGCGTCTATCGGTAACATGCCCGGGCCTCGTACCTTTGTCCTGGCTTGCGCCACCGTCATCGAGGAGATGCTGCCTCTCATGCCGGCCGGCGCCGGTTATGAGGTGCTCAACTTCGGTCTGCATGTGGAGCCGGCGGGCCTGCGTGCTGCTTTGCAAGAGCGCATCGATGCCCTGGCCGGGCCTTACGATCAGATCGTTCTGGGGTACGGCCTGTGCTCGATGGCGGTGGTGGGCCTTCGGGCGGCACGATGCACCCTGATCGTGCCGCGTGTCCACGACTGCATCGCCCTCTTTCTGGGCTCGCAAACGGCCTACACCGCCCAGGCGCGCAAGGAGCCGGGCACTTACTATCTGACCAAGGGCTGGATCGAGGCCGGCGACGGCCCGTTTGGGGACTACGAGCGCACGCTCCAGCGCTATGGCCGCCAACGGGCCGACCGCCTGATCAAGCTGATGTTGGCCAACTACACGCGCCTGGCGCTGATCAACACCGGCCATCACGAGCTGGACAAATACCGCGAGTATTGCCGGAACACCGCCGACCGCTTCGGCCTGCGCTATGAGGAGATCGAGGGCTCGACCGCGCTCGTCGAGAGAATGCTGACGGGGCCGTGGACGCCTGACGAGTTCATTGTGGTGCCACCCGGGCGCGCGGTCGAGATGGAGCAGTTCTTCGATCGCCCGCCGGACACGAATTGACAACTTATATATATAAGTGTATGATGCTGCCGACTTGATCCCCTCCGCTGTCCTGTAGGGGCGAGGTCACCTCGCCCGTGCCGGCCAGTGGGAGTCGCAAGGCGGCGACCCATGCATCTTCTGCTGGTCACGGGATTTCTTGGTTCGGGCAAGACGACCCTCATGCTGAGCCTCGCCGCGCCGCACGAGCTGCCGGCCGTCGCACCGCGATCATCGTCAACGAGATCGGCGAGATCGGCATCGACAACCAGCTCATGCGCCAGCTCCAGCTCGACGTCTGGGAATTGTTCAACGGCTGCATTTGCTGCACACTCACGGCCGACCTCGTCAGCACCCTGCAGAAGCTGGATGGGGACTATGCACCCGACCTCGTGATGGTCGAACCGTCCGGCGCCGCCGATCCCGGCAACCTGCTGCGTGCCCTGCCCTATTACAAAGGCCGCCCCCTGGAGAGCATCCGCTGGGTGGCCGTCCTCGACCCGTTGCGTTTGCCGATGCTGCTCGAGATCCTGACGCCCTTGATCACGGCCGGCATCCGCCAGGCAGATTGCTTGATCATCAGCAAGGCCGATCTCGCCACGCAAGATGAGTTGGCACAGGCGATCCGTGCCACGCGCGAGATAAACCCTAAGGCACCGCTTTTCTGCGAAGCGCTCGGCGCTGAACTGGCGCCCGAGCTCGCCGGTTTGCTGTTGCCATGAGCGAGCTGGCACTGGAGCCGTACGCGGCACAGCAGCTTTGGCAGATGCCCGCGCCTATGGCAGGCCGCGACTGGCAAGATCTGCTGGTCGCCTACCTGGCGGAGCTGGCCCGCGCCTGCGCCGCCGCGCCCGTGGGCCGGGCCGGCGAGGCGCGAGCGCCGGGCCACGCCGGCGCCCTGATCGGCCATATCAAGCTGCTGGCCATCTTCCCCGGTGGCGGCTATCTGCGCGCCAGCGCGGTCAGCCCGCTCCATCCCCCCACTTCGGACGGCCAGGTACCGGATGGCCTGGCCCAACTCTCCGTGACGCTCAATGTGCTGGTCTATGGCGTACCCCGCGAGGTACTGGCTCTTCTCGCCTGCGAAACCGCCTCGGCCCTGGCTGCCACCCGTGCCGGACAGGTTGCCGAGGAGGCCCTTGAGGGCACGGGCTCTCCCCCGCCCCATCTGTCGGGTAACCATCCCCATCCGCACGCGGAGTGATTGGCTCCGCGCGCCACGTTAGTTCAAGGAGGAATCTGAGCATGGCGACGCAACTGGCGACGGCGATGGCGGACCTGGACGAAACCAAGGTCCAGGATTTAGTGCAGGCCGGCCTGGCCCAAGGCCACAGCCCGGCCCGCCTGCTCGACGACTGCCGCGAGGGCATGACCCTCATCGGCCAACGCTTCGAGTCCGGCGAGTACTTCCTCTCGGACCTCATCATGGCCGGCGAGATCTTCAAGACCGCCGCCGCCACCCTGGCTGCCAGTGCCGGCGGCACTAGCGGCCCCGGCAAGGGCCGGGTGGTGCTGGGCACCGTCAGGGGCGACATCCACGACATCGGCAAGGACATCGTCGTGACCATGCTGCGCGGCGCAGGCTACGACGTCGAGGACCTCGGCGTTGACGTGCCGGCGCAAAAGTTCGTCGAGCGCGTCCAGACGACCGGGGCGCAGGTCGTCGGGCTGTCAGGCTTGTTGACGATCTCCTTCGACCCCATGCGGGAGACGGTGGCCGCGCTGAAGGCTGCCGGGCTGGCGGCGAAGGTCATGATCGGGGGTGGCCCGATCACGGAGAGCGTGCGGGCCTATGTGGGGGCGGATGCGTTGGGACACGATGCCCAGGAGGCGGTGGCCTTGTGCAACGGCTGGATCACAGCCCCGGAGGTGGCATGATGGACGAGATGACGCCGCGCGAGCGCATCGAAGCAGCAATCCGCTGTGAAAAGCCGGACCGGGTGCCTACGGTGCCCATGATGGACTTCTTTTGCGCCCGGCAGAAGGGTGTGACGCTTGAAAAATTCATAAACGACAACGACCTCGGCCGGGAGCTCTTGCTGCAGACCTTCGACGAATACGGCGGATGGGATGCTCTCTTCCAGAGCACGACCCTGAATGAGTTCGCTTTTGCCCTGACCTTGCCCATGCGGCTGAAAGTGCCCGGCCGCGAGCTGCCCGAGGATGCGGTCTGGCAATTCGAAGAGGTGCCGGTCCTCGGGGTCGAGGACTATGACATAGCGGTGGCGCAGGGCTACCAGGCGTTGAACGCCATGCTCTTTTCCCGCATTCGGCCGCATTGGCAGCCCCAGCAGTTCCCCGAGTTGCTGAACCAGTGGCTGGGTCAGGCTGTGAAGGATACCCTGATCTGTGAGGCGCGCGGCCTTCACAGCTTCACAGGCGTGGCGATCTCGCCGCCTTTCGACTTCTTCTCGATGGGGCGTAGCTTGAAGGAGTTCACCTTCGACCTCTATCGCCGTCCTGAGAAAGTGCTGGCAGCTATCGATGCCATCACGCCCGGGCTCATCGAGACGGCGATCGGTGGGCAAATGGGCATGCGGCAGGCCACCCATTACGGCTACATGACCAACTTCATCGGCGCCACGCGTGAAGCGGCGACCTTCATCTCCCCCAAGGTCTTCGAGAAATTCGCCTGGCCTTCCATCAAGCGCATCGCGCTGGCATTGCTCGACACGGGGATTACGCCCCTGTTTCATTTCGATTCGAACTGGGGGCCGATGCTGGAGTTCTTCAAGGATCTGCCGAGAGGCAAATGCGTGCTCGAGCTGGACGGCGCAACAGACATCTTCAAGGCCAAGGAAGTGCTCGCAGGCCACATGTGCCTGATGGGCGACGTGCCGGCGTCGCTGCTGACCCTGGGTACCCCTGAAGATGTCTGCAACTACGTCAGGAAGCTCTGTGAGGTAGTGGGTGACGGCGGCGGCTACATCCTGAGCACCGGCTGCGATACCCCGGTGGATGCCAAACCCGAAAACGTCAGGGCCATGATCGACGCGGGCCGCGAGTACGGCGCCTACCGTCATTGATGGCTGCGCGCAGCGCGGCGGAGGCGGGAACCATACCGCGGCGCTGCAGCGCACGGCATGTTCCACTGCGGTCTCCGCAGTGAAACGAACACGAGGAGGAAATCCGATAATGGCGACGCAATTGGCGACGGCGATGGCGGACCTGGATGAAACCAAAGTCCAGGAATTGGTGCAGGCCGGCCTGGCCCAAGGCCACAGCCCGGCCCGCCTGCTCGACGACTGCCGCGAGGGCATGACCCTCATCGGCCAACGCTTCGAGTCCGGCGAGTACTTCCTCTCGGACCTCATCATGGCCGGCGAGATCTTCAAGACCGCCGCCGCCACCCTGGCCGCCAGTGCCGGCGGCACCAGCGGACCCGGCAAGGGCCGGGTGGTGCTGGGCACCGTCAGGGGCGACATCCACGACATCGGCAAGGACATCGTCGTGACCATGCTGCGCGGCGCAGGCTACGACGTCGAGGACCTCGGCGTCGACGTGCCGGCGCAAAAGTTCGTCGAGCGCGTCCAGACGACCGGGGCGCAGGTCGTCGGGCTGTCAGGCTTGTTGACGATCTCCTTCGACCCCATGCGGGAGACGGTGGCCGCGCTGAAGGCTGCCGGGCTGGCGGCGAAGGTCATGATCGGGGGTGGCCCGATCACGGAGAGCGTGCGGGCCTATGTGGGGGCGGATGCGTTGGGACACGATGCCCAGGAGGCGGTGGCCTTGTGCAACGGCTGGATCACAGCCCCGGAGGTGGCATGATGGATAACGAGAGTCTATACAGGGAACGGTTCGAGCGCATCCAGAAGGCCATCCGGCTGGAACCGGTCGATCAGGTGCCGGTAGTCTACATGGGCGTGGCTTTTGCCCCGCGCTACATGGGGATGAGCATCGCGGAGTACTGCGCCGATCCTGACGCCGCCGTGCGGGTGACGGTTGAGGCCATGGACAGGCTGGGCAGCCTGGACGGCGCCAACATGGCGCCGTCCGGCCGGATCACGCCGAGTCTCACGTCGATCTGGCTCTCGCGCCTGGGTGTGCCGGGCCGCGACCTGCCGCCCGAGAGCCTATGGCAGGTGCGCGATGTAATGATCCTCCCGCCATTTGAGCAGCAGATGTCTGCCGCCCGGCGCGATGGCCGAACCCGGCTTGACCCGGTCGCCGTGGCAGGCTTCCCGGACTTCCATCGGGCAGATTCCGTTGAGCCGGTCGGCAAAGGCCTTGGAGAAATGGGCCGGAATGTGTTGCACGATGCAGATGCCAGGCAGGTCTCCCCGGACGGAAGTGAGCAGCGATTTGAGCGCCTCGGTGCCGCCCGTGGAGGCCCCGATCAAAATGATTTTGCGCGCGGGAAGAAAGC
>CAWEHT010000373.1:0-23521 GCA_963808455.1 uncultured Chloroflexia bacterium | reverse complement strand
GCGAGCAGGAACAGCAGCAGTGCTACAGGAACCAGGGCGACCAACCAGGTTACGAACAGGTTTCCAGTCGGATCGAGGATTTGTGTAAACATCGATGGTTCCCCCCAACAGCGCTGTGCGCCGGCGTTTACCGCTCTGACGTGTCGCCGAATGTCCCTGGATCGGCATGTTACGCCGTAAGGACATCAAACGAACGAGATTTTTTGTCACGCCCCGGGCCAGACTAATACCCCGCTTCCAATGTTAGCAAGCGACCGCTGTTCGCTCCGAGGGAAACTTTGGGGATTGCCGGCGGATTTTGGTTTTGGCGCGGTATCGATCATTCTGTGCGAATTAAAGCCCGGCGGCGCTGATTACCGGAGGTCCTCGTGAAAAGCCTCGTTTCGACGATCGCCGCGATCTGGCGGCTGTCCCTTCCCTACTTTCGCTCCGATGACCGCAAGGCGGGCCGTATTTTGTTGGTTGCGGTGATTGCGATGGAGCTTGGCCTTGTGGCGCTCCAGGTGATCCTCAACCTTTGGTATAATCGATTTTATAACACCCTGCAGGATCGCGACTGGAACGCATTCGTCAGCGCAATCCTTTTTTTCTGCGTGATTGCAGGGCTCAACACTGTGATCGCAGTCTATCAGGTTTACCTCGGTCAATGGCTGCAAATCCGTTGGCGGCGCTGGATGACGCAAGCCTATTTGGGCGATTGGCTTGGCGCCGGCAACCACTACCGCATGCAGCTTCTTGGCGACGCCGCCGACAACCCGGATCAGCGCATCGCCGAAGATCTGCGGTTGTTTGTCGAGAGCACGCTTTCGATCGGCACCCGGCTGCTCAATGCCTGCGGCACGCTCGTTGCCTTCATTGCCATTCTGTGGACGCTGTCGGATGAGGCCCCGCTTCGGCTGTTTGGTTCAGGCTTCGCTATTCCCGGCTATTTGGTCTGGGCGGCATTGATTTATGCCGTTGTCGGCAGCTTGCTCACGCATTTGATCGGCTGGCCACTGATTCCGCTGAATTTCCAAAAGCAACGTGTCGAAGCCGATTTCCGCTTCAATCTGGTGCGAACCCGCGAGAATTCCGAGCAGATTGCTTCGCTCCGCGGCGAGACCGCCGAACGCGAGGGGCACCTCGGCCGCTTCGGGCACGTGTTCAGCAACTGGATTGCGATCATGCGCCGGCAAAAACAGCTCACCTTCTTCACGCAAGGTTATACGCAGATCGCCGTGATCTTTCCCTATCTGGTCGTCAGCCCGGCCTATTTCTCGGGCGCCATGCAGCTCGGCGGTCTGATGCAGACCGCATCGGCCTTCAACAGCGTCCAGACTGCGCTCTCTTATTTTATCAATATCTACATCGAGCTTGCAGAATACCGCTCAGTGATCGCGCGTTTGACCGGGTTCCAGGAAGCGATCGCCGCGGGCCGCGCGGCTGCCGCGACGCCACCGGCCATTGAAATGCTCCCGCGTGGGGGCGGAGCGGTGTTTGCCGCCGATCGTCTCAACGTACGCCTGCCCCGCGGCGAGCCGCTGATCTCAGCCGAGCATGTCGCCTTTCCGGCGGGCGAGCGCATTCTGGTCACCGGGCCTTCCGGCACGGGCAAATCGACGCTGTTTCGCGCCATCGCTGGCATCTGGCCGTTCGGCTCGGGCCAAATAACGGCGCCGCGGGGAGCGCGCGTCATGCTGCTGCCGCAGCGACCCTATTTCCCGGTTGCGACGCTGTCGGCCGCCGCCGCTTATCCGGCGGAACCCGGCACGTACAACGATGCAAAGATTGCCGAAGCGCTCGCCGCCGTTGGACTGCCGGAACTGGTCGCACGGCTTGGCGAAGAAGCGCATTGGAATCACAGGCTGTCGCAAGGCGAGCAGCAGCGTCTCGCGATCGCGCGCGCGCTTCTGGCGGCGCCCGATTATCTGTTCCTCGACGAAGCGACGGCCGCGCTCGACGAGGCCTCCGAGGCCGCCCTGTACCGGCTGCTGCAAGACCGGCTGAAGGGGACGGCCATCATTTCCATCGGCCATCGCTCGACGCTTAACGTCTTCCATGGCCGCCGCATTGAGGTGGTGGTGCCGGATGACGGCTTCTCGCATTTGCGAGAGGTGCCCTTGGTCTCGGCTGCCGAATGAATAAATATTAGACTTAGGTTCCAGGGAGATCGGTATCATGAAGGCAAGCGTCGACGGACACGTAGTCGCCGAGAGCGGCGACATCGTTTCAGCCCACGGCTACGATTATTTTCCGCCTTCCGCAGTGCGAATGGATTGGCTGGAGAAGACCGAGAAAACCGAAGACGACCGCGCCTGCCCTCACGGCGTCCAGTTCTACGATGTCGTCATCGACGGCAAACGCCACAAGCGAGCCGCGTGGTCCTACGAAAAACCGCAGCCGCAGATGGCGAAAGTCGGCGGCCGGTTCGGCTTTTGGGAGGATGTCGAGGTCAAGTAGCGGGCTTAAGCGGGCCCTCGGGCCCCGCTACGCCGCCGCTTTCTTGCGATTGGCTTCGAGGCGTGCGTCAACCAGCGCGACCTGCGCGTCGATGGCCGGATGATGCAATCCCTTCTGCGCGGCGATGAGCTGCACGAGCTTGTCGGCGCGCTCGATGTTCGGCGCGCCGTTCTGCAAAGCGCGCGCCGCGGATGCCGGACGCGTCAGCGATTGTGCGGCGGCGGCATATTTCTCGAACGGCACCATGTCGTCGGGGCTGGCGCCGAGTTTGACGCAGAGGTCGACGACGAAATTGTAGACCGAGCGCGAGGTCTCGATGTCGCTGTGCACCGCCTCTTGCGCCGTGCGCATGCCGTCTTTGGTCACGCACCGGTAATTGCCGGCGAGCAACATCGCCCACTTGGCAAGCGGCACGAAAATCGAATCATAGACCCTGAGCTTGACCGGCAGCTCGGTCTTGCCCTCCGACGTGTCGAACCGGATCGCCTCGATCTCGTCCTGCAACTGTCGCAGTATCGCGGTGTGCCGTTCCGACGGAAACCGCGCGACCTTGAAATTGGTCGGCAGCGTCACTTGCAGCACGTTGACCTTCTCCTCGGGCGGCCTGATCGCCTGCGGGTCCGGGCTGCACAGCGTGATGAACGCCGGATCGAAGTTGTCCCAGACGCTGGGGTCGGTATAGGCGGCTTTCAGCGCGTCGGTGTTGAGACCCGGAATACGCCGCAGATAGGCAAGCGGCGGCATATTCATGATCGACATGCACGGCACCTTGGCGCGGGCTACCGCATCGAGGAGCTCGCGCACGCCTGGCGAGCGGTATTGCGGCTCCTGCATCGCGAGCCCGACCAGATCGTAGTCCTTCGGATCGACGCCGGACGTACCGCTGGCGCTGACCTTGCCGGGCAGTTTGCGCGAGTTCGAGCTCGACCGGAGCCTTGCGCCCGCGGACCGGCAGACGCACGCGGAATCCTTCAGCGTTGATGAGGTCGGCCTCGGCCGGCAGGCAAACGAGATTGATGGTGTGGCCGCCGAACAAAAGCTTCGACGCCAACAGCGAGCCATACGAACGCGCCCATAATCAGGATGTTGTAAGCCGCCATTGCACACCTCCCGCCTGGATCGCGCCGGTCAATTCGGCCTGTGCCGGCAATCGTTCGCCGGCCATCGCCGCACCAATGCTATGGGCGGCGCCCCGCGATGCAATGCGGCTTGAACGTGAGGGGCGCATCGCCCTCAGCCATTCCGCCAAACGCGGCAACGCGGCCCGCGCGCAATCAACGCGCGGCCGCGCCCCGTGTTCGAACTTAGACCGGAGACGTCTAGGTGTTGTCGTACGCCAGCAGCGCGGCCTTGCGTGAGCTCATCAGCACCTGGAAGGCGTGCCGCCGCTGGAACCGGGGTGATCTGCGCCTGGCCGAGGTGAGCGCCAGTGTCAACCAGATACTCGATCTGACCGGACTCAAGACCCAATTCATGATTTACGTGACCGAAGCCGAAGCGCTCGGCAGCTTCTAGAGGCACGGGCCCAGACAGTACGCGAGGCATCATCCGTCCGACCAGAGGCACATCCTCCCAGCCGGAGAGCAACGCGAGGCATCATCCGCCCGACCAGAGGCACATCCTCCAGCCGAGAAAGAAAGCCGGTGTCCCAAGGGGCACCGGCTTTCTTTCTCAGGCCAGGGCTATCGGCTCAATACATGTCTGGGTTGGGATTGCCCTGAGGGGCCGGCTTCTCTTTCTCAGGGATGTCGGTAATGAGGGCTTCGGTGGTCAGGATCATGCCTGCAATCGAGGCAGCATTCTCCAGCCCGCCACGGGTGACCTTGGCCGGATCGATGATCTGCTTCTGGACCATGTCACCGTAGTTCTCGGCCATCACGTCGAAACCGATGCGCAAGTTATTGGCAGATTTCTGCTCGCGGCGCACATTCTCCACTACTACCGCGCCGTCGTAGCCGGCATTCTCGGCCAACTGCCGCATCGGTTCTTCCAGCGCCCGGTGCAGGATCTTTACACCGGTCAGCATGTCGGGATCACCCTGCTTCAACGACTCTTCCACCGGATCCAGAGCAACCACAGCGTTGAGCAAGGCCACCCCACCGCCCGGCACGATGCCCTCTTCCACGGCGGCACGAGTGGCGCTCAGCGCGTCCTCGACGCGGTGCTTCTTTTCCTTCAGTTCGGTCTCGGTGCCGGCGCCGACCCGGATGATCGCCACGCCGCCTGCCAGGCGGGCCAACCGCTCTTGCAGCTTCTCTTTGTCGTAGTCGCTGGTGGAGTTGTCGATCTCGACGCGGATCTGCTCAATCCGGCCCTTGATGGCCGCCGCCTCGCCCTTGCCACCGACAGATCGTGGTGTCATCCTTGGTGGCGATGACCCGGTCGGACTGACCAAGATCGCTGATCTGGGCGGTTTCTAGCTTGCGGCCCAATTCCTCGCTGATGACCGTGCCACCGGTCAGCACGGCGATATCTTGCAGCATAGCCTTGCGGCGGTCACCAAAGCCAGGAGCCTTGACGGCCACGCAGTTGAACATGCCACGCAGCTTGTTCAATACCAGCGTTGCCAGGGCTTCACCGTTGACGTCCTCGGCAATGATGACTACTTCGCGCTTGCCGAGCTGGACCAGCTTTTCGAGCAAAGGCACGATATCGGCGGCCGCGGAGATCTTCTTTTCCGTGATCAGAATGTAGGGATTGCCCAGCTGGGCTTCCATGACGTCGGGGGTGGTGACGAAATACTGGCTGATATAGCCGCGATCAAACTGCATGCCCTCGACGTATTCGGTCTCGAAAGCCAGGCCCTTGGCCTCTTCGACGGTGATCACGCCGTCCTTGCCAACCTTATCCATAACATCGGAGATCAGGTTGCCGATTTCCTGGTCCTGAGCCGAAATTGCGGCGACAGCCGCGATCTCCTCTTTGGTGGTAATGGTGATGGCCTGTCCCTTGATCGCTTCGGCCAACGCCGCCACCCCACGGTCGATGCCGCGCTTCAGCAGCATTGGGTTCGCGCCGGCAGCTACGTTCTTCAACCCTTCGTTGACGATGATCTGCGCCAACACGGTGGCAGTAGTGGTGCCATCTCCGGCAATATCATTGGTCTTGGTCGCCGCTTCTTTCAAGAGCTGGGCGCCCATGTTCTGGTAAGGTTCCTGGAGCTCGATCTCCTTGGCCACAGTCACACCGTCATGGGTGATCGTGGGCGCGCCCCATTTCTTATCCAGAGCCACGTTCCGCCCCTTGGGGCCCAAGGTTGCCTTGACTGCATTTGCCAGGGTGTCAACGCCGATCTTCAGACTTCGGCGAGCCTCTTCAGAAAAGCTTATCTGCTTTGCCATCTTCGGTCTCTCCTGTGGTTATGAGAATAGTTTGGTTGCGACGTGCCTGTGGGCGCTCAAGCCAGGACGACGGCCAGAATGTCCGACTCGCGGAGAATCAGCACTTTCTTGCCGTCCAGCTTGATCTCGGTGCCCGAGTACTTGGCGTAAAGCACGCGGTCGCCGACTTTGAGCTCCATGGCGACCCGATTGCCATCCTCGTCGACGCGGCCGGGCCCAGCGGCAAGCACTGTGCCTTGCTGCGGCTTCTCTTTTGCGGTCTCGGGGAGAATGATGCCACCGGCGGTGACCTCTTCCTGCTCCATCGGTTCGACAACCAGGCGATCGGCGAGTGGTTTGAGATTCATGACTTAGCGACCTCCTTAGAAATAGGCTCTCGGCCTCAAACGCGCCATAGATGACAGAGGCAACGTACTCTTTAGCACTCTTGCCTGGCGAGTGCTAAGCAAGGATGATTCTACAGCACGTCGTGCGGTTCGTCAAATCTGTGAAGGCCATATTCGCACCCGGCGGCCGCGAGTGCTAAAGAGGATCGTGGGATATCGAAAGGGTGAAATCACGGCGGGGTCACTGATCGTGCTTGAGCCGGGGGTTCTTGCCGCGCCCCGGCCGGTCCGGAACATCGGGCTCGGCAGGCTCGCGACGTTCGTTGCCACGGAATGCGGGGGCCAGAATCGACACGAACGTGCAGCGCGTCGTATCGAGCATGCGGCTGCGCAAACGCGCATCAATCCGATCGATCTTGTCAGCTGTGGTAATGACCGTGGCCAGGCGTGCCACATAGCGATGGTTGAGAAGCTGGGACAGTTTCTCTCGGGCCCATGGCGTGGCACTTTCCGTGCTCAGATCATCCAGGATCAGCAGCTGGGCCGAGCGCACGTGGTCGAAGACCTTGTCCATGGTGGTGGGGCTGTTGGGGCTGAACGTCGCGGCGCAGGTGGTCAAGCAGATCGGAGGCGCCGACGAAGACCGGCATCTGGCGCTGGGACGCGATCTGATAATTGGCAATGGCCGCCGCCAGGTGCGTCTTGCCGCACCCATAGGTGCCGCTGAAGACGAGCCAACCGCTCGGCTCCTGAGCAAAGCTCCGTGCCCGCGCCAGGGCCTTGAGCAGGCTTTCGCGATTCTCGCCCTCCAGTTCGTGGCGCCGATCCACAAAGCTCTCGAAGGTCTTGTCGCTATACCAGGACAGCGTGTTCAGGTTTGTCCCACCGCGCACAGGTCCCCCCTGGCGAAAATCGGGGGCCATGATCTCATACACCTGGCTCAGATCGGCATCGCCCAGGCGGGAGGTGATGCGCGGGTCAAGATCCTCCAACCGCTGGTTGCAGGTAATCACGGTGGGCAAACGGCCGTTATAGCGATGGTTGAGGATCTGAAAGAGCTTCTCCTGCGCCCACGACGTGGTGTTGTGCGCGCCGAGGTCATCCAGCACCAGCAGCGGCGAGGACCGGATGGCTTCGAGCCGCTCGTCGAGGCTCGTGAGGCTATCGGGAGCGTAGGCTGCGCGCAAGTAATCCAGCAGGTCGGGAACGACCACGAACATCGCCGCGTGGCCCAACGCAATGCGTTGGTTGGCAATGGCTGCCGCCAGATGCGTCTTGCCACAGCCATACCCACCCAGCAACACCAGGAAGCCTTTGGGCTCGCGCGCGAACTCCTGAGCCAGATCGTAGGCGCGTTGGAGGTTGAAACTGGTCAATTGGCCTACGCCCACGCCGCCGGGCATGAAATTGTCGAAGGTCAGGCGGCTGAGCTGCCCCAGATTGCTCACCGCAGCCAGGGTCGCCGCGCGCTCCACGGCCAGGCGCGCTTGCGTGCACTGGCAGGGAATCGCCCGGCTGAAATCGGGGTGGCCGGGCGGCACATCATACACGAGGAAGCCTTTGCCCTTGCAGATCGGGCAGACATCTTGCGAGTCGGGGCGCGGCACCTCGGCGGCCTGCCTCGTGCGCTCGCCCGGGCCGGCTCCTGGCAAATTGAGCGAGCCTAAGATGTCTCCAAGTTGTTTCATGGGGGAAGTGTACCAGCTTCAGGCCGCAGATTCAACTCTGACAGCCCGGCCTCCGGGGGCCGGCAGCCGCGCCTCAATGCTCGATCAAGTCCTCGTAGCCCTCCGGCACATAGTAGCGCTTGAGGTCCTGCACGTTGCCGGGCGGCTCAGTCGGCCTGCCGCCATCCTTGCCTCCGGCCCGCCAGCGCTCCAGGATGCGCAAGATGTAGCGCCAATTGCGCTTATTGAGCGCCACGGCCTCGCGGAACGCGTCGTCGATCCACGCGGCAGGGTAATGCTGCTCGGCCTCGCGCAGCTCGTCGGCGATCATCGGCGTGAGCATGCCGATATTCTGCTCATACAGGACGAAGACATTGGGCCGCTCGACCTGCAGCTGCACGTCCTCGGCCACGTCGGCCTTGAGGTCAAGCTCACCGGAATGCAACCGCTCCAGCACCTCGCGGCCGTTGGGGCTATTGACCATGTACCAGTCTTCGACTGCTTCGCCCCGATGCACGACGACATGCAAGACAGCACCGCGCGCGACCGCCCGCTGCATGGCATCGCGCAGCGCCGCCTCGCCGCATCTGGCCGGCGAGGCCAGACCGGCCAGGAGCCTCTCGTCGGCCAGCAGCTCGCTGAGGCGCGCATAGCGCAGGGGGCCACGTTTGCGGCCGATCAACCAGAACAAATGAAGCGTCAGTTTCAGTTCGGCGAGATCGTCGATCAACGGCAGCAAATCACTGAAGAACAGGTTGGGCACCGGCGTGGTGGCCAGCTTGCCGGCAGGGAATCCCGCAAAGCCTTGCATCGCGTCTTTCATCCACCGGCCTCCAGCGGCACCCGCGTCAATTCCAGCTCTCTAAAGCGGGTCAGCTCCTTCTCGAAGTACAACGGCACAGTGTCGGTTGGGCCGTTGCGGTGCTTGGCCACGATCACGTCGGCGATATTCTTTCTTTCGGAGTTTTCCTTCACCATGTCTTCGCGATAGATGAACATGACGACATCCGAATCTTGCTCGATCGACCCGCTCTCGCGCAGGTCAGACAGGATGGGCTTGTGGTCTGAGCGCGCTTCCACAGCGCGGCGAGAGCTGCGAGAGCGCCAACAGAGGCACCTCGAGCTCGCGCGCCAGGCTCTTGAGGGCGCGCGTGATATAGCTGATCTCCTGCACACGGTTCTCGTTGCGAGCGTCGGAGCGCATCAGCTGCAAGTAGTTGACGACCACCATGTCCAGGCCATGCTCGGCTTGCAGGCGACGGGCCTTGCTGCGCAGCTCGAGGACCGACATGGCCGGGGTATCGTCGATGAAAAGCAAGGTTTCCGAGAGCACGCTGGCGGCCTCCATCAGCAGCGACCACTCGTCATCGCTTATGTCGCCAAGCCGCAGACGCTGCTGGTTGATGCCCGTCTCAGAGGAGAGCAGACGCTGCACCAATTGCTCGGAGCTCATCTCGAGGGAGAAGAAGGCCACGCGCTGTCCGTGCCTTGCGGCGTTCATGGCGACGCCCAGTGCCAGGCTGGTCTTGCCGACACCCGGCCTGGCCGCCAGCACGATCAAGTCTGACTTTTGGAACCCACCGAGCAGCTTATCGAGGCGGCCAAAGCCCGACGGCACACCCAGGATGTCGCCCTTATGGCTGTGCAGATATTCGATGCGGTTGACCACATCGCTCATGATCTGGTGGACGGGCGACAGGTCGCGCCCGCGCTCGGCGCTCGGAGACGCCGAAGATCAGCTGCTCGGCCCGATCCACGACCTCGTCCAGGTCCTGGGCCTCTTCGTAGGCCAGGGCTGCCACCTGGCCGGCTGCGCCGATCAGCCGTCGCAAGGTAGACGTGCGCTCGATAATGTGAGCATAATGTTCGACATGCACCGCCGTGGGCACGCCGTTGATCAGAGAAGTGACATAGGCCACCCCACCCACTTCCTGCAAGATTTGCCGGCGCCCCAATTCGTCGACCAGGGTCACGAAATCGGCCGGCTCCCGGCGCTCGTGCAAATCCAGGATCGCCTGATAGATCCACCCGTTCTTCTCGCGATAGAAATCGTCGGCCCTGAGAAAGGCGGCGATCTTGATGATCGCATCGGGGTCGATCAGCAGCGAGCCGAGGACCGCCTCTTCAGCCTCCAGATTCGCAGGTACGCTCTTGTCGGGTCCGTCCATGGCTATGTCACTGGTGCAGACAGCAAGTGCGCGCCCTCGCCAACCGCGCAGGCGCGCACGTCACTTCTTCGAACGCAAGACACGTCGTCGTTTTCGTCTATTCCAGCCCGCCCAGGTCCAACCCTTCCAGGAACTCCTTGAACGCGTCAGGAGCTTCCGTCGCAGCCTTGGGCGCCTCGGCCGCCGGGCCACTGCTCTCGAGGTCTTGCTCCGGGGAAATGGCAGCCTGATCCATGACCTGATCTTCGACAAACACCGGCACACGGGTGCGCACGGCCAACGCGATGGCATCGCTGGGCCGTGAATCGATGTCCAGCCGCCGCCCATCGATGTTCAGCGAGATTCTGGGCATAGAAGGTGTCATTGCGCAAGTCGGTGATAGCCACCCGGTCTACCTCAGCTCCTAACTTGTCGATCACCGACTTCAGCAGATCGTGTGTCAACGGGCGAGCGACCTCAACCCCTTGCAGCTCGATCGTAATGGCATCTGCCTCAAACGGACCGATCCAGATGGGCAAAAAGCGAGGTGATTCCTGGTCTTTCAGCACAACAATTCGATGCTGCGACATCAAACTAATGCGCACGCTGTCGATCGTCACTTCTACCATCGCTGTTAGCCTCCCTTGGTTCCCCCACGGTCTCCCAAGAAATCTGGTTTCATTATAGCACAGCCGTCCCGGCCATACAAGCACTCGAAGCAGCCGGTATACGCCGGGCACGCCCCTCATGCCCGCCCGTCGTCGACAGCCTTGATCAGCGCCTCGCCGCGGGAGAGGAGCTGGCCGGCACGCTCCGCCGGCACATCCTTGAGCTCGAGGAACGCTTCGAGCAGCTGGGCCGGGGTGAACGCCTCAACCGAAACGCCACCCAGCCGCTGGCGGTCGTTGCGCACGATATCTTTCTGCAGCGCGGCCACGTAGTGGGCACCTTCCAGAGCGCCTGCAATCTCGCGATCGTTCAGCAGCGGCTCCTGTTCCTGGTTCAGGCGCACGATCACGCGCACCACCGCCTCCGCCAGATCGCCCCGGCGGCCCGCAATGGCCTCCAGGGCGATGGCTGTGGGGTCGCTGGCCGAACGAGCATCCACGCGGATCGTCAGGAAACGGCGGGCCTCGAGCTGGTAACCCGTCTTGAACTCCCACTGCGTCGCCTCGGCGCCGATCTCTGCCAGGACAAACCCTTTCTCTTCGCGTTCCTCGCCGAAGTCGATACGCTCGATGCTGCCGCTGTAGACCACCGGCGGCTGTGCATCGCGATTCAGGCTTTGGTGTTTGTGGATGTGCCCCAGCGCCACGTAGCGCCACACCGGATCGCAGAGGATCGAGCGCGGCACGGCGATGTCGCGCCCGATCATGATGTTCTGCTCCGAGCCCTGGCTGGCTTCCTTGACGCTGAAATGCCCGATCAGGATGGCAGGAATATCCGGCTGCCGGCGCGCCTCGTCGGCCAGATCGGCGATGCCCCTCTGTAAGCTCTCTGCCAGCAGGTCATCGAGCTGGGCCAGCGTTTTGCCTTCGCTCTCGGACCGGCTCACGAGTTCCCAACGCAAGGGGTACGGCGTGGACGCTACCTGCAGGCGCTGGCCACGCCTGCAGGTGATCTCCAAGAGGCGGAAACCGTCAGCCACGTAAGTGTTCGGCACGGCCAGCGTATCGAAAATCGAGATGCTCGTGGCCCGCCGGGTGACGGCCGGCAGATCGTGGTTGCCGACGAGCAAGACGACCGGGATGCCGGCATCCGCCACCTTCTTGATGCGCCGGGCAAACTCGCGCTGGTAAGTCGGATTCGGATCGCGCGTCCGGTAGGCATCGCCGGCAAAGACGAAAAGGTTGACGCCTTGCGCGATCGCGCAATCGGCCATGTCGCTCAGCCGGCGCAGGAAATCCATGACCCGGCCGTTGAGCCCGGTGTCGGGATCAGTGCGCCCGTAGTTCTCCATCCCGATATGAATGTCGGCGGTGTGCAGCAATTTGATAGGCAACACAGGCGCTCCGCTCAGTCGAATCCGTCGAAATGCCCGGCAGCACGCAACCGTCTGTGCCGATCCTCCGCCGTCGCAGCCAGTTCCTCGGCGCTTCGGGCTCCCATGGCCCTGTAGAAGTCCGTGTCGTAGCGTCGGATCTGGACCACCACAGGCATCGGCACAGCGTGGCCGAGGATCAGCGCCTGTTCCTGGGTATCCAGCCGGGCCAACACCTCGCGTAGCCCGGTTGACCCGTTGACGCCCGAAAGCACGGCCTGGATGTCGTCGGGGTTATCCAGAAGCAAAGTCACGCGCGTGCCGATCTGCGACATCACTTCGGGGTCGATGTCGCTCGGCCGCTGATCCACGACCATCAGGGTTACGTTGTACTTGCGCAGCTCGCGCGCGATGGTGCCGAAGATGGTCTGTCCGGCGATGGCCTTTTCGAGGAACTTGTGCGCTTCTTCGATGACGATCACCAGCGGCTTGTCGTCGGCGCTCTTGATGCCCAGGGCCTGTTCCTTCCGTTCGACATACTTGTGATGGATGCGTCGCGTCAGGAAGTTGGCCACGAGGATATAGGCATCCAGGTCACTGCCATAGCGGCCGAATTCCAATACGACACTGTTGCCGGCTTCCAGATAACGCATGATGCGCCCCACCGAATCGTCCAGGGCATGGGGCTTGAGAAAACCATAGGTGCGCATGCGCTCGAAGCGACGGTGCAGGGCAGCCAGCGTGCTCTGGCTCTGTCCCAGGTCTGCGGCCAGCGCCCTCAGCCCGGTCACCGGTTTGCCCGACTCCGGTTCGATGCCGCCGTAGCCGTCCACCCATTGCTCGTCGAGGAAATTCTGCAGCCAGCGTGCCCCCAACTTGCGATGGAGAGCGTAAACGGCGCCTACCTGGGCCGGTTGGAGGTTCATGATGCCGGCCAACATCTCCAGGTCCTCAGGCTCGATCTGATCGTAGCCGATAGTGACTGTGAAGTCGGGATTCGATTGGCGACGCCGGCTCGATTCATCGTCGAGGGTAAAGATGCTGACCCGGCCGGGGAAGATCTGCTTCAAGCCCTTGACCGTGCTGGTGTGTTCGGCGCCGGCCTCCCAGCCGTACTCGTTGTGCATGTCGAAGATCAGGCTGACCGCTGTGCCGCTCTGCAGGATGCCGGCCAGCAACAGGCGGCTCAAGAAAGTCTTGCCCGTGCCCGATTTGCCGAACACGCCGCTAGAGCGTTCGACCATGCGCTCAAGATTCAGCGTGATCTTCACAGTTTCCATGTCAAGCGGCGCGCCGACGTGGAAAAAGTGCTGCTCGTGGCCACGCGGATCGGCGCGCCCTACCCCCTCTTCACCGAAGACCTGGTCGATCTCCGCCTGGCTGGCCGTATAGACCGGGGTAAAGTACTCGGGCACCGTCTTGACCGGCTTGACCTCAGAGCTGCCTGCGGGCAAGATCAGCAGCGGGCTGAGGTGCAGCACGCCGTACACGATAGTGCCGTGATAGACCTCCGCCAGGAACGGATCGCTGAGATCGGGCGGATTCCTGGCCACGTCGGGGTTGGCCGCGTCGAGCGCCACATCGGTCGCCATGCAAAAGAAGCGCGCCTGGCGGCCGCGCGCCACCACGTACCGGCCTACGGCCAGCCCTTCCAGGGATACGTCGCGATCCAGCTTGACATCTATGCCAGTTGACAGCGACCCGCCGATGATGATCCCCAGCCGGTCGGCCTGCGTGGCCCGGGCGCGCCCTTCCGCACGCTCCTGGTGCGCATCGGGCATCTCGTCCCATTCGGTATCGAAGGCATCGCTGGCGCTGCTCATATCCTGTCCGTCCTCTTAGTGTAACTGGCGTAAGATGGCATCGGCAACCGGCAAGTCATCCGGTGAGCACAGGCGGGCCAACTCACGGCCGGCGTCGACCAGATAGCCATCGCGCTGCTCCGGTGGGCGCGACGCGGCGGCCCGGTGCATCGCCGCGGCCAGCAGCTGCTCGGCCGGCACATCGGGCGCCCTGAGCACGGTTCGCAGCCATCGGTGACCGGCCGTGACGCGGGCCACTTCCTCAGCCGTGCAGGCGTAGACCTCCCTGAGCGTGCCCGGCGGCTGAGGCGGCAGGAGGTAAACCATCCTCGACTCCCGGCCGTATCCCAGGATCAGCACCCCGACCGTCACCAGGACCTGGCGATTCCGGCGGTGGTCTTCGATGATGGTCCGGTCCTGGATGCCTGCAGCCACCAGCTGCCGCACGAAGTCGTCGTCTTCGACGCCGACATCGTGGATCAAACCGTAGATCGGGCTGCCCCGCATCGAATCCACTTTGACAAAACCGCCAAACTCGGGGATGAATCCCTCCTGCTCGGCGATATACTGGTTGCAACCCAGAACAAAGCTGCTCGTGCCGGCGCGCAGCACCCGGCCCAGCATGATAGGCGTCTCGGCCATGCGTCATCTCCTCCGTCTGCGCCGAGTCCACTGTTTGGCGGCTTCCTTATAGGAGGTCATCGGCGGTATGCCACAGCGCCACATGGATTGCTGCAACATGTGTTCGAGGTTTGCCCGATCAAAATTGGCCACCACGGCCAGCTCATGCGCCCGAGCCAGAGTGTACGGGTAGCGCGTCAGATCACAATCGGCATACAGCGCTTGCTGCAGATGATCCAACTTTTCCACGTCATTGACCAGCCAATCCCAGGCAGGCAAGTCAACGCGGGCAATGATCGCCCGCTGGTCCCCATCCTCGGCAGCCTCACGGGCCACATTCAAGTAGAAGAAGATGACCTGGTAGCCGGGGCCATCGCCGCTGGCGTGGCCCAGCTGTTTGTTCAACGCGCTGGTCGACGCGAACAGGCCGGTGCGCTGGTTGGGCACGAGATCCGCCAGCAACAGCCTGTCTGTAAGCGAGCGGTAGGGACCATACCGCACCGTCTGGCGTTCCACGCGCTCGAGAGGAGTAGCCGCCAGTTCCAGGGTGCGTAAGAGGTTGGCGCTGCTCGGCCGGTTGAACGTATCCAACCGGCACGACGTGCAGCGCGCGCAGGCGCTCGAGTTGAGCGATGAAGCGGCTGAAGCGGGGATCGCCGGCCGGCTCGTTCACCCTGCTCCGTTGGCGCTGCGACTGCCAGGGTAAGAGAGGGCCATCGGAAAGGGCAAAGATCGGGCGCGTCAGGTCGCCACCCAGGGCGCTGCGCTCGGCCTCGGCCAGTTCCACGAGCACATCGAGTTCCTGCGTGGCGCGCAGCGCATCGACGTGCTCGGGCTGGTGCAGATGCCCCCCGTCGTCATAGAGGTCGCCGTCCTCAAAATAGATCGTCGGGCGCGTTGCCACATCGGGCGCCTGGCCGCTGCCCTGGCGCAAAGCGATGCTACCGATGTTGATCAGAAAGAAAGGGGCGATGTCGTGACGGTTGGGATAGATCTGGCTGCCGTCCGCCGCCAGCAACGTGGCGGGTTGGCGGAGGGAAAGGGGGCTGACCCGCTGGTCCAGGCAATCGGCGACCGGGTCAGCGCCACGCCATGACTCATCGCTACGACAGGCCGTTGCGATTTTTCGGCGCAAAGCCTCTGTCACGACGGCGTTTTTCCTCAACACTTGCCGGGCTTGCTGCACCTGCTCGTCGTGCCTGCGCTGCCGGTCTGCCAGCACTCGGCCCATCTGGCCCACCTGATCGCTGATCTTGCTCAGCTCGAGGCTCAAGCGTCCCTCCGAACAGATTTTCGCACGGATTATAGCCTAAGCCCGCCGCTGAGGCAAGCGGTTGACAAAACATCCGCGCTGGCATACAATGCCGCCAGGCCGTAGAATGTCGAGGTCGGAGGAAGATGTTGTCAGACATCCTCTCGCGGGTGCCTGCCTGGCTTCAGGTACCTACTGCTGCCATCCCATCGTCGTTAGAAGTTGGCGCATTCAGTCCTCGGGTTTGATGCTCAACGTGTTGGAGTTCGGCGTGCAAACGCTCGAATCTTCAAGGAGCCGCAAATGCATAACTCTCTGCGCACCACAATCAGCCAGTTCAGTAGTGCGGGTGGGCGGCAGCAAGCCCGGGCCTCCAATGTGCGGGCCGTCGAGCCGGCCGCCGACTTGCCCGGGGCCGAGCGCGGCAATTTGTACATGTTGGTCGAGGTGACAGGCAGCGGCGGCGGACATCCGGCCTTGTACCGCCAGGTCTTCGACGCGGCGCAGAAAGCCTTCTACGACGCTGAAGGCACAACGGTCACTGCCCTGCAGCGGGCTGTGCGCGCGGCGCACGGCGTCTTGCGCAAAGTCAACGAGGCTTTGCCCGACGCGGCGTGGCGAGCCGGCATCACCTGTGCCACTTTGCAGGAGGCCGACCTGGTGATTGCCCAGGTGAGCCCCGCCCTCGCTCTGGTCAGCCATCCGAAGACCGTGGATCAGTTTCCCCCGGAACTGAAACCGGAAAGCTGCGCCCTGGGGGGAGAAGAACGCCCGAACGTCCAGGCGGCGCGCACCCAGGTCGAGCCTGGCAGCATGATCCTGCTGGCAGATAGTCGCTGGCTCGAGTACGTCCAGCCGAAAGCGCTGGCAGTGGCCGCAGCCCTCGAGACCCCTGGGCAGGCCGTGGATTACCTGGCGCAGCTGGCAGGGTCAGCAGAGCTCAATGCGCTGGTGATCGGTATCGGCGAGGGGATGTCGGAGTCCGCCGAAGCCCCGGCCGGGCTGCGGGACGAAGGACTGCCCAACGCCGAGCCGGCCGGAACCGCGGCGGAAGCGCGACCCGCTCTACACCGCAGTGGCCTGCTGAACCGCCTGATCCGGCTCATGCCCGCGAGGCCGGGGCCCCGCGACCACGCAACAGCGCCTGCCGAGGGCCCAATTCCGGCAAAAGCACAGCCGGCGGAAAGCGGGCCTGCGCCTGAGGACGGGCTCTTCGAAGCTGCCGGGGCGTTCGAAGTCGAGATCGAGGAACGGCCCAGGCGCAGCGCCTGGCCCCTGGTGCTGGCAGTGGTGGTCATCCCGCTCTTGATCGCCGTCGTGGTGCTCGCCATGTGGTTCATCCGCAATCAGTCACAGGAAAACAGCTTCCAGCAGGCGCTGAACGCTGCAAGTGCGGCCGTCGCTACGGCCCAGGCGCAGCCGGACGAAAACGCGGCGCGCCAGAGCCTGGCCACTGCCCAGGCATCGCTGGCCAAGGCCGCAACCATCAAACCCGGTGACAGTCGCCTTGACCCGCTGCAAACCAAGCTGGATGAGAGCATGGACCGGGTCAATCATGTGACGCCGCTCTACGGCATTGTGCCCTTGTGGAACTTCACAGACAGCGGCCACAAGCTTGCCCGGGTCACCGTCAACGCCGGGGTTGTCTATGTGCTAGACACCGGGGCCGCCGAAATCGCCCGTCTGGCACTCAGCGGCCTCAACGATAGTGCCAAGCCAGCGGACCCCCCTTATGCCTTGCAGAAGAAGCAACAGGTGCCAGGCAGCGACCAGCTGGTGGGTGACCTGGCAGACATGGTCTGGGTCGATGCGGTCAGCGACCAACGCAGCAGGCTGGTGGCCTTCGATGCCAGCGGTGCGCTTTTCAGTTATGACACGACTTTTGGCGCTGCCCGGCTCGTCATCGGGGGCCAGGAACAGTGGGGCGGCGTGCCACAGATGATCAGCACCTTCAATGGCAACCTGTATCTGGTAGATGAGAAGGCCAAGCAGATCTGGCGGTACAAACCAACAGCAAGGGGCTATGAGAACCCACCCGAGCCTTACTTCAGCGATAGCCAGCAGGTAGACTTGACCGGCCTACAGTCGATCGCCATCGATGGCGATATCTGGTTGCTGTACGCCGACGGGCGCTTGATCAAGTACCTTGCGGGCCAGCAACAGCCTTTTGCCTACCAAGGCCTCCCGACGCCTATCGCCACAGCCAGCGCGGTCGTAGCCACAGCTAATGGCGACCAGATCTACGTCGCCGATACCGGAAACGGGCGGATCGTAGAATTCAGCAAAGACACGGGCCAGTTCCAGCGCGATTTGCGCCCCGCCCAGGGCGACATGCTGCATCAATTGCGCGGGCTGTACCTTGACGAGTCCGCCGGCACCTTCTATATCCTGACCGACACACAACTTTACAAAGCTGACCTACCGGCAGCTGAGGCCGCGACCCCCACGCCGGTTCCGCAGAACTAGGGGACCATCTCTGGCCTATGAAGCATAAAGGTCCTGTGCCGGCCTGGCAGCGTTCGGCCACCTGGAATGGGCTGCTGCTCGGCTCCTTGTTGCTACTTTTCATCGCCGTTTTCCTCTATGTAGGTCTCCTGTTCCTTCACGTCGCGGGGTCAACGGCAGCCAGTCTGTCGGACATGCCGGCGCTGCCCCTGCCCCAGCTGGTGCGGCCCGCACCCGCCAACATGCTGGAGAATGTCGATGCCCCCGGTGCCCCGTGGCAGTTGCCCGGCCGGCAACCAGGGCTCGCTGAGTCCGATCCCGAGCCGCGCGTCACGATGCTGCTCATGGGCGTGGATGCTCGCCCCGACGAGAACGTGGAGGCCGCGCGCACCGATTCGATCATGGTGGTTACGGTCAACCCACGCACCGGCTCCACAGGCTTGCTTTCTCTCCCCCGCGATATGCTCGTGTACGTGCCGGCACTGAAGCGCAACGTCAAGATCAACACCATTCACGTGCTGGGCTACGTGGATGACTACCCTGGCGGTGGGCCTGCCATGCTCAAGGACACTGTGGCCGACTTGCTCGGATATCCCGTTGACTACTATGTGCGCGTCAATTTTGACGGGTTCCGGCAAATCGTCGATCTGGTCGGGGGGATTGACGTCAACGTGCTCACGCCTATCGATGATCCGCTGTTTCCCAGCGCAAACTATGGCTACGATCCCTTGCATATCCCGGCCGGCCGCATCCACATGGACGGCAGCCTGGCCCTGAAATTCGCCCGCACCCGGCATCAGGACTCCGATTACGCGCGCGCCGGACGCCAGCAGCTGATCGTTATGGCGCTCAAGGCCAAGCTCGACCAGCCCGGCCAACTGGCGGCCCTCATCCCCCGTATTCCCGCATTAGGGTTAGCGCTGGTCAACTCCGTTCAAACAGATATGCCGGTTGACCGGGCGCTGGCACTGACCTCAGTGCTGGATCAACCTAACCTGTCCGACCCGGCGCGTGTGGTTGTTGACAACACGATGGGTTCCGAAGTTAGCAACGATCCAAATTTCGGCTTTATCCTCAAGCCGGATTTGTCAAAGCTGCATGCTGCGGCGATGACCATCTTTGCCGACACGCGCAGCCAGGTGTCTCCCGAAGAGGCCTTGAAGCGATCGTTGCAAGCCGAGGGCGCGGGGCTCGCGGTGCTCAACGGCGGCACCCAGCACGGCCTGGCAAACAGGATGGCGGCTGGCCTGCGCAGCGACGGCTACAACGTCATTTATGCCAAAGAGCTGGGCTCTGCGGGTCTATCCAGGACCGCCCTGATTACGTACGGTGACGGAAGCCCTGTGGCACGGGAAGCCTTGGTGCGCCGTTTCGATATCACGGCCGACCGCATCCGCTCTGAGCCTCCATCGCCCGACGCCGACCTGGCCCTGGTGTTGGGTGATGATGTCGCTTTGGGCACGGATACCTCGCAGCCGTGATGCAGCTCATGTGACGAGGGAAGGGAGAGGGGTCCATGGAGCAACCGTCTCTGCGAACGGTGGGCGTATTGGGTGCCGGACTGATGGGGTCGGGCATCGCAGAAGTATGCGCCAGGTCCGGCTACACTGTGATTGTGCGCGAGACCGATGAAAAGCTGCTGCAAGCAGGGCTGAACCGCATCAAAGGCTCTATGGAGAGGGCCGTTGCGCGCGGCAAGCTGGGTGTAGACGCAGCCGCGTCTGCCCTGGCACGCCTCTCCGGCTCGACCGACATCGCTGCCTTCGGCGGATGCGATCTCGTGATCGAGGCCATCCCTGAAGACCTCGCGCTCAAGCGCCGGGCTTTTGCCGAGTTGGACGCGGTCACGCCGCCCCACACGATCCTGGCCAGCAACACGTCGGCCCTCGCGGTCACCGAGATGGCAGGCGCTACAAAACGACCCGGCCAGGTGCTCGGGCTGCATTTCATGCAGCCCGTGCCGGTCATGACATTGCTCGAGATCGTGCGGACCTTCCTGACGAGCGAGAGCACGTTTGCGACTGCAAAGGCCTTCGGCAAGAGCCTGGGCAAGACGATCGTGGTCAGCCAGGACATGCCGGGCTTCATTGTCAATCGCCTGTTGATTCCTTACCTCCTGAGTGCCATCGAAGCTCTCCAGGAAGGCATAGCCACCAGGGAAGACATAGATACCGCCATCTGCCAGGGCTTGCGTCACCCGATGGGGCCCTTCACGTTGCTGGACTTCGTGGGCCTGGATACGACGCTCTTCATCGCAGACGCGGTATTCGAAGAAACGAAAGATGTCCGGTATGCGGCTCCTCCGCTGCTGCGGCGCATGGTCGCGGCCGGCTACTACGGGCGCAAGAACGGCAAAGGCTTCTACGACTACCCCGAGCGGTAGGAGCCGGGTTTCTCCCGGCATTCGCATGCCAGGAGCGAGCGCGTCGTGGACCACACCTCGTCAAACATCGGCGGCGTCAGGCGACCCGTCTGCGTGTTCTGCCGGCTCGGATGGTAGGATGTGACCAGCCAGGGCAGCCCATCGCCCAGGGGCTCGGCCAAGGCGTGTCCGAAGCGCAAGCCAGCGGTGGCACGGCCTCCTTGCCGGTACAGCCGCAGCACAGCCTCAAAGGCAATGCGCCCCAGCGCCACAACCACTTGCAGCTCGGGCAAGAGGGCCATTTCCCCGGCGAGGAACGGCAGGCATGCAGCCAGCTCGTCTGGAGAGGGCCTGTTGTCGGGCGGGGCGCAGCGGCACGCGGCGCTGACGAAGACGTCGTGCAGCGTGAGGCCGTCATCGACTCCGAGCGACATCGGCCGGTCGGCAAAGCCCGCGCGGAACAGCGCCGCATAGAGGAAATTGCCTGAACTATCCCCGGTAAACATGCGCCCCGTGCGGTTGGCGCCGTGCGCGGCCGGGGCCAGCCCAACCACCAGCACGCGCGCGGCACGATCGCCAAAGCCAGGCACGGGCTTCCCCCAATACACTTCGCTCTGGTAAGCCCGCCTCTTCGTGTGGGCCACGCCTTCCCGCCATGCCACCAGGCGCGGGCAACGCCGGCAGGAAATCACTTCTGCTTCCAACGACGCCCAGCTTTGCAAATCTGCTCCCGATCGTGTTGATGAGGCCGGCACGCTATGATCGAAGACGTCACACACTATGCCTTCTCAGGTTTAGCTTGAAGCCATCCGGCATGTATACTACTTCTCATCGGCTGGCCGATCCAACACCTTTCCGCGCCGAAGGCCGGCCCATAGATTCAGCATATGCGCGAGCCGGTTCGCTGTCAAAGTCTGCACCCGGTTGGATGCCGGCAGCGCGACCAGGTTACGCGGCGCGCGTGGTTCCGGCATGAGGAGGCCCGTATCGGGGCGAATGAAGAAAGACGGCAGGAAGTGAGCCGGCGGCGAATAGGGCCCCCGGTGCCGAAGGGCGCCGGCCTCGAGCTCTTCCGGGCGCCCAGGCACCAGTCTTTTCTGTGGCCCGGTGGCGCTGCGGCCGCGCTCCTCATCCATGGCTTCCCGGGCACACCTGCCGAGATGCGCCCGGTGGCGGAGCTCTTGCAGCCCATGGGCTGGACGGTTCAGGGGTTGCTCTTGCCCGGCTTCGGTGCGGAGCTCGCCAACTCGCGGCAGCCGCGCTACGAGGAATGGTTGGCAGCCACCATCCAGGCGTTGGCCGCTCTGCGGTCGGCTCACCGGCCGGTGATGTTGGTCGGCTATTCCATGGGCGGGGCGCTCGCGGTGAGCGCCGCGGCGCTGAGCCAGGCAGACGGCATCATCCTGCTGGCGCCATTTGTCCTGGAGCAACGCTGGCCGTACAGCGCCGTCGCCGAGATCGCCAGCCGGCTGCTGCGGGCTGACCTACGCCCCGTATGGCAGGCCGACCTTGCCAACTCGCAGCCGCGTGCCGACCTGTTCGGGCTCTTTCCAGACCTGGAACCCGACGACTCGGAGACCCGGCAGGTTCTGCGGGGAGCCGGCGTGCCACTTTCGCTGCTGAGGCAGGTAGCTCGCGCCGGCTGGCAGGCCTACTTGCGTGCGCCTGAGGTGCGCGTGCCGGCGCTCGTGGTGCAAGGACGCCGCGATGAGGCGGCCCGCTCGTGGCGCACACGGGCGCTGGTGGCGCGGCTTGCCGGCCAGGTGCGCGTCCTGGAAGTCGCAGCGGGGCACCGGCTGATCGGGCCTGCCAATCTTGCCTGGCCGACCGTCCAGGAAGCTATCATGGGCTTCGCCGCCCGCCTGGAGGAAGGGCAAGGCGCGGGCAGCCCTGAGCAGCGCCAGCCAGGGGCGCCCTGACCCTTCTGCGGCGGCAGGCGGAATTTTCGTAGCCGCTGCACGATGCCCCGTCCGCGTTAGCACTAACGGCGGTATTGGTGTATATTAGGCCGCGGAATACATCATCCCGTATGATGGCGATTTGGGCTGCGCAGACCTCGCTTGCAGCCTGGATGTTCTGGCGCCACCAGCGCCCTTTCAGCCGTCTTTTCCGCCTTTTGCATCCGGCGAGGAGAAATTGTGAATAGCTTCTGGATTGGGCAACAGGTGTTTATCCTGGTCTTCTTGGGTGCCCTTCTGCTCATCGCTCTCAGCAATCTCTTCACGCTGCAGCGCCTGGGTACATATCCGCCTTCAACACACTTCCCACGCGTTTCGATCCTGGTCCCGGCTCGCAATGAAGAGGTCAACATCGAGGCATGTGTGCGCTCACTGGTGAGCCAGGACTATCCGGATTTCGAATTGCTCGTGCTAAACGACAATTCGCATGACCACACCGGACAGATCCTGACGCGCCTGGCGGCTGAGTTTCCCCGGCTGCACGTCCTCCAGGGTCGCCCGCTGCCGGCGGGCTGGATAGGCAAACATTGGGCCTGCCATCAGCTCGCCCAGGTAGCGCAAGGCGAGTTGTTGTTGTTCACGGATGCTGACACGCGACACAGGCCCCAGGGATTGCGCCACAGCGTCGAGGCATTGCTCAGCCAAAAGGCGGACCTGTTGAGCGTGCTACCGCACGAAGAGGTGGTGTCCTGGCCCGAGCAACTCGTGGTGCCCATGATCGCCTGGAGCATCTTCGCGTTTCTACCGCTGGCCCTGGCCTATCGGGTGCGTATGCCCATGCTGTCTTCGACCATCGGCCAGTTCATGCTTTTCCGGCGCTCCGCATATCAGCAAGTCGGGGGCTACGCGGCCGTGCGCCAGGAAGTGGTCGATGATATCGCGTTGGGTCAGCGGGTCAAAGCGGCAGGCCTCCGCTGGCGACTGGCCGATGGGCAAAGCACAGTAACTTGCAGGATGTACCGCAATTTCGGTGAGGTCTGGGAAGGTTTCTCGAAAAACATGTTCGCCAGCCTGGGCTCTAACATCCCTTTGTTTCTCCTGGCCTGGGGCTGGCAGGTGGTTGCCTTCCTGGAGCCAGTGGCGATCCTGCTGCTGATGTTGCTCGGACTTCATTGCTCGGCCCTTTCTGCGGCTCTTGCCACGGGGGCCATCGCGATATCGCTTTTGCTGTGGGGCACAT
>CAWEHT010000372.1:0-15908 GCA_963808455.1 uncultured Chloroflexia bacterium | reverse complement strand
GCCGGAAGCGGCCGGCGTCGCCGTCGAAAGGCTCCGTCTCGGGTGTGATCTGGAGGGACTCGATCTGCTCGGCGGAAAGCACGGGTTCGTGGAGAGCCGGTGCGCAACTCTTGCCGATCAGCTTGATGGAGGCGCCCATGGGCACGACCATCAGGACCTGGATCGGCTCAGGGAAATAGGGGCCGGAGACGAGGCAATTCGGCCGGATGGCCGCGATGCTGCCGGATGTGCCAGGCAAGTTCCCCCTCCTCGCCGTCACCCGCGCCTCGAAGCGCTGGATCCACGGTAGAACGGTTGCCGGAGCGCCCATCGGGAAGGATAACGACGCGGCCCCTGGCGTGACCGGGGGGGCCGTCCAGAGCCGGGCGCGGCGAGCGCAGGCTATCTGAAGAACCGCTTTGCCCCGGGATGCCGCCTGTGGGGTGGTGTTTCCCCCGGGGAGGATTATAGCATATTCTCTGGGAAGGATGAGACGTTAAAGGCAAGGCCATCCGGTTTTCGATATGGGTCCGCTCAGCATCGCCTGAAATTGTGCACGCCGTTCCGCTTGCCGGCCAGGGCAAACAACCCGGATTGCACGACCGATCCCGGCAACCAGCCGGGGACGGGCGGCCAGATTGACAGGGTCCCTCCCGTTCTCAAGACGCGGTGCATCTCGGGCAGCAGCCTGGTCAAGGGCAGCCCGGGCGCCGGGATCACGCCAAAAAGCAGCACCCGTCGAAGCCCCCGCCTTCCAGGCCGGTATCCGCCGCATCGCCCTTGACGACGCGACGTTTCTCAGTCCGGCCGCCTGCACCCTCCGCGACACCGAAATCGACCGGCTCCGCCAGCACGTCCATGGCAACAAGGCGTCCCTGATCGCCGATCAGCCGGGCCGCCGGTAGGGTGAAGAACCCGGTGCCGCACCCCACCTCCAACACCGATCCTCCCGGCGGGATGCCGGCGGCTCTCAGGATCGGCATCGGGCCAAAGAACCGGTAGCGAAGCCGGCTCTCCATCACGGACCCCAGCACTTTGATGAGGTACCTTCCGGCCGGCGTCCTGGTTAACGCTTCTGCGTTCCTTCTCGACCTCCTTCACTGGGGACGCTTCGCCATCCATCTCCTCTCTGGCGCTGGACGAGGGCCGGCCGTCAGGGGGCAGCGTCGCGACCACAGTTCGCGCTCCTCTTGCCGAGCACCTCCAGCAGCCGGCCCTGCTGTTCCAGAGCCTGAGCCAGCCGCCGGACACGGGCGCGGCGCCGGCCCCCCGTGCGGCATGCGCCCCAGGCTCGCCGCCGCGTGCCCGAGCCTGACCAGCACGTCGGGAACGGCCGCCTCCGGGATGCTGGAGCTGGAGACGTTGGCCCCGCGGTAGTTGGTCAGGATCGCCTGGATGGCCTTCGGCAGCCGGCTGGACCGAACGCGCCCGCCCAACGGCAGCTGGCCGAGCGCGAGCCCGGGGAGCCGGTCAGGTAGTCCGGCGCACCACAACCAGGTGGGACTGGTCATCCAGGATCAGGGGCAGAGCGAACGACCTCTCGGATCGCGCTTTGCAGCAACTGGAATGCCGGAAGGGCCATCAGAGGCGAGTAATCGGTGATCAGGTCAGCTACACGCAGGGCGCAAGCACCGAGATCCAGCTGACGGAGCCTGCGCCCCCTGAGACCGCTTGCGTCGCGCGAGCAGCGCATGCAGCATTTCCTTCGGATCGGGCACACCTTCCAGCCTGCCCAGGATCGGGAGTTCGAGCTTTTCCTGTCCGTTAGGGTTGCCGGCCGCCTGTCGAATAGCCATCTCATCAGAGAGGAGCCACGCCTCTGCATCCTCACGGGCACGACAGGCACGTGGGGTGGCAGTGCCTGGCCCGCTCTCGCCTCATCAACGGCCCGCCGGATTTCCTCGCTCCGTTTTTCAAAGGGGACCCTCTCGGCATCCCGGTGCACGAAAAGTATGTCGCACGGGTAAAGGCTGGCGGCCTGCGCGATGCGCTCGGCCAATCTGCGCGGCGGCCTCGGCAGCCGCCTGAGGTCGGCCCACGCCGGCTGGATCGCGGAGGAGGCGCACGCCGCGTGCGAGCGACCAGGTGAGGATCGGCAAGAGCGCACGATCGGCAGGCCCGTCTGACAGCAGGGTGTAGGATAACAGCTTCATGAGGTGCCAGGGGAAGCTTGATCCGCGGAACGGAGAAGCATCTGCAGGTCACTGCGATCTGCCACGCGCCGCTGCCCAACCTCATGCTCCGGAGGGGGGATCGGGTTCAGGTAGGCCAGCAACTTGCCGCGGGACACCGTGTTCGTGCCTTCGGAGCCTTTTCCCGCCAGGTGTCGGGCAAGGCTGCGAAGGACACCCGACTGAATCGCTTGCCCTGCTGCACATTCTCACGCAGCTCCGCTACGAGCAGGCTGTCATCCGGTGCCTGCGCGACCACCGCGGGTGAATGAGTGTTGACGATAACCTGACGTAGGGGGTTGTCAGGTCCCACGGGCTCGCTCGGGTCTACCGCGATATCTTTCAGCAGCCGCAGCATCGCGGGGATGCGCTCCGGATGGATGCCGTTCTCCGGTTCTTCCAAACACAGCAACCCCTGCGATTCAGGGTCCAGCTCCACAATAGCCAGGGCGAGAAAACGCAGGGTTCCGTCAGAAAGGGCGCGTGCCGGATGGGCCGTGTGATCGCGTCCGGTCACGTACAGCGTCAGCAGCTCGCGCCTCTCGTCGGGGTCTACGTGCACGGTGTACACGTCGTCTATCAGCTGCGCCAGGCGGTTGGCCACCTGGGCGTACACCTGCGCAGTCTTGTCGTTGCGCGATCGTCAGCGGCCTGCGCTGAAGGCTGGATTGAGGGGCGACCGTGCGCCAGGTGATATAGGGTTGCAGGGAGATGAGCGCCGTCGTTGCCAAGGCGCGCCGGTGCCTTGAAATCGTCCGGCCTGCGGAGAGCGGACGGCTCCAGCTGAAGCAAACGCCAGGACTGCATCTCACGGCGTGCCAGCAGAGCTGTTGGATTCTCGGCAGCGTTCGCACTCGAGAGGACGGTCCGGGGCAGATTCGCCGCCAGCCTGGACAGGGTCCTGCCGGATCGGCCATCTTGATGCAGCTTGATTACCCGTGCGCTGTCATCTTCTTCGGTGGAAATGAAGGGCGACGTCCGCCGGCCGCGAACCACCGACCGGCGCCACTTTGCGGAGTGCTGGAAGACGAGGGCTTCGCGCGCTTCGCCAAGATTGACGTGTGAGAGTTCTTCCTTCGTTATCTGCAGCACTCCCGAGGAACGGAGCGAGTCATCAGCACGATAGCTCAGGGCCAGGCCATAGCGCAGAAACGTTATGCTGGCCTCGGCTTTTTGGCCGAGGTCGTCCCACCCCTCGTGGGGCACGATCATTTCGACCTCGAACGACATCAGCTCATCGTATTCGTCGCCGACCCGATGAAACAGGCTTCGGATGTCGGAGGCCCGCCCTTCCTCGGCTCTAACCGATGCTGCCGCTGTCCACCAGCGACTTATCGGCCAGCGCGCTCAGGAACATGATCGCGTCGAAAAGGTTCGACTTCCCCACACCGTTGGCCCCGGCCACGCACGTGAACGGCCCAAAGCGGATGTCCACATCCACAAGGTTCTTGAAGCCATTTGCCTTCAATCGCGTCAACATGGCGCCCCTCCATTGATCGGCCCTGTGAATTATATCATTCTTTCGCCCGATTTTCGCGCTATGGTATAATGGTAGCCATAAGACTTGCGAGGTTCGCCCGGGCGGCGGCCTCGAACCACGAATCGTCTGAAGAGTCTGGTTCGACTCAAGGTGTACTGAATGTTCAAGAACGTTGTACGTGCGGTTCTTGGCGACGCCAACGTGCGGGAAGTCAAGCGCCTGCAGCCTATCGTGCAAAAGATCAACGAGCTGGCGCCCGAATTCGCGGCCATGAGCGACGACGACCTGCGTGCCGAGACCGCGGGTTTCCGTAAATACATCGGCGAGCAGGTCAGCGATCTCGACCAGGAGCTGGCCCAGGCGCGCGCCGAATGGCAGGCCGAGACCGATGCGGCCATCCAGGCGCCGTTGAAAGCCGAGGTGAACCGCCTGACCAGGGAACTGGTGAAGGCGGAAGCTGCCGCGATGGACGAGATCCTGCCGCGCGCCTTCGCCGCCGTGCGTGAAGCGGCCACCCGTGCCATCGGGCTGCGCCACTATGATGTGCAGCTCATCGGCGGCGTGGTGCTGCACCAGGCCAAGATCGCCGAGATGAAAACCGGCGAGGGCAAGACGCTCGTCGCCACCCTTTCGCTCTATCTCAATTCCCTGGCCGGCCGCGGCGCGCACCTGGTGACGCCCAACGACTATCTGTCCAAGATCGGCGCCCAGTGGATGGGCGCCGTCTATCACCTGCTGGGCGTCAGCGTTGGCGTCATCCAGTCCGCGGCCGCCAACCCCGAACTGGGCTCTTTCCTCTTCGATCCGGACTACCAATCGCTCGACGATCGCTACCAGCATCTGCGCCCCGTCGGCCGCCGTGACGCCTACGAGGCCGATATCACCTATGGCACCAACAACGAGTTCGGCTTCGACTATCTGCGCGACAATATGGTGCAAGACCCGGCCCAGTGCGCGCAGCGCGAGCTCTACTACGCCATCGTCGACGAGGTTGACAATATCCTCATCGATGAAGCCCGCACGCCCCTCATCATCTCCGGCCAGGCCCAGGAATCTTCCGAGAACTACGCGAAGTTCGCGCAGATCGTCCGCCGCCTGCAGGCCGAGCGCGATTACACGGTCGAAGAAAAGGAACGCATCGTCACGCTCACCGAGGATGGCATCAGCCGCGTCGAGAGCACGCTGGGGTTACACTCGGGACAAAACCTCTACGACAGCGAGCACTACGAGCTGACCCCCTACCTGGATAACGCCTTGCGAGCGCAGGTGCTCTACCATCTCGACCGCGACTACATCGTCAAAGACGGCGAAGTCATCATCGTGGACGAGTTCACCGGTCGCCTGATGTACGGGCGCCGCTTTTCCGAAGGCCTGCACCAGGCCATCGAGGCCAAGGAAGGGGTGCGCATCCAGCGCGAATCTTTGACGCTGGCCACGGTCACCTTCCAGAACTTCTTCCGCATGTACAAGAAGCTGGCCGGCATGACGGGCACGGCTTTCACGGAAGCGGAAGAGTTCGGCAAGATCTATAACCTGGACGTCGTGGTCATCCCCACGCACCGGACGGTCATCCGTGAGGACTATGCCGACCAGATCTACAAGACGGAAACGGCCAAGTTCCGGGCCGTGGTAAACGAGATCGCCGACCTGCACAAGGCAGGACGCCCGGTGCTCGTCGGGACGACCGCCATCGAGACATCCGAGATGCTCTCGGAGCTGCTGAAGCGCAAGGGCGTGCCGCACAACGTGCTCAACGCCAAACAGCACGAACGGGAGGCGGGCATCATCGCCCAGGCCGGCCGTTCCGGCACGGTGACCATCGCCACGAACATGGCCGGCCGCGGCGTCGACATCCTGTTGGGCGGCAACGCCGAGGGCCTGGCCCGCGAATGGCTGCGCCGCGACGGCGTCAACCTGACTGCGGTCATCGAGGGGGACGCCACCTGGCAAGAAGCTCTGGCCAAGGCTAAGGCCGCCTGCGAAACGGACCGCGAGAAAGTGGTGGGCCTGGGCGGCTTGCACGTGCTGGGCACGGAGCGCCACGAGGCGCGCCGCATCGACAATCAGCTGCGTGGCCGCTCCGGGCGCCAGGGAGATCCCGGCTCCTCTCGCTTCTACATCTCGCTCGAAGACGAGCTGATGCGGCGGTTCGGTGGCCAGAACGTGGCGGGGCTGATGGAGCGCCTGGGCATGGAAGACGACATGCCCATCGAGCACAACCTGATCAGCAAAGCCATCGAGAGCGCCCAGGTGCGGGTGGAAGGCTACAATTTCGACATCCGCAAGCACGTCCTCGAGTACGACAACGTGGTCAACACCCAGCGCGAGATCATCTACGTCCAGCGCCGCCAGATCATGAGCGAGCCGAGCATGCAGCCCACCATCATGGGCATGATCGAGGACGAGCTGCGCAGCCTGGTGAGCCAGTTCACGGCCGAGGGGGATCGCGTCGATTGGGACCTGGCCAGCCTGGCCGCGGAGGTCGCCAAGATCTTTCCGCTGCCGAAGGGCGAGGCCGCCGAGGATTGGCGCGGGTGGCGGCCGGACGAGCTGGAGGTGCACCTGATCGATCTCGCGACGGGTGCCTATGACGCCAAGGAACAGGCGCTCGGGGCGGCGATCACGCGGCAGCTCGAACGCCTGATCATGTTGCACGCCGTGGATTCCCGCTGGGTGCGCCACCTGACCGACCTGGATGAGCTGCGTGAGGGGATTGGCTTGCGTGCCTTCGCCCAGGTCGACCCGCTCGTGGCCTATCAGAAAGAGGCACACGAGATGTACCAGGAGCTCCTGGCGTCCATCTCGCGCGACATCGTCTCTACCGTCTATCATGCCCAGCTCGTGGCCCGGCCGGCGCCCATCCCCGTGCAGCAGATACAAACCAATCGCGGCGATGGCGACGGGCGCGCTCAGCCGGCGCGCAGCACGTCCAAGGGCCCCGGGCGCAACGATCCATGCTGGTGTGGCAGCGGCAAGAAGTACAAGTATTGCCACATGCGGGCCGACCAGGGCAAGGCGGGAGAGGCCGGCGCGGCTGGGGCGGCCGCGCCCCAGCCGAAACGTGAGAGCCCGGTGGCCGCCATGGCCGGCGGCAAGCCGGGGGGCGGCAGGCCGGGCAAAAAAACGGGACGCAGATAACGCCCACGATCCCACAGGGACTCCGGCCGGTTCCTTTCGGGGGCGGGCGCGGGCGGCAGCGCGCTGACTGAAAGCCGCCGGCGGTGTTGAGTTGGCTGGGCCTTCCGATCAGGTAACCTCTACGACTTTCTTGCCCACGCTCGAGGCGTTGCGGGCGGTCTTTGCGCGGCTGGGAGCCGAGCGCGACCTGGGCCGGCTCTGCGTCGCCGCCGTGACCGAGCTCGCCACGCTCCTGGACGCCGGCCAGTGTGCCATGCTCCTGCTCGACCAGGCGACCGGGCGCTGGCAGGCTGTTCGCCCGGCCATCGGCCTGAGCGACGACCAGGTCGCGGCCCTCTGCGCCCTGCCCGCTTCACACATCGCGGCGCTCCTGAGCCACCTCCCGGATTCCGGCGTGCTGCGCCTGGGCGACCCGGCCCACGCCGGCCTGGCCGACCCTGCCATCGCGCGGGACCTCGACGAACGCGAGGTGTTGCTGGCTGCCGTAGCCCACCGCGATCCGGCAGGGGCCGCCGAAGCCCATGTCCTTGGCCTGTTCCGCGTGGCCAACAAGGGCGGCGGAGCGCCCTTCTCCAGCGAAGACCTCCACCTGCTCGGCTTCTTCGCCAGCCAGCTCGGCATGATGATCCACAGCCTCAGCCTCCTCGCCGAAGAGCAACATGCCCGGCGTCTGGCCGAGACGCTGCTGCAGGTGCCGCAGGTCGTGCGGCCGTCGCCCACTTTGGCCCGGACGAGCCCCTCCTCGCCCGCCAGCTCCGCCCGGGTCATGGCCATGTTGGGCGGGCCGGCGATCAGGACCATGCTCACGCGGCTGCTGCGGTTGCTGCGCCAGGTCATCGTTTGCCGCGGATGCACGGTCAGCCTGCTCGACGGCGCCGCCCTGCGCATCATCGCCAGCCACGGCCATCCGGCGGAGGCCGAGCTCATCGGGCAAGCCTGGGACGCCGGCCAGGATGCCAAGCTCGCGTTCATGGTCGAAACGGGCAGCGCTCTGAGTATCCCGGACACTCGCGAGGACCCGCGCTGGCTGGCCATCAGAAACCGGGATATCGCCCGCTCCTGGATTGGCGCGCCGATCTGGTCGCCCGGCAGCGCCCGCCGGGCCCAGGCGGACCTGATCGGCGTGCTCAACGTGGACTGCGAAAGGACCGCGGCCTTCACGAGCGACGACGTCGAGGTAGCCCAGGCGTTCGCCGACCAGACGGGCATCGTGCTGACGATCGTTACCCAGGCGGCCGCGGCCGTGGCCAACGCGCAGCTGTTTGCCGATGCCCAACGGCAGGCCGCCGAGCTGCAAGCGACGGTCGATGAGCTAAGGGCGCTCGATCGAGGCAAGGACGAGCTCTTGAAATCGATCGCCTTCGACCTGCGCACCCCTTTGGCCCAAATTCAGGGATACGCCGGCCTTTTGCTCGACGGCCAGATCGGACCGCTCAACGCAGAGCAATCCTGGGCCCTCGACAAGATAGCGAGGAGCGCCGGGCGCGCCATCCGCCTCCTCAACGACGCGATCTCCCCAACCCAAACCGGGCCGGTTCGGCTCACGCTGGGCAGTCACGACTTGACCGCCGTCGCACGGGCCGCGATCCAAAGGGCCCGCGAGCTGGCCAGCCTGGCCGGCGTGCGGTTTCAGCTCGATGCCGATGCGCAACTCCCCAGGGTGCGCGGCGACGTGCACTTCCTGGAGCAAGCCCTGGACAACCTCGTCGGCAATGCCATCCAGCTGAGCCCGAACGGTGCAACCATTTGCGTGCGCCTGCGTACTGCTGAAGGTGGGATGGTGCGCGCCGAGGTCAGCGACGAGGGCTCCGCCATCCCGGTCGAGGATTTGCCGCACGTCTGGGAACCTTCTCATCCGGTCAAGGCGGGTATCACGCACCGCCCGGTTGGTGCGGAGCCGGGCCTGGCCAGCGTCAAGCGCCTGATCGAAGCGCACGGCGGCCAGGCCGGCGTCACGAGTGCCCAGGGTCAGGGCAACACCTTCTATTTTACCGTGCCGGTTGCCGAGGAGTTGTCCGGTCCTGATGCGGGATGACACCCACCTTCCTGTCCTTTTGCCACGCCAGGCCGAGCGGGCCGCGCTGTTTGCCGCGGTCCGCGAGATGCGCTGCCTGTCGGTAGTCGGCGTCAGTAACCTGGGCAAATCGGCGCTCTTGCGTTCCCTCACCGATCCCGCGGTGCAGGCCGAGCATCTCGGCGCCCAAAAGGATGACTACCTCTTCATCTTCGTCGATTTCAACCAGATGGTGGAAGGTACCGAGCAGGCGTTTTACGAGCTGACGCTGCGTTGCTCGCTCGAAGCCTTGCGGCGCTGTCCGGTTGCAGACGACATCCTGCAAAATGTCCAGGCCGATTACGAAGGGCTGGTATCGCCCACCAGCAGCTTTGCCGTGCCGTTGCACTTCGCCCAGGCCATGGGCGTCATCGGCGAAAAGCTGCCGCAGCGTGTGGTCTTTCTGCTCGACGAGCTCGACGGCCCGCTGGCCCGGATCGATGGGCGCGTCTTCCTCAATCTGCGGGCCCTCAAGGACCGCCACCTGCAAGGCCTGACCTACATTACGGCCACCAACGGCCGGCTGACGCAGATCCGCGACGATGGCGACGTCGCCGAGTTCGACGAGATGTTCGCCTCGTCGATCCATTACCTCACGCCGCTCGACGAAGACGAGGCCAACGCCTTCGCGGCGGGCTACGCCGCCGGCACAGGTGCGACTTTCAGCGCCAATGACCTGGCCTTCATCCGCCTGTGGGCCGGGGGCCATCCGGGCCTGGCCTCTGCCGTGTGCCACGTCCTGGGCGAGATCACCGGGGCGGCGCTGCGCGACCTCTCTCAAGATGCCATCATCCATCGCCGGGCAACCGAGATTCTGGCGCACGACGTGACGCTGCACGCCGAATGTCGCAGGATCTGGGAAGATCTGGCCGGCCCCGAGCAGGATGCCTTGCTTGGCCTGGTGAACGCCGGCGTTGAAGAAGACCCGCCGGAAATGGCATCGGTGACGGACAAACACCTGATCGTCGGGACCGGCCCCGAGCGGCACTTTTTTGCTCGGGCCTTCGGCGAATATGTGCGGCGCCTGCACGTCTCGAGGCGCGACGGCAGGAGCGCGCTGCAGGTTGACGCCGAAAGCGGGGGGGCATGGATCGATGGCAAGCCCCTCCCTACCCTCACCAACCTGGAATACCGCCTGTTGCTCCTTCTTTTCGGCCACGCGGGCAAGATTCGTTCGAAGTACGACGTCGTGGAGGCAGTCTGGGGCGAAGAATACATCGACGAGGTTGACGATGCACGGATCGAGAAGCTTGTCAGCCGGCTGCGCCAGAAAATCGAGCCCGATATCAACAACCCACGCTATCTCCTGACGGTGCGCGGCCGTGGGTACAAGCTGGTCACCGGCTGAGGCTCGCACGTTCGCGGGCATTGGGTCACGATGCGCCGGCGTCGCGGCAACGGCGGGGCGCGAGCCGGTGGGCGCCGGGCAATGTCAGCATGCCGTCGGATCGCTGTCATGCGTCTGGCGCAACTCGTGTTATCATAAGTGGTAGGGGTCGATTAGTTCTTCAGTACATCCATCCAACAGGGGAGGCAATCGCATGGCGTCACTGATCGAAAAAGTTCAGTTGTTGATCTCGGCCAACCTGCACTCCATGGTGGATCAGGCGCTCAAGCAGAACTCGATCGCCGTTATCGAAGCCTATATCCGCGAGGTCGAGCACAACCTGGCGGACCTTCAGGACGCGGTAGCGACGGTGGGTGGCAACGTCAAGACGTTGAAGCGCAAGTACGACGAGGCCAAGGCCGGTGCGGACCAATTGGACCAGAACATCGACGTGTTCCTCAAAGAAGGTCACGATGACCTGGCCATGGCCGCCCAAAGCAAGCTCAATTCCAGCCGGCGCCTGGCCGATACGTACAACCAGCAGCTCGAGCAGATGCAAGGCGAATATCAGAACCTGATGGATGCCCGGCTGAAGCTCGAGGCCAAGCTGACCACCATCAAGCAGCAGAAGGACGAGCTGCAATCCCTGCTCGACCTGGCCAAGTCGAAAGAAACCGCGGCTCGCACCATGAAATCGCTGGACGATCTGGCGGGTTCGGGCGATGCGGACGTGGCGCGTATCGCCGATTCCATTCGCGAGCGCCTCGACCACGTTTCGGCCGAGACGGAAATGCGCGCTGCCAACCTCGACAAACAGATGGACGATGTCCTCGGCAAGCATGAGCTCGACGCGCAGCTGGCAGCTCGCAAGGCCCGGCTGGGGCTCGCGGCCGGGCAGGGCTGAGCGGGAGCTCCGAAAGGGGTCAGTCGTCATGGCGTCCCTGCTTGAGAAGGTGCAGCTCTTGTTGTCCGCGGACCTGAACCGCCTGGTGGACCAGGCGCTCGAGTCGAATGGGACAGCTGTTTTTCAGCAACACATCCGCGAGCTGCAAGGCATGCAAAACGAGTTGACCGGCCAACTCGGGGCATTAGCGGCGGACCTGGCGGAGATGCGGCGGCGCAGCGACGAGCAGCAGGCCCTTCTTGTGAAGCAAGATCAGGAGCTGGACACGCTGTTGCGCACAGGGTTGCAAGAGGACGCGCTGGCCGCCCAGGACCGGCTCAACCAGACGCGTGCGACGGCTGCCAGGTTGACGGAACAGGTGGAACGCCTCGATGGGCAGTTCCACGAGCTCCAGGAAACCAAAGCGCGGCTCGATGCCCGGCTCTTTGCCTTGCAGCACAGCGAACCCGAAGTCAGCGGGCTGGTCGAAGTGGCGCGGGCGCGCCGGCTGGCTACTGACACGGGCGCCGCCCTGGATGACCTGGCCGGCGCGCGCTCTGCGGATGTCGCCCGCACGATTGGCTCGATCCGCGGGCGCCTGGCCCAGGCCGAGGCGCAGATCCGGGATTTGGAGCAGCGCGCGCTGGCGCACGGCGAAACGCCGGAGGTCCTGAAACGCAGGGACCTGGAAAACCAGCTTGCGGCTCGCAAGGCTCGCCTCGGTCTGGCCGAGCCAGCAGCCCCTTCGGATGCAGCGCCGCCCAAGTAACCACCTTCTAATCTGGATGGAGGAGACCGGCATGAATCTGGCGCCTGTTGTCGGCAGCCTGCTGGCTGCCCTGGTTGCCCTCGGCTTATCCCTTTATTTCTGGATCGCCGCCGGCCGCGGCGGCCGGCGCACCCAGGCAGTGTTCTTCATGATCCTGGGCATCGTGCTTCTGGTGGTATGCGGCGGCCTGGCTTACGGGCAGCTTGGGCCGGGCAAGCAGCAGCCTCTCGTCGCCACGCCGACGGGGCCCGTCGAGGTGCGCATCCTGACGGCCTTGCCGGTCGAGCCCTGGGTGCGGGCCGCAGCCGCACAGTTCGACCAGGGCGGCTACAAGCAAGACGGCCAGCCCATCGACGTCCAGATCATCGCCATGGACGGGCTGACGGCGCTCGGCAAGTACGATTGCGACGAATTCGGCAGCCTTGGCACCAAGACGCGCGATCAGCTGACGCCCCAGCAGCTGCAACAGCTTGACAGCACCTTCCCCACCGCCTGGATCCCTGACAGCCGCTACCTGGTCGAGCTCGCCAACGCTTCATACAAAGACCGGCTGGGACGGGACGTCTTCTTGAGCGATGGCGAGTATCGCGGCTCCCGGTGGCCCTCTCGTTGTTCGTCTGGGGCGTCTACCAGAGCCGGGCCGATGTGCTCAGCAAGACCTTCGCCAGCGGCATCAATACCTTCGGCAACGGCATCAGCTGGCAGACGATCCATGACGCGGCCACTGCCAAAGGCGGTTGGCCGCAGCTCGGCGGCAAAGCCGAATGGGGCTTCTTCAAGCTCGTCGTGCCCAACCCGAACAGCAATGTCGGCGGCCTCGCCGCTATGGTCGCGGCGGCTGGCGAGTATTACCAGAAGACGGATATCTCGGTGGCCGATGTGACCGACCCCAAGTTCCAGCAATGGCTGAAGGAGGTCATGGGTTCAGTCACCGATGTGAGTGGCGGCAGCGAGTATACGGCCCAGGATTTCGCCCTCTTCGGCTACTCGCAGGGCGACGGCGGCCTGTTACTGGAAAGTGATCTGCTGGCCAATATGCAGGGCATCCAGGAACGTTGGAACGATCCGCTGCACATCTATTACCCCGAATACGTCACCTGGTTTGACTTCCCGTTTACGGTCTGGATGGGGCCCGAGACGACGGCAGCGGAGAAAGACGCCGCGCTGCAATTCGAAAGCTACCTGCTTTCATCGGACGTCCAGAAGGCGGCCGTGCAGGCCGGCCTGCGCCCGGTAACCGCAGGCATCGACGTTACCCAGGGCGACAGTCTTTTCACACGCTGGAAAAACCAGGGGGTGGAGGGCGTGGTGCCGCGGACGACCCGCATGGATTCGCCCAGCCGGGACGTGCTCCAGGCGCTGCTGCGCTGGTATGCGCTGAATATCTCACAATAGTATCCAGCGTTGGACCGGTTTCGAACTGGCAGCTGGTAGTCAAGAGTTGGTCGAGGCGGTCAGACAACGAACGGTGACTACCGGCTATCGACGTGGGGGTGTGTTTCATGGGAATGCGGCCGACAAGAAGGCAGACCCGAAGGCGGCGTGGGCCGATTGTGGCGGTGGTCGCGGTCTTGTGCGTTGCATGTTGTCTGGCGTCCGTGGCGGGCTATCTGCTGATCAAGGCCGGCCGTGGGACGAACGCCGCGGCCACCGCCAACGCCACGATCGATCCCCGTCTGGCAACCCTGACCGTCGCCACTTCACCAGAGAAGGCGACCCTGATCCAGAACCTGGCCGACCAGTTCAATGCCAGGGGCCTGCGCACACCCGATGGGCAGTCGGAGAAGATCACGGTCGTCAGCATGGCACCCGACGAGATGGTAGCCGAGGCCCTGGCGACGCCCTCGTTCCAGGCCATGACCCCCGACTCTTCGCTGTGGCTCGACCAGCTCAATCGCAAATGGGCCGCCAGCCAGAAAGTCGAGCCGGGCCAGCTCCCGACAACTTTGGCCGACCAGTCGGTGCGCTACGCGATCACGCCCATCGTCATTGCCGCCTGGGAGGATTCGGCCAAGAGCCTGGGCTGGCCGGACCAACCGGTCGGCTGGACTTCGCTGCAGGATCGCGCCCGCCAGGACCCCGGCTTCAAGTGGAGCCATTCCAGCACCAGCTTTGCCAGCGGGCTGCTGGCCACGCTGGCCGAGTTCTACGCCGGAGCAGGCGTGCAGCGCAATCTGACCGCAGCGCAGGCGCAAGACCCCAAGACGGTGGCTTTTGTGACGGCGGTCGAGAAGACCGTGCACTTTTACGGCGAAGGCGAGCTGGACACTATCAAGCGGGCCGCCCAGGATGGCCCGAAATCGCTGAACGCCTTTGTGGTCTCCGAGCAGCTGGTCGTCGCCTTCAACACGGGCGCCTTCGGCATGACCCCCGGCCGGCTCGTCGCGCTCTATCCCACAGAGGGAACGCTATGGGATGACCATCCCCTGGCCCTGCTCGAGTTGCCCAGCGTGACCGCCAACCAGCGCCGCACGTTCCAGGGCTTCCGCGACTACCTTACCAGCAAGGACGTGCAAAACCAGATCTTGACCGCCGGCTATCGCCCCACCGATCTGAGCATCCCGCTCAACGGGGCCGCTTCGCCGCTCACCAGCGCCAACGGCGTCAATCCCACGGAACCGCAGACCACGCTGCAACTGCCATCCGCCGACGTGGTCTCGGTGGTCCAGAACGTCTCGCTGCTGACCAGACGCAAGACGAACATCTTTCTTGTCGTGGATACGTCGGGGTCCATGCAGGGCGCCAAGCTCGACAACGTCAAGGCCGCGTTGAAGACCTTCCTGCCCTGCACGTTGATGATGGTGCTCACGGAGCCCACTGCCAGAGGGATGCGCAACGGGGCCGGCGCCCCGGTCTGCCCTGACGGTGACAAGGATTTCTTTGGTTTCAAAACCGGGATTCGATATGACGAGCCGATAATTCCCTGGCGCGAGTCCAGAAAGAATGAAGGAGCCGTTCCTGTCCGATTGTGCCGTTCTTTGTACAGTACCGTTCGCGCTTCGGGCCTGCACGGCGGCACCGGCAATCACCGCGCCGGAGGCGTCAACGACCGTTCCCGATAGCTGGGGCGGATAAGCCTTATCACTCGTGGCGACCGGGTGGCCCTGCGGGTTCTGCGCAAACACCGTGAATGAGAGGAACAGCAGCGTTACCGGGCAAGCGGAAAACCAGCGATTTATCATGCGAAAGGGCCCATTTTCTTGGTTGCGCCGCGGGTTGCATGGCCGCGCCGATAGTACGCGTTCTATAATCGTGTTACTTGCTCGGCGAGCCTTGGCCGGACGGGATGTTCGGGTAAGGACGGGGAGAGATTTCAGAATACTACGTTTTTTAGATTCGTGCTACCGACGGGAGAGTGCCTTCCGTGAGTCGTGGTCGCTCGAAGGTTTTTACTGGAAAGACAGGTCATGCAAACCAGATTCAAGGAATTATTCAACGATGCGGCGAGCGGCGTGCGCGGCAAGGTGGTGGGGATCTACGGGATCCTGCTGGCCTTCAACGTGGGCGCGTGGGTGTGGGCGGTGCTTGCCTCGCGCACTATCCGCTGCTGCTGGGGACGGCGCTGCTGGCGTACAGCTTTGGCCTGCGCCACGCGGTGGATGCCCACATTGCGGCCATCGACAACGTGACGCGCAAGTTGATGCAGGAGGGCAAACGGCCGGTCGCGGTGGGATTCATGTTCTCGCTGGGGCACTGACGGGCGGTCATCCCGGGGATCGGCTGCGATTGCGGCCGCGGCGCTGGCGCTGCAACACCGCATGGACGGGGAACCAAGCTGTGGGAGCGCGGAGATGCGATCCTGGTACTGGCCGACAGCGAGGGGTTCACCAACGAGGAGGGCTACCACATCGTCTGGCAGTTTTCCGACTCGGTCTCAGGCCCATGGAACATGGGCGTGCTGCAGGAGGGCGTCTGGCGCCACTTCACGCTGATGGATTTGGGTGACCCGGATCATCGGGCGCGTTCCTTGAAGGCTCGGTGCCCGACGATTTGATCTCGACGCTCGGAGCAGGTTTGGAGGTCCCGCGTCAACGCTTTTCCCCGATCGGACTCTTCCATCGGCGTTGTGCCCGGCGTCACCCGATGCGGCGAAATCAATCCACTAGAA
>CAWEHT010000371.1:0-6057 GCA_963808455.1 uncultured Chloroflexia bacterium | reverse complement strand
GGAGGAGCGGTTCTACGCGCTGCGCCTGAAGCGCGCGGGGCCAAGCGTTCTGGGGGCGGAGTCGTGGCTGCCCGTCAACCGCCTTGCTGCCTACGTGGCGGACGCCGGCCGGTTGGGCGAGGCACAGCATTTGCCGATCGCCACCTACGGCACGGTCGTCGGGGCCGGATGGGCGACCGTCATGTCGCTCTTCCCGTGCGATCAGAGCCAGGACCTGGAATATGTGCTGGCCTTGGCCCTTACCCACGCGCTCAATCGCCTGGCCTTTCGCCACGCCGGGCGACCCTATGGCATGGGGTTGTGGAACACGCCCTACCTGCGGCGGGCCTACGGGCGCAGAGAGCTCGTAGAGCGCCGGGCCCGAAAGGAGCGGCTCGATCCTTTTGGCCTGATGAATCCCGGCAAGTGCTGCGCTCCCCCTCTGCTGCTCTGCCCGCCCGTCTTCGAGCCGGGCATGGCAGCGCTGACGCTGCTGCGGCGCCTTTCCAGGGGCGGAGGGCGCCAGGCAGCGGCCCACCGGGCCGGGCCCACGGACGGCTGACCGATGGACTCATTCTACACCACGCTGTCGCAAGAGGCCCTGATCTGTGCGCGCTGCGGTTACTGCAACCCGGCATGCCCGACCTATTTCGAGCTGGGCTGGGAATCGGCCAGCCCCCGCGGTCGCATGGCGGCGGCGCTGGACGCGGCCCAGGGCCGCGCTATATCCGCCGCGACCGCTCGGCGCGTGTTCGAGTGCACCCTGTGCGGGCGATGCCGTGAAGTCTGCGCCACCCGCATCGACACCGGTCGGGCGTGGCTGGACCTGCGGACGCGTCTCAGCGAAAGTGGGATCACTGCCGGCTGGCCCCTGCTGGGGTTGGCCGATAATCTGCGCCGGGCCCACAACCTCACCGGTGAGCCGCCGGAAGCGCGCCTGCTGTGGCAGCAGGACGTGGACATCACATCAGGCGACCTCAACCTGCGCCGCGGGGCCGGCGTGGTCTACTTCGTGGGCTGCGTGGCGGGCCTGTATCCGGCGGCGCAGGGCATCGCGCAGGCCATGTCGCAGCTGCTGGCCCGCGCCGGGGTGCTGTTCACGACCCTGGGTGGCGACGAATGGTGCTGCGGTTTCCCCTTGCTGGGCATGGGCTTGCGCCGCGAAGTCTGGGATGTTGCCCATCATAATGTGCATGCTGTGAGGGAACTCGGCGCGACGACGTTGGTGACCACGTGCCCTTCCTGCTACCACATGTGGCATGACGTGTACCCGGAGGCGCCGGGCGAGGCGCATGGGCTGCGAGTGCTGCACGCCAGCCAGCTCCTGGAGGAGTTGCTCGGTGACCATGCCCTCGTACCTGGCCCCCTTCCCGGAGCGGTGACCTATCACGACCCCTGCGACCTGGGCCGGAACAGCGGGATCTATGAGCCGCCCAGGCGTGTGTTGGCCGCGATCCCCGGCCTTGAGCTGGTCGAAATGGTCGAAAACAGGCAGGAGGCACTGTGCTGCGGGGGGGGCGGCAACCTGGAGGCGGTTGATCCGGAGCTCACCGCTGCGATTGCCCGGCGCCGGCTGGCGCAGGCCGAGGAGACGAGCGCCCGCATGTTGATCACGCCATGCCAGCAGTGCAAGCGCACGTTGAGCGCGGCGGCCCGGCGCGAGCGCTCCAGGCTCAAAGTGTTCGACCTGGCGGAATATGTGTGGCGCGCCTGCCGTGAAGCCTGAATGCAGAAGCAGACAGCCCCTTCGGTGACACCCAGACGGATTCTCCCCCTGCGGGGACTTCGTCGCTAGTGCGGAAACAGGGAGCCCTTTCGGTGACACCGAGACGGATGCTTCGCTGGCATCCCGCCGCGGTGCGGGCTGTCTTCTCCACCCGCTCAGCATGACAGAGGCTGCTACCGAAGACCTTCCCTGCAAATGCGCTAGAGGCTCGCCGCGGCGCAAGCCGGCTCGCTTACCCGAGCTTTGCACTGCAGTCAGAAAGACAGGCGCCGCTACCGAAGCTGTTACCCGCACATGCAGTAGGCCGCGGCTGTCCAGGTGCCGGGGTCAGAAGACCGCAGGGGTAAACACCGATAGCCAGACCACATCTTCGGTCTCGGACGCGCATTCCAATGCCCTGAGCTGCACGCCGTCGAAATGGATGCTGTCGCCGGGCTTCAGGACATATTCGTCGGCCTGCAGGCGGACCAGGAGAGCGCCCGATATCACGAAGATCCATTCTTCGGTCGGCTCGCGCAGGTGATGAGCGATGTTGCCGCTGCCCGGGCTGACCCGTCCGCAGATGACCTCCATCTTGCGGCTTAAGTCGGGCGTGAGGAGCTCATAGCTGACTGTCGAATCGGGTGAAGTAAGCTTCAGACGCCTGCCGGCCCGCACCACCGGCACATGCTGCGGCATGGAAACCGAATCATCGCCCAGAAGGTAGAGGATGGACGTGTCGAGCGCGCCGGCTATGCGACGCAGCGAGCCGATGGAGGTGTTCGCTTGCCCACGTTCGACCTGGCTCAGGAAAGCGGCGGTCAGCTCGGTCCTTCTCGCCAACTCTCTAAGGGTGATGCCAAGCAACCCGCGGCGTTGCTTGATGCGCTGGCCGACCTCGGTCTCTTCGCTTGTCATATGGCTCCCGCAGGACGCGTAATAAGGTGCCTCAGGGAAGTGCCTGCCTGACATCCCCAGCATTGCCTCTAACTATACAACTAAGGACCCAACTCGTCAAGGCTGACCTGACGCGCCCTGTAAAGTAGCACTTGACACGGCCGTGTACCTGTGCTATCTTGAGGGCGATCAGTGGTTGGCCAGTCTGGCCAGAACAAGCTTTTGATGCACGAACCAGCCAGGTACTGATGCCAATTGTCCATCGTCCGGTCTTGTTGACCTTGTCTGCCTGCCCTTTTGCTCCGAGCTTGCCGGCGCCCGCGCTTTGCGTTGACTGCGGCTGCCATCCCCGGCGCGGGCTTCATGCTGCGCCTTGTGTTGCCTGCCAGGGTGCCTTTCCTGATACAAGCCGGCCGGCGTCCTGGCTGACAGCCCCACATTCGTGCAGGCGGCGGCCTGCGAAAGGAGCGTGAAAGGCCTCACAGCAGGAGCAAACGAGTCCGTCGTGGTGAACGCGCCGGCGCTGCAGCCGGTGTCGCGGGATTTCCTCATTTCGATCAAGACCTGTGCAAAGGAGCATGGACCATGGCGCAATCTCAAATCCCTCTCGGCCAGGAACGCGAGGTCAAGTTCCTGGGCGGAGCCAACATCGACGGGGCGCCGATCGCGTACATCGTCGTGTTGGCGGCAGTTGTCACCGCGCTATCTTTCATCCCGTTCTCGATAGTTCTGGCCTCAGGCGGCACTTTCCCGTTGAGCCAGGGCATCTGGGCTTTGCTTGGCTGGCTGTTGGGCCCGATCGGTGGCGCCGTGGGCAGTGGCATCGGCGCGCTCTTGGGCGTCTTCCTCGCGCCGCACACTGCTGGCATACCCGTCGTGACGGTTCTGGGTGCAATCCTCGCGCCGCTGACTGCCGGGGCCATGACTTTCACCAACAAGTCGCGCAGCTGGTGGTGGATACCGCTGACCATCGTGTTCGTCGTCGCATTTTTGCTCTTTGTCGGCCGCGCTATCGCCCAGAATGGGGTGGGCCTGGGCGTCGCCATCGCGGGCTCTATCCTTGACTGGTCTGCCGTCATCCTTTTCGCCTTGCCCACACGAACGCTGGCCGCCCGTTGGATCAACAGCAAGAACCTGGGCACGGTCGCCCTGGGCCTCTTCGTCGGCACCTGGATCGCCTTCGGGGTGACCCATCTGGTCCAATCCTGCATCACCTACTTCATGTTCAACTGGCCCGAAGCAGTGTGGATCTCGTTGATCCCTATCGTCCCATTCGAGATGCTCATGCGTTGCATCACCGGCACCGTGATCGGTACCGGCGTGATCTCCGGCCTCCGCGCGATAGGGCTGGTAAAGCCGCCTGAGGCTATCTACTAGCCGTCCGTTTCGGGGCGAGGGAAGGGATGCGGCCCGGACGCACGGGCGCCGGCTTCCCTCGCCGGCACGTGATAGACGGCCTCGCCGGCTGGCAAGGCATGCGCATAAGGAGCAGAAATGGGGAGCGAACCGATCGTGAAGCTGGAGCGGGTGTCTTATATGTACCCGCGCTCGGCCGGCCTTGTCCTGCGCGATATCTCCCTCGAGATCCACAAGGGCGAGATCCTGGGCCTGATCGGGCCGACCGCCGCCGGCAAGACAACGCTCTGCCTGGCAATGAACGGGATCGTGCCGCAGTTCTACGGAGGGAGGTTCTTCGGGCGCGTCACCACGGCCGGTTTCGACACCCTCGATCATCCCATCAGCACCCTGGCACGCCATGTCGGCGTGGTGTTTGACGATCCTGAAACGCAGCTGATCTCCACTTCGGTGGAGAACGAGATCGCCTTCCCGCTCGAAAATCTGAACCTCGCGTGGAGGAAATCATGGCTCGCATACCGCGCGTGCTGGCTGCCGTGCGCCTGGAGGGCTCTCGTTTCAAACACCCTTCAGAACTGTCCGGTGGCCAGAAACAACGGCTCGCTATTGCCGCGGCCATGGCCACTCAGCCCGCTTTGCTGGTGCTCGACGAGCCGACGTCGCAGCTCGACCCGGTAGGAGCTCAGGAGGTGTTCGCTACCGTGCGCGAGCTAAACAGGGAACTGGGGATGACGATCGTCCTGGCCAGTCATGCTGCGGAGGAAATGGCGGAGTACGCCGACCGCCTGGCGCTGCTGGCCCACGGCGAGCTGGTGGCGGTTGGCGAGCCGGACCGGATCTATTCGCAGATCGAGCTTCTGCAGGCGCACGACCTCCGCCCGCCCCAGGTGGCCAGCACATTTTACCTGATCCAGAAACAGGGATTGCCAGCGCAAGCGTTGCCCGTGCGCCTGGATGTGGCGTTGGAGCAGCTCGACACGCTCGCAGCGGCATACCCACCCAGCCCCCCTCCTAAGGCTCCGGCGCAGCCCGTGGTGGCCGGACGTGAGCCACTGCTGTCGGTGCGAGGGTTGAAACACGTCTATCCCGACGGCACCGAGGCCTTGCACGGCATCTCGCTGGACGTCCACGAAGGTGAGTACCTCCTGATCATCGGGCAGAACGGCGCCGGCAAGAGTACCCTGGTGAAGCACTTCTTGAAGCTCCTGGAGCCGACAGAAGGGCTGGTGATGGTCGGCGGCAAGGACGCGCGCGAATTCACCATGAGTGATTTGGCCCGGCGGATCGGCTACGTGGCCCAGAACCCCGACAACCAGATTTTCAACGCCACTGTCGGCGATGAGGTCGCGTTTGCGCTGCGCAACCTTGACTTCAAGCCCGACGAGGTCGAGCGGCGGACGGTCGAGAGCCTGGAAGGGATGGGGTTGCTGGCCCAACGCGAGGCGCACCCCTTGTCGCTGCCCAAGGGGGACCGCGCCCGGGTGGTCATCGCAGCCATCCTGGCCATGAAGCCGGAGATCATCATCTTCGACGAACCGACGACGGGCCAGGACTATCGCGGGGCGCGCTATATCCTGGAGATCAGCCGGCAGCTGCATCGCCTGGGCAAGACGGTGATCGTGATTACCCATCACCTCTACTTGATGCCGGAGTATGCCGAGCGGGTGGTCGTGATGGGCACGGGGATGGTGCTGTTGGACAGCCCCATACGCCAGGCCTATCACGCGACCGAACTGCTGCGTTCTACGTACCTGACCCCGCCGCAGGCGGTGCTGTTGGCTCAGGAGCTGGGCAAGAGGGACCGGCGTGAATACGCGGTGCTGACGCCCGAAGAGGTGGCAGCCTGCTTCGCCGCCGTGCCCGAGGAGTTGCGTGCCGCATGACAATGATGAAATTTCAGACGGTGGAACGAGACTCGTTCTTTACACGCGTGGACTTCCGCCCGAAGCTGCTGATGATCGTGGTAATCACGCTCATCGCCTTTGTGTGGGAGAGCCCGGTGTTGCAAGGCCTGCTGGCCCTGGCCATCGTGCTGTCGTGTCTGCTGGTCGGGGTGAAGTTCAGCTATATTCGCATGGTGATCACCATCATGTTCCCCTTCTACGTGCTGCTCGTGCTTA
>CAWEHT010000370.1:0-6808 GCA_963808455.1 uncultured Chloroflexia bacterium | reverse complement strand
TATTGTCAGCTCGTCTCGCGTCCCAAAAAATGGCCCCTAACCGGCCGCCGCCGCCAGCCCGAGCGCATGCAGGTCGGCCGGGCTGGAAGCGCACTGGGTACAGGTCCGGCCTGACAATGAATTTGTAGGCTGCCAGCACCAGGATGCGTGCGCCGGGTGGTGCTGCTGAATTCAACTCTGCGATCATCTCGCGACGCAGGGATACCGCGGCACTCGGGCTGGCCCCCGCCGGCCGGCCGATTGGTGGTATGGGCCACGCCGCAGACCGAGCGGATCAGGAACGCCACGAGGACGTCTCACGACCAGGGCAAAAACACGGTCCCAGCGCCGTCTCGCCTTGACCAGCGCTCCCTCCACCAGGTAGGCCGAGCCCACAAACACCAGGCCCCATATTGCCAGAACGTACCGGTTTTCCTGCACGAATGGCCAGGCGGGTAACCAGACGACCAGGGAAATCGAGGCCGCGAGGATGAGCCGCCGTCCCGAGCGCGCCATGGTGTCGGGCGCGCGAAGGCCAGCCACCCGGGGACGGCAGCGACGAGGATCGGCGTGATGGTAGGTTTGCGACGACGAGAACGCGACGGTCGAAAACAGACACCGTTCCCCGTGCCTCGCTTGCCAGCCATAGCGGCACGGAAGCCAGGAACAGGGGCCCAAGGTTCCCAGCGACAACGCCGTAGTGAAGAAGCTCGCATACAACGGGTAGGCCAGCCGGATGCCCGCCATTACGGCGCGTCCCGGCGAGGCCGGCGACACGTCCTCGAAGTAAGCTGCCAGCGCCTGTCGTTCGCCGGGCATAGGCGGCACGGGTACCATGAGGTTGCCCAGCACAGTTCGTTCCGGGAAGATAGAACAGGGGAGGGAAGGCGGCAAATGCTGCCATGAGAACCCAGTCCGGCACGGCTTGCCGAAACCGCAGCCGGAAAGTCTCGTTCGCGGTCCCGCCTTGTCCCAACGCACCAACGACGCAAAGCAGTGCCAGCGGAAAGACGTATGTGGTGAGAGGGGAGCGAGGTGCCTTCGCCAGCAGGCCCGCCCCAACATCAGGGCGGGGCGGCGTCTCGGGGGTCCGGCCATCACCAGCCATAGGATTGTGGCCCAGTGCTGTTGCCGCTGCGGAAGACGTTGATCTTGCCGTCTCCCGGCGAGATCGAGGAAAGACGTGGTGGTCAACGCCAATGGCCATGGCCAACACCACGTCCCCCCGCCCCAGCCCCGCACGGTGGCTCATCAGGGAAAGGGAGATCAGGTAGGGACCGGCCATGGACCAGGACAGCAGCCGTGGGGGCCGTTCCCGAAAAGCCGCCAGGCCGCCGCTTGCATCCGCTCGGCATTGAAGCCGGACAATGCCAGATGGTTTTCGTCGGTGTACCTGAATGTCCCGGTCAGGGCCATCGCAGCTTGTGTCTCGCAAAATAGGCAGTGCCGGCGTCCCAGGAAAGCCTTGCCCTTGCAACATCGACACACCATGAGCAGGGCGACCAGCGCAGCCACGACTTGCCAGCTCTTGCGGGCAGGGCGCACAACCCGAGCAAGCTGCGCCGGGCTTCGGCGATATGCCGTTGCGGTAGTTGTTGCAGGCCCCCCCAGGAACACCAGCGAAGGCCCCCAGACTGTCCAATAGCTCAAGTGGCCGCCGATGGCCGAGCAGGACCAGGGCGACCGAAAGCAGCGCCTGCCCTGACAGGTAGCTGGTTACCGCCAAACACCAACCACCTCGCCCCGCTTTCGAGCCAGCCCCGCCCGAGGAGCAGCCTGGCCAGCCCACCGAACTGCAAGCGTGAGAGCTCGGCTCCCAACGCATAGAGCACCTCGCCCCCGCAGCCCTTGGCCCGCGGCAGCTTTGCCCAGCGTCGTGACGATGCCGGCGAGGCTCCGGCCCTCCCAATACCGCAGGGAAATGGTAAGCGAAGGCCCCAGCAAGAAAGTGGCGGTCACGTTGAGATTGACTCAGCGCCGAGAAAGGCGAAGCAACCGGCCCCACGGGCGGGGCCGCAATCGCTCGCCGAAGGTACGCTACCCCGAGAAGCACGCTCAGAGGGCAACAGTGCGAGCGGACCCCCGACTGCCACCAGGGCCCGCCAGCCGGCCAGCGGGTCGAGGGCCTCGTCCTCCACCTGAAACCGGCAACGCCCGGCCGAGGGCTTGATCCATGCTACCGGTCGCGGTGGGCAACCCAACCAATCACGAGCAGTATCGCCGCCCGAGCGCCACGAGGAGCAGCGCATAGAGAGCACTCCGTGCGGCACAGGCACTCCCCGACGGCCCGTTTCGCCTGATGGGGCTTCCACCTTCCTGAGCTTCTATGCTTTGCACCTCCCGCGCGGTCGCGCTATGGCAAGAAAGGGCGAGCGAATCAGCCTGGTAACGACGTATTGCTCCAATTTTAGACCATATGGGCAACAACTGCAACGGGCGTAGCTTGCGCTTAGCTTACAGATTCGGGGGCCGCGGGTCTTGCTCCCCCAGGACCGCCTCCAGCTGCCGGCCCGATCCTGCGGGCCCCAACCCGCGCCTCCCGAATCTGTAAGCTAAGCGCAAGCTACGCCCGTTGCAGTTGTTGCCCATATGGTCTAAAATTGGAGCGATACGTCGTTACCAGGCTGATTCGCTCGCCCTTTCTTGCCATAGCCGCGCGACCGCGGGAGGTGCAAAGCGTGGAGCTTCAGGAAGGTGGAAGCCCCATCAGGCGAAACGGGCCGATGGGGAGTGCCCGTATCCCGGCGCGGATGCTCTATGCGCTGCTCCTCGTGGCGCTCGGGGCGGCGATACTGCTCGTGAATCATTGGGCTGCCCGCGCGACCGGTAGCATGGATCAAGCCCTCGGCCGGGCGTTGCCCGGTTCGGTAGAGGACGAGGCCCTCGACCCGCTGGCCGGCTGGCGGGCCCTGGTGGCAGTCGTGGGTTCCCTCGCACTGTTGCCTCTGAGCGTGCTTCTCGGGGTAGCGTACCTTCGGCGAGCGATTGCGGCCCGCCCGTGGGGCCGGTTCTTCGCCTTTCTCAGCGCCGTGTGGATCTCGATCGTGACCGCCACTTTCTTGCTGGGGCCTTCGCTTACCATTTCCCTGCGGTATTGGGAGGCCCAGAGCCTCGCCGGCATCGTCACGACGCTGGGCAAAGCTGCGGCCGGCCAAGGGCTGCCAGGGCCGGGCGAGGTGCTCTATGCGTTGGGAGCCGAGCTCTTCCTCACGCTTTGCTGCATTTCTCTCGGCCTTGGGCTGGCCAGGCTGCTCCTCGGGCGGGGCTGGCTCGAGGCGGCAGGAGGTGGTTGGTGTTTGGCGGTAACCAGCTACCTGTCAGGGCAGGCGCTGCTTTCGGTCGCCCTGGTCCTGCTCGCCATCGGCGGCCACTTGAGCTATTGGACGGTCGCGGGGGCCTTCGTGGCGTGCCTGGCCGCCGGCGCCCCCCTTCTGCTGCAACTACCGCCGCGGCTGATCGCCGAAGCCCGGCGCAGCTTGCTCGGGTTGTGCGCCCTGCCGCGAGGCTGGCAAGTCGTGGCTGCGCTGGTCGCCCTGCTCGTGGTCGTATCGATGTTGCAGGCATGGGCAAGGCTTTCCTGGGACGCCGGCACTGCCTATTTTGCGAGCGCGAGGCTGATGGCCCTGACCGGGACATTCAGGTACACCAACGAGAACCATCTGGCGTTGTCCGGCTTCAATGCCGAAGTGATGCAAGCGGCGGCCTGGCTGCTTTTCGGGGAACGGCCCGCACGGCTGCTGTCCTGGTCCATGGCCGGTTGTTACCTGATCTCCCTTGCCCTGATCGGCCGGCGTGCCGGGCTCGGGCGAAGGGGCGTGGTGTTGGCCGTCGCCATGGCGTTGACCACCACGTCTTTCCTCGATCTCGCGGGAGACGGCAAGATCGACCTCTTCGGCGCGGCGACGGCACTGGCCGCGATCCTATGGCTGGTGATGGCCGAGCCCCCGAGACGCCGCCCCGCCCTGATGTTGGCGGGCCTGCTGGCCGGCACCTCGCTCCTCTACCGCCCCACATACGTCTTTCCGCTGGCACTGCTTTGCGTCGTTGGTGCATTGGAACGAGGCGGGACCGCGAACGAGACCTTCCGGCTGCGGTTTCGGCAAGCCGTGCCGGACTGCGTTCTCATGGCAGCATTTGCCGCCTTGCCTCCCCTGTTCTATCTTGCCCGGAACGAACTGCTGCTGGGCAAGCTCATGGTACCCGTGCCGCCTATGCCCGGCGAACGACAGGCGCTGGCAGCTTTCTTCGAGGACGTGTCGCCGGCCTCGCCGGGACGCGCCGTAACGGCGGGCATCCGGCTGGCCTACCCGTTGTATGCGAGCTTCTTCACTACGGCGTTGTCGCTGGGAACCTTGAGCCCTCTGTTCCTGGCTTCCGTGCCGCTATGGCTGGCAAGCGAGGCACGGGGAACGGTGTCTGCTTTCGGCCGCCGCGTTCTCGTCGTGGCAAGCCTACCCATCACGCCGATCCTCGTCGCTGCCGTCCCCGGGTGGCTGGCCTATCGCGCGCCCGACACCATGGCGCGCTCGGGACGGCGGCTCATCCTCGCGGCCTCGATTTTCCTGGTCGTCTGGTTAGCCGCCTCGCCATTCGTGCAGGAAAGCCGGTACGTTCTGGCAATATGGGGCCTGGTGTTTGTGGGCTCGGCCTACCTGGTGGAGGGAGCGCTGGTCAAGGCGAGACGGCGCTGGGACCGTGTTTTTGCCCTGGTCGTGAGCATCGTCCTCGTGGCGCTCCTGATCCGCTCGGTCTGCGGCGTGGCCAATACCACCGATCGGCCGGCCGGCGGGGGCCAGCCCGAGTGCCGCGGTATCCCTGAGTGCGAGATGATCGCAGAGTTGAATTCAGCAGCACCACCCGGCGCACGCATCCTGGTGCTGGCAGCCTACGAGTCGTATCTCAGGCCGGACCTGTTGCCCTGCGCTTCCAGCCCGGCCGACCTGCAGGCGCTCAGGCTGGCGGCAGCGGCCGGTTCAGGGCCGTTTTGGGACGCGGTTCGCGGCCTTGGCTTCAGCTATGTCGCCTACTGGGATGATTACCCGGTCGATTTTGCGCAGCTAGATGCCGCCCCCTTGCTCGCCCGCCCGCCCCCCTGGCTGACGCTGGTGCCCCTGGTGCCTTACAATGGGATGGCCGCTGTGCGGCGATACAACGGCCTGGCGGCCATCCGCCTCGACACGGTAGGCGCCGGGCCTGCGGGCCTGCCCAGACGCTGCGTGAGCGAGGGCGGGCGCTGGGTGGTACGGGCCCCGGAGTAAAGGAGCGTTCGCGTGCCTGCCAAGCAAACCGACGTTTCAATCGTGCTGCCGTGCCTGAACGAAGCCCGCACTCTGCCTGCGTGCATCCAAGAGGGGCAGCAGCTGTTGGGCCGGTTGGCCCGCGAGGACGGACTGTCGGGGGAGATCGTGGTGGCCGACAACGGGAGCAGCGATGGGAGCGCAGGCACGGCGCAAGCCCTGGGCGCCCGCGTGATTGCGGCAAAGCATAAAGGGTACGGCAATGCCCTGATCGCCGGGATCGGGGCAGCCGCGGGTCGCTTCATCGTGATAGCCGACGCGGACGCTTCTTACGACCTGCGCGAGGCCTGCGAAATGGTAAGACGGCTGGAGGAGGGCTTCGATCTCTGTATGGGCAGCCGGTTCAAGGGCCAGATCCTGCCCGGCGCCATGCCATTCAGGAACCGCTACATCGGCAATCCCCTGTTGAGCGGAGTCTAAACGTTCTGTTTCGCTCCGGATTGACGGATGCCCACTCGGGGATGAGGGCCTTCACGAAGGAGGCCTTCAACCGCATGCACTTATCATCGCCCGGCATGGAGTTTGCGAGCGAGATGGTGATCAAGGCTACCTTGCTCAAGCTAAGGCGGACGGAGGTCGGCATTACGCTGCGCCGCGACGGGCGCGACCGGCCGCCGCACCTGCACCCCTGGCGCGACGGGTGGCGGCACCTGCGATATATTCTGATGCTGAGCCCCGCCGGGCTTTACTTTGGGCCGGCGCTCCTGCTCGGTATCCTCGGTGCGGCCATTTTCGCCCTGCTCTTGTCAAACCGCGCGTCGCTGGTGGTGGACGTGGGGCCGGTGTGGTTCGGGGATCACTGGCTGTTCATCGCCGGCGCGATGGTCGTGGCCAGCCACCAGGCGCTTGCTTTTGGGCTGGCCACGACGGTGTTCGGCATCGTCAGCGGGTACAGGAAGCCCCCCGGCTGGCTGCGCCGGCTGATGCCATATCTTCGGTTGGAAATCTCGCTTCTGGCGGGGCTTGCCATGATCCTCGTGTCGGCCATCGTCCTCATCGGCGTCTACTCCGAATGGGCCAGGGAGGGATATGGCGCACTGCAGCGGCTGCGCGAGCTGGCGGCGGCTTCCACGCTGGCCCTGGTGGGCATCCAAACGATCTTTGGCAGCTACCTTCTGGCCATCGTGAGCGGCAACGAAGCCGACCTCAGCCGCATCCTGGTGGAAGAGTGCCATGCGCCTGGCGATCATCTATGACGCCGTGTTCCCCTTTGTCAAGGGGGGCGGCGAGAAACGCTACTTCGAGCTTGCGAAGCGCCTGCGCAGCAAGCATGATGTGCACTGGTTCGGCATGAAGTACTGGTCTGGCCCGGACGTGATCCAGGGGCCAGGCGGGTTCTGGCTTCACGGCGTCTGCCCCCCATTCGCGCTGTACTCGAAGGGCCGGCGTACGCTCAGCCAGCCAGTGCGGTTCGGCGCGGCCCTGGTGCCTCACCTCCTTCGTGAGACCTTCGACCTCATAGATTGCTGTGCCTTCCCGTACTTCTCGCTGTATTCGGCTCGTCTCTGCTCTCGCCTCAAGCGCACCCCCGT
>CAWEHT010000369.1:0-8696 GCA_963808455.1 uncultured Chloroflexia bacterium | reverse complement strand
CATGCAACTCGCCGCATCGGGCGTGCTGGAGAAATACGGCGTCGAACTGATCGGCGCGAAGGCCGAAGTCATAGAACGCGCCGAGGACAGCAAGAACGGCACCGTCGAAGGTGTACGCGATAGCAACGTATTGCTGTTCGCCGCAGCCGTCTTGAGTGCCGGCTCTGGGCGTAGACGCAGGGTTTGCTCTGCAGGTGCTACGCCGTGGCCGGCGATCGTGATTGAAGCTACCCCCCCGACCTGGATACCGTCATCGTCTCGTAGGGGATGTACTGATAGCCGTTGCTGATGTTGTAGGAGTAACCTGTGACGTTGGAACGCAAGGCTACCAGGCTCTTGAAGTTGAACGGCTGGAGCATCGGCACGTCCTGCGCCATGGTGTCGAAGAGTTGTTGGTAAATGCCCTGGCGCTTGGTGCCATCGAACTCGGCGTCGGCGGCGTTGATCAGGCCGTCCACTTTCGGATTGAGGTAGTTCGAGTAGTCGCAGCAGCTAGGCGATACGTGGGATGACAAATAATCGTACCACATATAGGACCAGACGTCCGTGAAGTCGGGGCCCATGTTCGAAAGGTAAGACACGGGGACTTGCGGCGGATTGCCTTGCAGCTTGGCATAGAATTGGCTCTGCTCCACCGATTCGATCTTCATCTGGACGCCGATCTTGGCCAGATCGGCCTGCCAGTATGCGAGCACGTCGGAGCTGTGCTGGAACAGGCCAGGGTCCTCCACCGTGAACGAGAAGCCGTTCGGCATGCCCGCGTCGGCCAGGAGCTTCTTGGCCTGGTTCAGGTCGAACTTGATGTCGCCGTTCGCCGGCGCGTACCCCGTGACGAACGTCGGGCCCTGGCTGTCAGTGGGGACGCCCATGCCGTCCAGCACCCCATTGATGATCGACTGTGTATCGAAAGACGCCTTCATGGCCTGGCGCACTTTGACGTTGTTGAAGGGCGGGATCTGGTTGTTGAGATAGACCTGGGCCACGAGCGTGGACGGAAACGCGAAGGTCTGGATATTGCTTTCTTTGCCCAAGGCCGTCCAGTCCTCGACGGTCAGGTCGGTGGCTATATCTGCATCCCCCTTCTCGATCAGCGACCTGGCTGTGGACGGCTCGTCCACCCAGCGTACGATGACCGTGTCGATGTGGGATCCGCTGCTCCAACCTCCCCAGTAGTTGGGGTCGCGCACGAGGGTGATCTGCTTCTGATCACGCTGCCAGCCCTGTAGGATGTAGGGGCCGGAGCCGGCGTCATGGTTGACGATGTAGGCGTGGCCCCAGTCGCCTTTGACCTCGTGGGCTTTTGCCACGGCCGGATTGACGATGCGGGTGGCCCAGGGGTTGGCCAGCAGATTCAAGAACATGGACGAGGGCTGTTTCAGCACCAGTTGCAACGTGAGGTCGTTGACCACGACCGACTTGTCCAGGTTGGCGTAATAGGCATCTGGGCCGAGCTTGAGCGCGATGTCGGCGATCGATCGAGTACTTGACGGCCGCGGCGTTGAGGGGCGACCCGTCATGAAAATGGGCATTGGGCTGGAGGTGAATGGTATATGTCTTGCCGTCTGCCGAGATCCCTCCGTTGTCCTTGGTAGGGATCGCGGTCGCCAGCAGTGGCTTGACAACCGCCTTATCAGCCCCCTGCACGGCAAATAGCGTGTCATATTCGTGCAGCAACACGCCCGCGCCGCCACCGAAGGACCAATCCTCGGCAGGATCCAGCGAGACCACCACATCGCTGGCCAGCGTGACGAACGGACGAGCCTGGGCGGACGATTGGGCCGGTGCCGTCGTGGGCGCCGGCGCTGCGGTGGGCGCGGCTGCGGCCGCCGCGGTGGAGGCTTCGGTTGCGGGCGCAGCAGTCGGCGCTGCGGTGGTGGACGCGGCGGCGGGCGCCTGGGTGGGCACCGGCGCTGCCGTGGAAGCCGTGGTGGGCACCGGCGCTGCCGTGGAAGCCGTGGTGGCTGCCGGTTGGCAGCCTGCAAAGCTGAGCAAGAGGGCTACCAGGACCAGAAAGCCGACCGACGAATAACGTGAGCTGCTCATGTTTTTCTTCCTCCCTGCACCAAGCGACAGATCAGGGCCAGGCCACCCGACGCGAGCCAAGGCCGACATGGATCCGCAGCACCAAGGTCTCTCTTCTGCTCACCTCCTTTTCCAGGATCAAAGACCGCCCCAGGATGGCATACCGACACCTATTGTATGGCCTCCAGGCACGTGGCAAAGTACTGTCGCCCTCTGCTCACCTCGGCTAGGATCCGGTCGGCGCTGACACCACCGTAGTTGACTGCAACGCAGCCGTGGAAGCCGATAGCTCGCAGGCTCCGCAAAACGGCGGGAAAGTCGATGTTGCCGCACCCTGCCGGGAGGTGGTACGAGTAGCTGCCGTCATTGTCAGCCAGGTGCACGTACGCCAGCCTGCGCTGCAATTTGGGGATGATCAGGTCGAAGTGCTCCTTTGTGGCATGGCTGTGAGCCAGATCGAGCAGGCAGCCTGCGTTCGCGGCACTGGCATCATCGATCAGCTTCAAGATACCGTCGCTCGTGCTGACGAAATCACCGACCCGGTTCTCGATGATCAGGTTTTGGCCATAGCGCGCCGCCGACGCCGCCATCAGGCTGAAACGGTGGACGGCGTTAGCCCAGAACGTTGGCCACTCGAACCCTTCCGGTACCCGGATCTGGAGGGGTGGACTGCCCCGGTAGGCTTCCGAGCCTGGCACGCCCTTGATCTCTGGCGGCATATAGGCACAGATGCACATGTTGTCACAGCCTACGCTTCGGCCAAAGCCACAGGCCTGTTCGAACAGGGCCAGGTGCCTGTCAGCCAGCTGGGCATTCATAGAGAAGCCGCCCTGCAACACGACGATGATGGCCGAGAGGGTCATCCTATGCTTACTCAGCCCCGTCACAACCTCGCTCTGGCGGTCCACATACTCCTGAAGGTCTAGATCGACGTTGATCTCTAACTCGCAGGCTCCGAAACCCACCCAGCTGAGTTCAGCGACCGCCTTGAGGTAGTTATCGAGGCTATACGGGAAACCATAACGGGTGATGGGATACAGCGCGGCGCAGGCGAGCTTTATGCTCATCTTTCTCCTCCGGGCTTGCAGAGATCAAGAGATCCGATGCCGTCCAACGTTGAACAGGAACTTCCGGCCACTGTAGACTGACTTGACATATTCAAGGACTTGATCGGTCTCGGTCAGGGTGATCCGCCACGCGATAAGCAGCGGCATGTCCAACTCTACGCCCAGAAGGGAACTCTCGACAGGTCCAGCACCCGCGGACTCGATGGAGGCATCTGCCCAGACCGGTGTAAGGCCGTAGCGCTCGGAGATGGTACTGTAAAGCGAGCGCTCGTTGAAGTTGACGGATTCGATGCCAGGATACAGAGAGCAGGGCAGATAGGCCTCTTCGACGGCCACTGGTTCGTCGCGAATCAGGCGGAGGCGCCCCAGCAACATGAACGGCCCTCCAGGCCCTACCTGCTGCGCCAAATGAAGCCGTTCCGCAATCTCTGTCGGCAGCGCGTTCGACTTGCCGATAAGCCAGGACCCTGGAGTGTGGCTGGTGGCCTTGCCTCGCGGCCTCGACCGTGAAGCTGCCGAAACCGGAGATGCCTTGGAGATGCGCTAGTGCAGCGAAAGTGCCCTTACCCTGGGCGCGGTAGACTACGCCCATGCGCTCCAAGGCGCTGAAAGCCTGCCGGGCCGTCACGCGGCTCACGCTGAAAAACTCAGCGATCTCCGATTCGGAAGGCAGGCGGGTGCCCTGGGGATACTGGCCCTCCTGGATCGCTACGTGCAGTCGATCAGCAATCTGTCGGTAGAGAGGCACCGGATCGTGCTTCTTGATGGCGGGAACGGAATGTGGAATCATGCGTTGGTCACCCCGGCGTGTCACTCAGCCAATCCACTTGTATTAACATTACATCATCCTGCTTTCGATGTCAAGAAGTTCTGCCCGGCGTTCCAGGCAGCTCCGTTGCACAGATGGACCAGCAAGGGCGCGGGGGCTGGGGTCGTGGGATCAGGCGTCCGGGCCGCCCTGCGACACACGCTGTTCGCAGAACTATTGGAAAAGGCCCGCCAGAGTTTGCTCATCGGGGTTAGCTCAGGCTCGACAGCGGCAAATAGCGACCAAGACCGTGCGACATTTAGAGATCAATGCGACAATTCTTGGGGTTTGGGGGCGGGCAAGGGAGCGCTTACGTCCTATTTGGTATGAAATAGGACAGCAGTACAGATGGGCCAGAAAGGATGAAGGCTCGAATAAGGGGCGGAACACGACGCCAGTTAATTCGGACGTAGCGGCTCAATCCGCTGCCAAAAAGCGCGGCCCGTGACATCATACAGAGAGGCATCACCGATCGGCTTGAACCAAGACTGCTCTATGGATTGATTGGTGACTTGATATCCAATTGGCGCCATTAACGACACCTCCGTTTCCGTGATCCCTGTGAGTTTGTCGCCTTGAGTTTGTATCGCCCTAAAGGGCAAATGAAGACTGCTCTGACCAAACCCTTCCCTACGAAGACCGTATGACCAATCGAACTCTACGTCGCCATCGAACAATGGCTCCTGCTGTGGGACAATCCTAATGATGTCCTCGCCCAGCATGGGATCGCGATCAAAGACTCCGCGTATGGGTTTTCGGGTATTCTGTGGTGCAAGCTGTTCAGGCGTTAGGCTTGACGGGTCCGCGTCAATATTGATCACGTAATTGTGGTTGTAAGTAACGCCCGGGAAGTGAATCTCGATGATCGAGCAACTTTGCTTGATTTCCGACCAGTTCAGGATGCCCACGTCTGTACGAACATCACGGGAGTCCGCGGCAGGCTGCAAGCTGAGGAATACTTTCGGCTGTTGTGTGCAGTCGTGAAGTACATCGAAACCGGACAGAGATGACGGCGAGCGCCGATCAGGTACTAGCGTAACGGTTGTGCAATCAGGGGCCGATGACACCATGTACAATATGGCAAAAAGAGTGCTAGACTTCGAGTTCTCGATTAGCATGCCGCGGGTACGGCAACGCCGGCGGTGTGGCCAGGGTTGCCCGGCCGCCCCGTTGGGCGTGGGCGATACGCCCGCTGTGGTTGAACTGCCAGTCACTGACTGTGCCGCGCGGCCTCCAAGGAGGGCACGTGCCCAGTCGAGAGCGGAAGCAGACCAGGATGCTTGAGCTACGGTGTTCGTTTGAGGCCAACCGGATGGCCCAAGCCTGCCTGGAAGACGCCTATGAGCGCGTGGTGCCCACGGTGCAGCGACTGCTGCCGGTGCCGTCGAGCACGAATGCCAGCCGTGCGCCGGCGCCACGACGTCGGGCAGGGGGTGTCGGGTGGTAATGCCGAACGCGCAGGTCGCGATTTACGGGCGGGTCTCCTCGGCCCAGCAAGCCGAAGCGCAGACCATTGCCAGTCAGGTAGCAGCGCTCCGCGAGCGAGTGGCCACTGATGGCCTAGTGCTGCTGACTGACATGGAGTTTTTGGACGACGGCTATAGCGGGGCGACGCTGGTGCGCCCGGCGCTGGAACGCCTGCGGGACCGGGTGGCCGCAGGTGGGGTCGACGTACTCTACGCGCACTCGCCGGATCGTCTGGCCCGTCGCTACGCCGTGCAAGTCTTGCTGTTGGATGAGTTTCAGAAGGCCGGCGTCGAAGTGATCTTTCTCAAACCGCGCGATGGGCCAGTCACCGGAAGACGACTTGCTGCTGCAGATGCAGGGCATGTTTGCCGAGTACGAGCGGGCCAAGATTCTGGAGCGCACCCGGCGGGGGCGCCGGCATGCGGCGCAGCAGGGTGCGATCAGCGTGTTGAGCGCGGCGCCCTATGGCTACCGCTACATCCGCAAGCAGGATGGGGGCGGCGAAGCGCGGCTGGAAGTCATCCTCGAACAAGCGCGGGTGGTGCAGCAGGTCTTTACCTGGGTGGGAGTCGAACGGGCTAGCATTGGCCAGGTCAGCCGCCGCCTGACGCAAGCCGGCGTGCCGACCCACACGGGCAAAGCGGCCTGGGGCCGCAGCGCAGTCTGGAACATCCTGAGCAACCCGGCCTACCGCGGGGAGGCCGCCTACGGCCGGCGCCAGATCGGTCCGCCAACGCTGCGGCTGCGGGTGGGGCGGGGTCGTTCGCCGCACCCCAGGCGGTCCTACTCGGTCCATGTGCGACCGGCCAGCGAATGGATTCGCATTCCCGTGCCGGCGCTGGTGAGCACGGAGCTCTTCGAGGCGGTGCAGACGCAGTTGCAGGAGAACCAACGAGTGGCCCGCCAGGGCGAGCGCGGGGCGCGCTACCTGCTGCAGGGGCTGGGCACCTGCGCCCAGTGTGGTTATGCCTTCGTCGGCAAGACCCGTCGCACGCACACGGCCCAAGGCCAGGCGCGTGCGTACGACTACTATCGCTGCCCCGGCCGGGACGCCTACCGCTTTGGCGGCGAGGCGGTGTGTCAGAATCCGCCGGTGCGGAGTGACCTGTTGGAACAGGCCGTGTGGCGAGAGGTGTGCAACTTGTTGCAGGACCCGCAGCGCTTGGCCCGCGAATACGAGCGGCGCTTGCAGCCGGCTGAGGGGCCCGAGTTGGCCAGCTTCCAGGCGCAATTGAGCAAGCTCCAGCAAAGCCTGGCCCGCCTGATCGACAGCTATGCCGATGGCTACCTCGAAAAAGGCGAGTTTGAGCCGCGGGTGACGCGCCTACGCCAACGCATCGCCACGCTGGAAAGCCAGGCGCAGCAGGTGGCCGATGCGGCTGCGGCACAGGCCGAGCTGCGGCTGATTATCGGCCGGCTAGACGATTTTGCGGCGAAAGTCAAAGACGGCTTGGGGGCTGCTAACTGGCAGACGCAGCGCGAGGTCATTCGAGCCTTGGTCAAGCGGGTGGAGATCGGCCCGGAACAGGTGCACGTGGTGTTCCGTGTGGCTCCCGACCCTTTTGCGCCAAGCCCTGAAAAGGGCTTTTTGCCAAATTGTACAAAGCGTCATCGCTCTCAACCTGCTCAAACAGGAGACCACCTACAAGCTGGGCGTCTTCAACAAGCGCCTCAAGGCTGCCTGGGACCTGGACTACCTGCGCACCGTACTGGCAACGCTGTTCAAATAAGACGCGATTGCCCTGGCGCCTTGACCACTTCCTCGGGCCCTGATCCTGCCGCGAGGCATTCTCCCTAGTTGCTGCACATTCTGTCACAAGTGCCGGTAATTCAGGAAGCGCGGGCCGTTGGCGTACGCACCGCACGGCATGGCAACGCTGCCCGTACCGACGATGATACCCCATCCGATAAAGCTCCACCCGTTCGAGAGCGCTGATAAGGGCGCCAGCCCATTGCATGCGCTGCGTCACCTGACCGACGAATCCAAGTCTCAGGATTCTGGCCCTGGCGGTTGTGGGGAATTTACCAGCGCGGCGGCACGGTCTGGCGTATCGTTAGGCCATGGGGGACAAAAGCAGCTACACCAGCGCAACGTACAACCGGCGGCCAAGCGCAGCGGCCGCTTTCTCTAGCGTCGCAAGCGTTGCCGATTCAGTGTCAGAAGCGAGCAACCTGTCTACCGCCGCCCGGCTGGTGCCCATACGGCGCGCCATTTCCGCTTTGGTTAGCTGCTGTTCTTCCATCAATTTGGCGACCTGAAAGGCCAGCAAGCGCTTCGCCGCGACGGCTTCCGCTTCAGCGAGCTGGCCTTCTTCTTGCAGAAAATCGTCCAGGCTGCTGCCCAAATGCTCTTTGTTCATCATACCCCTCAACAGTGTATCATAATTGGTACGCTGTGCCAAAGAGGAATCGGGCTGGCCTGCGGCGCAAGCCGATCCCGCAAAACGGGAAGTTACAGGGATACTCTGCTTAAGTCGCTATCGCCATCCGAGTCTGTCCAGCGGGTTGGGGTCACGAACTGTGTTCGTTGGCTTTGATAAACTGCGTCAAAAGCGTCCCTGACGCCGGCGAGCACCCCATTAGATCCGGTGTACCGCACGCATGGTTCACGCCCCCCCCTTTTTCTCCCCCGCCCCCCGGTCCGGCCTCACGCCCCCCGCCCCATCCCCCGCAGCGTCTCCCGCGCCCCGCCGGCCAGGAAGGCGCTGTCGCCGCCCACTGAGACGAAGAGGAAGCCCTGCTCGAGGCGCTGCAGCGCCTCGGCGGGATCGCGGGTGTAGATGCCCGGGATCTTCTTCGTGCGGCGGCAGGCCTCGGCCACGCGGCAGGATCGCCTCCGTGTGCGCGGGGGCGCCGGCCTTGACGCCCAGCGACCGCGCCAGGTCGTTGGGCCCGATCCAGCAGCCGTCCACCCCGTCCACGGCCAGGATCTCCTCGGCGCGCTCCGCGGCCTCCGCCGTCTCGATCTGCACGGCGAGAAAGACCTCGCGATCGGCCCACGTTTCGTAATTGGCGCCGTAGTGCACCGCCAGGGGGCCGGCGTACGAGCGGCCGCCGGCCGGCGGGTAGCGCATGGCGTAGGCCGCGGCTCCGGCCTCGGCGGCCGAATTGACCATGGGGACGGCGATGCCCAGCGCGCCGCGGTCCAGCGCCCGCCCGATCGTGTAGAAGTCGTTCTGCCGCACGCGGGCCATCGGGGCCGCGTCGTGCAGGGAAATGGCGCGGAAGGCGGCCAGCGCCGCCGCATCATCCCATTCGCCGTGCTGGTAGTCGAGCAGCACGAAGTCGAAGCCGGCGTGGGCGACGATCCCGGCCGCCGTGGCCGACCCAGC
>CAWEHT010000368.1:0-8582 GCA_963808455.1 uncultured Chloroflexia bacterium | reverse complement strand
CCCGGCCTTCGGCGTACATCACACCGAGATTGTTCATGCCGATCGCGCTGCCCCACTGGGCCGCCCGGCGATACCCACTGGACGGCCTCGGCCTCGTCCTTGGCCACTCCCCGGCCTCCCTCATACATCTGCCCGAGATTCCTCATGCCCTCCGCGCATGCCCGCCTCGGCGGCTTGGCGATACCACTTGACGGCCTCCGCCTCGTCCTTGACCACCCCCCGCCCTTCCGCGTACATCACCCCAAGGTTGCTCATGCACACCGCGATCCCCGCCGCGGCGGCCTTGCGATACCACTTAACCGCTTCGGCCTCGTCCTTGGCTACCCCCCGGCCCTCCGCGTACATCACCCCAAGGTTGTACATGCCGATCGCGCCGCCCGCCTCGATGGTCTTGCGATACCACCTGACGGCTTCGGCGTCGTCTTTCACCACTCCCCGGCCTTCCGCATACATCCGTCCAAGTTCGTTCATTGCACCGGTGGGCGCCGCAGCCTCGGCGGCCTTCCGATACCACGTAACACCCGACCTTCAGCCGAAATCGGAAAGACGGGGCGGTACTTGGGATTCCAATGGACGTCATACAGCGAACAGTAATTCGGACATTGAAAATTGGCGTATAAGGGTACTGTATTTTGGGTAACAGTGCACCACACCAATAACGATTTATCCAGAAAATCCGGCCGGCCTCGCCCGGTATACGAACCGGGCAAAGGCATCCGCAAACGGCTGCACGGCCCCGGCGCGCAGAGGCAGGATAGAGGCCCGCGCACATATGGTTGGTGGAGCCGCCAGCTCCTATGTGTTTACCCGTGGAACTGTTGGCCTAAAGAAGAAGGGGCGCCTTGCATTGCAACCCGTGCTGGCCGCGTCCCCCATGCGTCCATGCTTCGCCAGCACATGCAATACCAAGAATCTGCCAGGCCCGCGGGTTGCCGCAACGAGAGATAGATAGCGGGCCAACCACTCAACGCCAGGCAAAAAACCATCGCACGCCCGGATCACCGGATGGACCGGTCTGATTCAGGTGTGACGCGAGTACACGCTCTCCGCCTGCGCCGATACGATCCTAGCACCAAGCAGTGCCGGTGTCAATGGGGCCAACCTTACAACTTGCTGACAGACGACACGCCCGATGCCAACAGCCGGAGAGGCCAGCCGTAGAACATGTAACTTATGTTACGCAACGAGGAGGGAGAGGCCGGCAGGGGGCCGCAAAGAGGAAAAACTGGCCACCACGGCCCCAGCCTTGGGCTTCCGCTTGCCAGCACCGGCCGCCAGGAGTCACGCCGCGGCACTGCCGTGCCCGGGCCGGTTTGGGGCCGGTTGGAGCTTGCCGCTGCCTGGGGCTGCGGCAAGTGCGCCGCTGAGAGCACGCCCTGGGGGCCGGCCAGGCCCCCGGTGTGGAATCTGCGCTCCTTTTTCTGCCGGAGGCCCGCCTGGCCCCCAGGCAATGGGCGTCCTTGAAGGGCGCACCCGGGGCCGGGGGAGCCGGCCGGCCACTATCGGCGTGTTCCGGGCCCTCTGCGCCAGACAATCCCGGCAGGGCCTGGCCTAATGGTAGTACCAGACGCGCCGCCTGCCGCGCCGGCCGTCCTCGACGGTGCCGTTGACGATGAAGCCGTACCAGACCCGCGCTTCCTGGAAGATCAGCAGCGCCGCGGGAACCACGAGCAGCCCGATCATCCCCACGGCCGTTCGCACCGCCTCGGCCAGGTAGCCGGCCAGCGGCACGTGGGCATCTACCTTGGCCAGGATCTGGCTGGGTTGCACACGCCACGGGTCGGGCGCGTTGTTGGCGTCGCCCTTCGTCTCGATGGCCAGCACGCTGCCCCCCGCCCCGGTCTCGATGTGATGGATGCGGTGCACGATCACCCGGTCCGGAGCGTCCGGCTCGTGGAACAAGATGATATCCCCAACCTTCAGCGCCGTGAAGTCCCGGACGGGGATCCCGAGGGTCAGGTCGCCGGGCCGCAGGACGGGCACCATGCTGCCGGTCAGCACCGCCCGCAGCTCTACGTGCGCCACGCGCGGCGCCATGGACAGCGCCAGGAAAGCCGCCACCCCAATCCCCAGCAGCACGTTGACCAGCACGTCGCCAGCGCGACGCAGGGCATGGAACATGCGTCCCTATCTCTCGTACTTCACCCACACGGGGTCCCAGGCTTCGAAGCTGCCATCCGTCAGAGGTTGCTGTCCCGAACCGTCGGCGTTCATGATCCAGATCTGCTGGCGGCCGCTTCGGTTGGACATGAAGATGATCTGCTTGCCGTCCGGCGACCAGCTCGGGTGGTGGTTCCACTCCCACGTGCTGTGGGTCAACTGCTTCGCCGGCCACTGGCCCCTGCGGACCATCCAGATCTCGTCCGTGCCGCTCTCATTCGACACGAAGGCGATCTGGTCGCCGGCCGGCGACCAGACGGGCTCCCAGGCGGTGCCCGCTCCGAATTGGGTGAGGCCGCGTACCACATTATACTTGTGGTCGAGGTAGTAGAGCTGCACGAGCTGGCTGCCGTCCTTGTCCAGCTGCGAAAAGGCCTGGTAGGTCCGGTCCGCCGAGTAGGCGTCCCGGCCCGCGGCGTAGCTGTACGGGGCCATGCCCGTGAGCATCACCAGCCCCGAGCCGTCCGGGTTCATGGCGTAGGGCTGCGCCGAGCCCGAGTAGTCGGAGAGGAAAAGGATCTTCCCGGCCAGCTGCGCCGGGAATGCAGGCTCGGGCGTCGCGGTGGGCGCCAGCCAGCCCTTGACCTGCGCGAACGGCACCCAGACGGGCGTGGCGGTGTAGGTCGGCGTAGGGGTCGGGGGCAGGGCGGTCGCGGTAGGCGGCAGCGGCGGCGTGGCCGTGTCCGTTGCCACCGATATCCAATCGGGCAGAGGCGTCGGCGTCCCTGTCGTGAACGCCGCGGCGGTGGCCCATGCCGCCTGGTAATCGCGGGTAGCCTCGTTGGCCGGGGTAGGGGTCGGCGTGACAAAGGCCGGCTGGGGCGTGGAGGTGGCCGTGGCCAGGTTGCACGGGGTCGGCGTCGGCGTGCCGTGCGCCCGGACCTGCCGCGTCGACGCGGCGGCCATGGTGGCCGCCGCCAGCACGTCGGCCGGCGTCGCCTGCGGCACCACCACGATCAGTGTCGGGGTGGCGGTAGGGACCGGCGTAGGCGTCGGGCTCGGCCCGGGGGCGCGCGTTGGGCTGGCGCACTCGACCGTGCGCCGCTCCTCCCTGGGCGCCACCGCGAACGCCCCCCGGTTCCAGCCTTGCAGCACCAGTTCCCTGGCGCCCGGACCGCCCAGGTCGACGGTCGTCTCGTAGGAGGGAGCCTGCAGGCCCGCCACGTCCAGCGCCGGCTGCCCGTCAACGGCCAGGGCCACGCGCGTGATCGGCGCCGCGCCGCTGTCGTCGCCCAGGCTCAGCTCGGCCCGGCAGCGGCCGGCGTCCACGGCCAGCCCCATGCCGAGCGCGTCCGGGGAAGCGGCCGCCACTTTGGCTGCGCTCCGCTGGAGGGGCGGCTTGGCCCAGACCGGCTCCCACCCGCTCGCGCCGCCCGCCCCGACCGCACGCTGGCCGCTTCCGTCTGCCGCCATGGCCATAAGCTCCCGGCGCCCGCCCCGGTCGGAGGAGAAAACGATCTGCTTCCCGTCGGGCGACCAGCTCGGGTGGCTGTCGTGCCAGCCTCGCGCCCGCGTCAGCTGCTCGAGCTGCCCGCCGGCCGGCTCGTAGCTCCAGATGGACGCGCTGCCGCCCTCCTCGGCCACGTAGGCGATGCGGCTGCCGTCGGGCGACCAGGCCGGCTGCTCGACCAGCCCCGGCGGGGCGCCGAGCTCGTCGAGCGACGCGCCCCGCGTGTCGCGCACGGCCAGCGCGAACCGGTCGCCCACGGGCAGGGCCAGGACCAGGCGGGCCCCGTCGGGGGAGAACGGCTCGCGCGCCTGCGCCTGGTCGTACGCCGCCGGGTCCGGTAAGGCCGCCGCCGGCTGCCCCGGCCCCCCGGCCACGCAGTACCCGCCGCTGCCCGCCAGGTCGCAGCGGAAAACGATCCGGTTCACGTAGCCGCCCGGGTCGGCCGGCCGGGACGTGCCGGCCGGGTCCGCGGCCGCCGGCCCGGCGCCCTCCGGCGCCCGCCCGGGCAGGGCGTAGGCGTAGATGCCCAGCCCCAGGAAGGCCGCCGCGCCCAGGAAAAGCAGCCAGACGCCCGTCCCCAGCCAGCGCCGCCCGCTACGCTCCGGCATCGCCCTGCCCCTCGCCCTTTCGTTCCACCGTCCCGGCCTCCGTCTGCGCCTCGCCCGCGTACTCGTAACGCACCGAGCTCAGCCCTTCGACGATGGTGTAGACGGGCCCGCTCCCGTTGCGGCAGTAGACCACCGGCCGGATCGTCTCCTGCGCCATGTCCAGCAGCGCGTCGAGCGAGCTGAGCCGCACGACGACCTCGCCATCGCGCAGCGGGGGCAGCCCCTTGGCCGGCACCAACAGCCGCTTGAGCCTGCCCCGCGCCGCCGCCAGCTCGGCCTCCGCTGCGCCGGCCGCCCGCGGGCTGCGCCCCGGCCGCCAGGCCGCGCTGGCCACGAGGCCCAGGCCCAGCAGGGCGCCGCCGAGCAGCGCCAGCCGCAGGGGCGTGACCGGCCCCTGCCGGGGCTGAGGGCCCCAGGTGCCGGCCTGGGTCGAGGCCAGCGGCCCGGCCTCCCTCAGCATCGCGTCGTTGACGGTGAAGAGCAGCGTGCCCTCGAATGGCTCGAGCACGGGGCCCGCGGCCGTGCGCACCTGCGGCTCGACCCGCACCACAAGCGACAGCTGCGGCGAGCCGAGGTCAGCCTGCGTCTCGTCGCGCAGCGTGTCCATCAGCCCCATGTAATCGGCGAAGGGCAGGTCAAGGGTGGCCGTGAAGTCGCCCCGCGCCGCGGTCGGCGGGGCCAGGGGGTAGCTCTTCTGCCAGGAGCCGGCGGCGCCCCAGAGCGCGCTGGCCTGGTAGGTGAAACCCTGCGCCTCGACCGGCGCGTCGGAGCCGAAATGGTAGGCGAAGCTGACCTGCACGTCGTTCACCAGGCGGGCGAAATAGGTTCCGCCCGGCCCCAGGTCGGTGCTGTCCGAGAGGGCGTTGGGCTTGAGGTGCACCCGGTAGTCGAAGGTCCCCTGCTGCCGGTAGCCGGGGCCCGTCGCGGCAGGGCGGGCCGGCGCGGGCCGGAGGAAGGTGTAGCCCAGGCCGGCCAGCGAGCTGGCCAGCAGCAGCGCGCCCAGCGCCAGGAGCAGGGCCCGGGGGGCGGAGCGGTGAGACTCAGGAGCGTATACCACGGCAGGTCGTCAATCCTCTTCAGGGCATCCGGGCCGCGCAAGCCGCGTGCCGCCGCAACCGCCCGGCCCGCGGGATGTTCATGCCGGGACGCCGCCACGGCGAGTGCCGCCGGCGCACGGCCTGGCAGGCCCATTCTCATCGCAATGTGAGGTGGCGCCCGGCGACTGGAAGTCGCTGCAACACCGGCAAAGCCGGCCGGCGCCGGCTGCTCGGACGGACCACGTATTCGCCGAAGGTGTTACCCAGTTGTCAAGGGCGACTTTGCCATCGTTGCTGCGGTTTCCCCCTGCGGGGACTTCGCAACCGCCAGGCCGTCTCAGTGACGACACATTCCCACCTTGCGTTCGGTTTGGCTGCGCTGACCGGCAGCGGCGGCATCAGCAGGCCAAGGTCGAGATGGGGGCCCGGCCGAGGCCGGGGTCCAGGGATGCACCGGCAGCTTCCATGCACGCACGCACCGGCGCCTCCCCCGCGCGATGGGTTGGGCCGGCAAAGCGCCGGCCCCCGCGCGCTTTCGTGACTTTCGATGCGTTTCGCGCATCTCGCGATCCAGACGCCCATCGTGCCCACGCGTCCCCATCGGCCATCCGCAGGGAGCGCAGCCCAGACTTCGTATCCGCACCCCGCGCCCAGGTGACGCTTCGCGTCCTTCGTGCTTCGTGCGCTTCGCGCCACTTCGTGGCTTCGTGGTCCAAACGTCCACGCGTCCACACGCCGCCCCGCGTTTCGGGCACCTCGCGCTCCGGACCATCATCGCCAGCCCCGCTCAGCCGCCCGGCGCGGCCCTGGCCAGGCGCAGCTCGCAGGGCGGCTTCGGCGGGTTGACCCAGTGGCCGGTCCTGATCGTCACGCGGGAGCTCGCGGAGGCGCGGAAGCCCGCCTGGGCGAAGCCGCCCGCCGCGCCTGCGGCGACGACCGCGGCCCACAACAGGACCAGCAACAGGTAGGTGCGTGGTTTCGACATCATCTCGATCCCAGGACGGCCCGGGGAAGGCCGCGGCGGGCTCCGCACCCGCCGCGAACGCGGGTTAGCTATCAGTACGCGTTTGTATATCCGTTGATGTAACCGCTCGGATTGATTGTCAGTCCGGCGTCCACGTTTTGGTTCGAGCCTGTCTCCGGGAAGGTGAAGATGAACTCAACCGTCGCGGACTGGTTCGGCCCAAGGAGGAAGAGCGGGGCGCCGTGGCCCAACGCGTAGTAGCTGTCCGACAGCGGGGCAGGGCCGGCAGCCACAGCGTCCCCGGTCAGCTGGACATCGACCACGTCCGCGAGCCCGCCGGACGATGCGTTCTCAAAGAAATCGACATACAGCGGCGCGGTGCCGTCGTTCTTAATCGTGGCGCACTGGTATACGGCTGGCATTCCGGGGTACGCGTTGCTTACCCCGAAGGTCGTGATGTTCGTGCCGGCGCAGTTGGTGAGCGCCGTCTTCTGAAGGGAAGCACTCGCCGAGCTGATAGTGAAGGGGGCAGCAGATGCCTGGAACGTGAAGAAGGCGAACGCCCCAAAGGCCGCGGTGCCCACCACCGCGACCAGGACCAGGATGGACAGGAACAGACGGGATTTCATGGGATAGGTCTCCTTTTGCTTCCTTGCGCTTGGCTTGACCGTGAGCGACCGCGCGGCGAACGGCGCCGCGCCGGGCTTGCTGGCCGGGCAAAGAACAGGCCACGCCCTCCTCCTATTTGGGGTTGCCTGGGGCCGGTCGCAGGAAGCTCAGGAGAGCGCCGCGCGACACGAGCCACGCCCCACCGTGCCAGGTCCCGACTGTCGACGGTCGGGACCGCCTGGAATTTGGCCGGGCGGCCGGCCGGCGGCCGCCCAAAGGCGCTGGGGCTTGACTCTGTGCCGCGCGGATGGTAACATGCGCGCGTGCACGGAGGGATCGCGAATGCCCCAAGTGCCCGACCTCGCCGGTTGCAGCCGGCGAGGTCGCTCGGTTAAGACGGTATCGATCAACCCGCACGGGCCAGGCCCGTCGCGGGTCCGCCTCCACAATTTAGAATGCGATGCCGCGATGCCTCACCGCTGAGGCACCGTCTGCGCGTCCACAAGCGCGTTGAACGTCAGAGTGCCGTCCTGCAGGCCGGCCTGGTCGCCGGCCCTGTCGTCCGGGAACAGGTAAGTGTAGTTGACCGCCAGGGAGCTGCCCGGTTGCAGCGGGTCATCCTTGTTGAGCAGGCAGCTGCCCGATTCGTAGTGAGCCACCGTGTCCTGCGGGCAGCCACCCACCGCGATCTCGATGGCGTTCTCCAGCCCCGAGCCGTAGCCGTTCACCTTGCCCGTCCTGAAGGAGAGCGACAGGCCGCCCTGGCCGGTGTTCCAGACCCTGAAGCAACCCCTGCCGCCGTCGCCGGGCACAAGCCCATCCGGGAAGTCGAAACCGCGGAGGCTGGCCGCGCCCTGGCGGGGGTCGCGCTCGTCGCAGCCGGTCAGCGCGACGCCGGCGTGCCCGGTCGTGATCCTGATCTCGCCCGTCTCGGCCTGCGCCGTAAAATACGCGGAGGCGCCAAAGGCCGAGGTTGCGAGCACTGCGGCCAGGACCAAGAGCGACAGGACCAGGCGGGATTCTCATGGGTCGGCCATCCCTCCGTAGAGCCGGCGCGTGCCGGCCAAGAAACGGCGCGTGCGTCTGCGCCACGCTGCCGGCAGGGCAGCCCGCGGGACAAACCGCGAGCACCGCAGGCGCCCGGCCTCGCCGGGTTGCAGCCGGCGGGGTCGCTTGTCTAAGACGATATCAGTTCGACCCGCGTGGGCCAGGCCCGTGGCAGGTCTGCCTTCTGAGCTATGAGATCCTCGAAACCGCTGCCGGGGGTTCCACCTTCGCCGGGCGCAGGCATCCTGAACCTCGCAGGGCCGCGCCTGAAGGTGAGCCAGCTTGCTCCTCTGCGTTCTGCTGTGGCTCCGATCAAGGAAGAAGGGGCGCTATGCATTGCAACCCGTGCCGGCCGCGTCCCCGTGTGTCCATACCTTACCGGCACACGCCTGACCGACCCTCGTGCGGGCCCGCATGCTGCTGTGGAAGCGAATGATGGCGGCCCGCCGACAGACCACTGCGCCGGCTGCACCACCCCACACGTGCACCCTGCCTTCAGGTTGCGCCGGTGTGATTCGGGTGTGATGCAGCCCTGCGCCCTTTGCTTACGCCAAAGGTTATACTAGCACGAAGGGTTGCTGATGTCAATGGGGACAAGCTTACAATTTTCTGAAGAGAAACGCATCTTATGCCAATCTCACGGGACGAGGGCAGATAGCAGTGTCTCTTTTGCGACTTAACCCTGTTGCTTCACCTGGATAAAGGTC
>CAWEHT010000367.1:0-17074 GCA_963808455.1 uncultured Chloroflexia bacterium | reverse complement strand
TGTGTCCTTGGTTCGCGAGTACGTATTGCTGGGTTGAGCGCCAAATTCAGCCGGGCCACCAAGGCGTCGCAAGCCTTGTGGATGCTCCACCTTGAGAGCGTCCTGTGGGGATGCCAGCTTCGTCTGCGATGCGCTCAGTATAGTCTTTCAGGGTGACGGGCACGCTGGAGCCGATGAGGACAGCCTCGACTTCTGACGGTTGCCGCCGTTGGCTGGAGCAGCCTCGCGCAGAAAGCGCCCCGGGCCGCACACTCGGACTCGAATACACTCATCCCTGGGGAGTATCGGAACATGATGCCGGTCCACGAAACCCAGCTCGGCCAGGTTCAGTTTCTCTTTGTCAGCAAGCGGCCTACCCAAGCGTTCCGTAACGAGCTGTGGGAGGGCGCTATTGTCATAAGCCTGGCCCCAGGTACCATACACACCTCCGATACCAAGCTCGCTGCTGCGCACGACTTGCAGCCCGAGCGGGACGCCCAGGCCGTCCGGGATCACCTCCATTTCAACCCCAGCATGATCGAAGAAGGATTTGTAGTCTGGTGCAATTTCATCTTGTGGCATTTGGTCCTCTGGCTTCTCTGCCCTTTCCCTGGCAAGTCGCCTGCGGGCAGCTGATGCACTGGTTGTGCTGATCCTCGATTCATCGAGGTCGTGGTTGGGGCGACCGTGATGTCTCAGACTCAGGATCCCCGTCAGGTAATCGACGTGTTGGTGGTGAAGACGGAGCTGGGAGGGCACAGTGCGTTGAACTCCTCCAGCATTCGTCTGAGATCCTTCAGTTCCCATGGTGAGTCCTTCCTGAGCCTCCTTGCCGGTGTCGATTCACCGATTATATATCGACTGGTCGCATTGTGCTATACTGATTTTCGCCAGGTGCGGGCCCGCAAGATAGGGTGACCGCGGGTCATCGTTGCTTGACGTGCCGGGGAAGGAGCTTTTTGGTGGAGTACCGGTTATCTGGGCAAGACGGGTGTCCGCGTGTCAAGCTTATGCTTCGGCGCGATATTCATTTGGCGCAGAAGCCGACGAGGAAACATCGGCAGCGATGTACCGACGCTGTCGGGAGGCCGGCATCAATTTCTTCGACTGTGCCAACGTTTACGCCGGGGGCCGGTCTGAAGAGATCCTGGGCAAGCTGGTTGCCGGGCAGCGTGACGAGATTATGCTCACCAGCAAAGCGTATTTCCCCATGGGACCCGATCAAAATCGCGCGCGGCGCTTCGGCCACCATGTCATGCTTGCCGTCGAAGCCAGCCTTCGGCGGCTCAACACGGACAGCATCGACCTATATTTCATCCACCGTTTTGACGAGAATGTTGGCCATCGAGGAAACGCTTCGGGCCCTGGACGATCTCGTAACGCAAGGCAAGATCGTTTACCCGGCAGCAAGCAACTGGGCGGCCTGGCAGATCGCCAAGGCGCTGGGTTTGGCGGCCTGGCATGGCTGGGCGCGCTTCGAATGTATACAACCTATGTACAACCTCGTCAAGCGTCAGGCCGAAGTTGAGATCCTGGCGCTCGCCCAGAGCGATCAGGTCGGAGTGATCACGTACAGCCCGCTAGGTGGCGGCCTGTTGAGCGGGAAATATGGCCTGGCGCAGCGACCTCAGCTAGGGCGGCTTCAGGAAAGCAAAATGTACGCAACCCGCTACGCGGTACCCGGTGAATTATGAAGTTGCCGAGCGCCTATCGACCTACGCGGCTGCTCACGACGTACATCCTGGCAGCGCTGGCTGTGGCCTGGGTGATGGCGCATCCGGCCGTCACCGCGCCGATTATCGGTGCGCGCAGCCTCGCTCAGCTGGAAGCGTCGTTGGGCGCGCTCAACATTCAGATGACACCCGAGCTGCGGTCTGAGATATCCGCGCTTTCTCCAGCCCCGGCCCCGGCCACTGATCGCAATGAGGAACTCCAGGCTATCCATTACCAGGGAGTGTTGGGAAAAGAGCCTTGATCAGCCCCAACGGGCGAACTTCAGATTGAGCGTCTCGAACCTTTCTTCAATGGCTTCCGGAATGTTCCTCGTGGCGGGGTAAGGCCGCACATCCTGGCCGGCGCAACCGGGGGCCGCACCGGCAGCGCTCAGTTCCAGCGTGATCACCTGCCCTGGGCCGCGTACCTCGCCTGCAAGGATTTGGCTCAGGCCGCTCAAGGTTGGCTCCCGCATGTCGTGCGCTGGTGCGGCCTGGCGGTGACGTCGCTCGGTGGTGCCCTCTCTTGAACGAGGTGCATCCTTGCCATGGGCAAAAACTTGCCGATAGATTAGGCCATAAAGTCCATTGTGCGCGACTTGCCAACGTGCTAGCATGGCTGTATCCGGTGCTCTGCCATAGGGTCGCCCGTCTGGGTGCAGACGGTGCGCCGCGTCTGGGGCAGGGCATTACGTGAAGGGAATGCCATGACACCCTGCAAGCAAACTCGCGGGATCAACTCGATTCCTGGAGAAACGCGCGAGCGCGATCCGCAGGTGGCGGCGGGGTCGGAGGCAGCCTGCCTTGCCCAATTCTACGAGCAGATAGTGCAGACGGTGACTGAGGGCATCGTAATGGAGGATGCCTCAGGGTGCCTCACCTTTGTGAATCGCACCGCGGCATCCATGCTTGGCTACAAGGCTGACGATCTCGTCGGCAAGCCCTGGACGAAGATCATTGGGCCTGAATGGCAGGCGGTGGTCGAGGACGCAGACAGGCGCCGCACCAGCGGTGAGAGCAGCCGCTACGAGGTCGATCTGGTCTGTAGCGATGGGACGCGTTTGCCGGTGCAAGTCAGCGGGACGCCGTGCTTTGTGTCTGGCAAATTCGTGGGGACATTGGCTGTCTTCAGCAACAGCAGTCAGTCTATACGGGCCGACAAGGACCTATGTGAAGGCCAAAGCCAGCCCGACGCGGTGCTGATCTCGGCTCAGCGTCAGAGTCGGGAGCGGGCCCTGCTGGATGAGGTTCGGTCGGTGCTCGAGTGCGAAATGGACCTTTCGGCCATTGTGCGCGACGTCGTAGAAGCTACGCGCACGGTCCTGGGCTATCAACTCGTCAGCCTCTACTGGCTCGAGGGTGATGTCTTGCGTCTGCAGCACCAGGTGGGGTACGGTTCTTGCATACTGCAGGAGAATCCCGCTCAACAAGGGTATCTGCGGCCGCGTGGCTGCGACCGGCCGGGCCGAACTGGTTGAGGACGTCAGCCGCGATCCTGACTTCCTGAAGACTATCGACCATGTGACCTCCGAGGTCTGCGTCCCGCTCTTCTGCCAGGACCAAGTTTTTGGGTTGATCAACGTGGAGAGCCTGGGTGAGGCGCGACTTTCGGAGCCCGACCTGCGTCGCGTGTCAGCTCTGGCCGGGCACATAAATCGCGCCATTTGCCGGGCACAACTGCGCGAGCAGGCTGTAAGGAGCGAGAACCAACGCCGTGTTATGGTCGAGCGTGTCTACGCCGTGTTCGAGAGCGCCCAGGAAGTGATCTGGGAGATGGACGCTCAAGGGAGCTTCATATTTCTCAGCCCGCCCTGGGCGTTGTTGACGGGGTATAGCGTCGAGGAGTCCCTCGGCCAGCCTTTTCTGAGCTTCGTGCACCGCGACCACCGGGATGCCTGCAAGGATGCTATTCGCGCGATGGCTGGCAAGGCGGGCGTGGCCAAGCTCGAGCTTGCCATCTGCACAAAGGGGGGGGCCGTACGCTGGGTGGATGCTCGAGCCGGCGCGAAACAGGCGGACGGCATTTGGGGCACACTCACCGATATCACTGAGCGGAAACGCACTGAGAACGCGCTTGCTGCAGCCATCGCTGAACTTGAAAAGGCTGTACAGAACGCCAACGACATGGCCGTGGCTGCCGAAGCCGCCGCTAATGCCAAAGCCGAATTCCTGGCCAACATGAGTCACGAGATACGCACACCGATGAATGCTGTCATCGGCATGACAGGACTCCTTCTGGCCACCGGACTGACTCCAGACCAGCGCGACTACGTCGAGACTATCCGAAACAGCGGTGAAGCGCTGCTTGGCGTCATCAACGACATCCTGGATTTCACGAAAATCGATTCCGGCAAGCTGGACCTGGAGAACCAGCCGTTCGATCTTTGTGCATGTATAGAAGAGGCAGTTGACCTTTTTGCGGCCAAGGCCTCTGAACGTGGTCTGGAGCTGGCCTACGCCATCGAGGAAGGCGCGCCACAGACTATAGTCGGCGATGTAACCCGTCTACGCCAAATCCTGGTCAACCTCATCGGCAACGCGGTCAAGTTCACCAACGGCGGCGAGGTAGTGATCACCCTGACGGCGGAGATGCTGGATGACGTCTCCTACAACCTGGTGTTCGCCGTGCGGGATACAGGTATTGGCATCCCTGCCGACCGCATGGACCATCTCTTCCAGTCCTTCAGTCAGCTTGACGCGTTCAACAACGCGCCGCTTCGGTGGCAGTGGGCTTGGGCTGGCCATCAGCAAGCGGTTGAGTGAGCTGATGGGCGGGATGATGTGGGTGGAAAGCGATGGGCTGGGCAAGGGTTCCACCTTCTATTTCTCCATCAAGGCGCAAGCGGCGACCGTTCAGGCCGCTGATACGTCCGTCGAGCGGCGCGCACCGCTCAAGGGCAAGCACGTGCTGATCGTCGATGATAACCTGACGAGCCGACGCATCCTCACGGCGTTATGTGAGTCGTGGGGCATGACCGAGGATGCGGCTGCCTCTGGTCAGGAAGCGCTTGCCCGTATCCAGCGTGGCGGCCCGATCGACGTGGCTGTACTGGACATGCAAATGCCCGACATGGATGGTGTGCTCCTGGCGGCGGAAATCCGGCAGAGTGGCAGCTTGATACCGTTGGTACTGCTGACTTCCCTGGGGACTCAAGAGACACGTTTGGGCGAGCAGGCCGAGCTTTTCGCTGCGCGCCTCCCCAAGCCGGTGAAGGCTGGGGCATTTGGCGACGTGCTGAGCCGCGTGCTGGCCGGCGAAACCGTCATCGCGCGTCCTGCAGCGCCCGAATCTCTCTTCGACCCGGAACTCGCGAAACGCCATCCGCTGCGCATTCTCGTTGCAGAAGACAACGCCGTGAACCAAAAGCTGATGCTACGCGTTCTGGCGGGGATGGGTTATGCGGCAGATGCGGTTGGCAATGGACTGGAGGCGCTGGACGCGCTGCGGCGCCAGCGCTATGATTTGGTCTTCATGGATGTCCAGATGCCGGAGATGGACGGGTTGGAGGCAGCCCGCCTTATCGCTGATGAATGGCCGGCGGGCAGACGACCGGTGGTCGTGGCCATGACGGCAGCCGCCATGAGCGGCGACCGGGAATTATGTCTGGCTGCTGGCATGGATGACTATGTAAGCAAGCCTGTACGTGTGGAAGAGCTGCGCTCCGCGTTGGAACGTTGGGGAGAATGGGTTTCAACCGGCGCGTCCTCAGCGCTGCCCGCAGGGGAGCCTGCAGCCCAGGCCCACATCAACGTGGGGCTATGTCGCGAACTGTGTGAGCTGCAGCAAGAAGGCGAGCCCGACGTGCTCACCGAAATGATCGACCTTTACCTGACGAACACGCCACCTCGCCTGGAGACGATCCGAGTTGCGATAGCGACAGGCGACACGGAGGCACTCGTCTTCGCCGCCCACAGCCTGAAAGGCGCCAGTGGCGTTTTCGGCGCCTCTAGAATGCTGGCGCTATGCCAGGAATTGGATGAGCTCGGCCGATCGGAACACCTGGACGTACGTGCCACTGAGACGTTCGATAGGCTCGAGGCCGAGTTTGCGCGTGTGTCGGCAGACCTTTCTGCCATGCGTTGCGAGGAACCACCCTTACCCGTCGTGGGCTTCTGAATTACGACAGACATCGCCTGCAGGTCGTGAGTCCACCCCTCGGCGGCTCAGAGATCAGTGGCTCGGTGCACCAACCTTCATCCTCGCCGGCGTCTGCCAGGGGTCCGACCTACGTGCGTCCGCCGGACCCCTTTGCGGCAAAGTGCGCTTATGCGGCGGTCACGCCTCGCGGATAAGTCTATGCGGCGGGGTCGCTAGGCCGGGCAAAGATCCCGATCGTTGCGATTATGATGGTTACGGCGTCCAGGATAATATGGGGCCAAAAGGCCGAGGACTGGCTGGCGTAGCCGAGGACCCACGGCGCAATGAATGCCAGGATTCCGAGCACACCCACGACCCAAAGGGTCCCGGGGCCGGCCCCTGGGGCCAAGCCGATAAATGCGAAGATAGCGATCAATACGCCCAATACATGACTGGCGATGGCGGGCATAGCACAAATTACCCGCCGTACTTCGTTGCTGGAGCCATCTACTGAGGCTTTGCCATGGTGCTGGTGCTCATCATTCCGTTGCGATCGTTGTTTGGGCTCCAGAACATGATCACAATGCAACCTATCGAGAACACCGCCAAAGTGATGTTGGCCAGCGGGCTGATTGTGGCCTACGGCTACCTGATGGAGATCTTCATCGCATCTTACCCTGTGATGACGGGCATCCATGCCATCCACTTGATGATCGTGGTGGGCCTCTTCTGGCAGGGCATATTGATCGTAGGCACGATGAACGATTATCTCACCCGAGCGTGGCTCGGCATACCCGGCCATTGAGGGATGCGCAGATGATGGATGGACTCTCCGCAGGCAGGGACGCTGCCGGGCCTCGCCAGGCCCGGCCGAGGCACGATGCGCGGCCATGACAGGTGGGCCGAACCCGGCATCCTGGGTGGCATCATGGTTGGTTTTCTGGCGCTCGTGGTGCTGATCACTAAGGGCCCTGTCGCGGCGTTGGAGATGGTGCTGGCGGGGGGTGTGGTGGTGCTGGCGGTGGTCTGGTACGACACACAGCGGCGCGGATAGCCAGTTGGCCCAGTTCCGCGGCCCGGCGATGTTGGCGGAATGGCGGGTGCGGCCTCGGGCCGCGGGGACGTCAGCTTTCTGCGCCGGTGGCTGCCTGTCCTTCTGCGGGGATTACCCAGCGTGAGGCCACGATGGCTCCTTCGTAGAGGATTACCAGAGGCAACATCACGATGGCGGGTGCCACGATAGGATCGGCCACGGGCGTGATGACTTCGGCGAAGACGAAAAGGAGAAAATAGGCGATCTTGCGCTGCCGGCGAAGCATTTGCGGGGCCAGGATGCCGAAGCGCATCAGCACCAGCAGCGCCGCCGGCATCTCGAATACCAACCCGCAGGCCAGCATGAAAAGGACGACAAACGAGACGTACTGGTCGGCGTTTGGGACGTAGACGATCTGGCTTCCGAACATGGTGAACATCACGCGGATCATCCCGCGAAGCAGGAAATAGCCGAAGGCGAGGCCTAGGAGCATGAGGGCTGCAACCACTGAGACACCGGGCGCCAGGAGACGGCGCTCGGCAGCGGGCAAACCCGACGCCACCAGTGCGACGATCTGATAGATCCAGAGCGGGGACGACAAGACAATACTGGCGAAGATGGCTACTTTCCACTTTACGAAAAAGCCATCCATCGGGCCGAAGCCGTTAATGGCGAAACCAGGCCCGGCCGGATCCTTGAGCACGCGCAGGATGCTGTCGCTGAAGAAGTAGCACACGGCCGCGAGCACCAGGGTCGGCACGACCGCTTTGAAGATCCGCTGGCACGTTTGCTCGACGCGCCCAAGGATTTCGCTACCATCCAGCGGAGCCGTGCCCGGTGCAGAGGTCGCCGGCCCGCTCTGGCGTTTCGCGGCGACGGGCCTGGCGTCCAGAACCGTAGGCAGGCCCTGATAGCCGCGCCGAAACTGGTTGACCGTCTGGCCCAGCGCCCCGATCACGCCTTGGAAGCGCTGGGGGCCGTATACCAGGAAGGCGATCAGCAGCAACAGTGAGACATGACTGATGCTCAGGCCTGTCATGGCTTCTCCCGGCAGGGAGATGCGGAGCGGGCCCCAACCCCCTGCGCCATTCCTTCCAGCTCAGGCGCGCTTCTGGCCCTTTTCCAGGGCCGCATCGCGGGCCTCCTCAATCGGCTCTGTAATATCCTTGGTGGCCTGCTTGAATTCGTTGACCGAGCGCCCGAGGCCGCGGGCCAATTCAGGCAGGCGAGAAGGGCCAAAGATGACCAGGGCAATGATCAAGATCAATATCAAGTGGATAGGCTGTAAGCCGAACATGTCGCTGCCTCCCAGTCTGCGTCGCTTCTGGCCGACCCAGAAGCCATCTATAACATACATCCACCCAGGCTGCCGTGCAAGTTCTGGCGGAGCCACCCTTGCAATGAGCTACGAGTGGGTGTAAACTAGCCTGCACATAAGGCTAGTGGACAAGTTGGCCTGGAGGTCAAGAATGTTTGGACTGCAACCGATTCATTTGGTGCTGATCTTGATCATTGCCCTGGTCATCTTCGGCCCAAAGCGACTGCCCGAGCTTGGCAGGTCGTTGGGGGAATCCATCAACGAATTCAGGAACTCGACGAAAGACTTGACCGGGTCCTCGAGCGATACGAGCACTGCCAAGGCTGCGCCCAGTGCCCCTGCTACTGCCGCACCCGGTCAAGCGGCTGTATCTGCCGCGCCCGAAAGCCCTGTGGTTGGCACTCCAAAGGAAGGCTGAAGCCAGACGGCAGCAACCTGGCCCGCGCAGGTAAGCTGCTGCCCGGCTGCGGAGTGATTGCATGCCCGGTCTGAACATTGGTCACCTCATTCTTGTCATGGGCATCGCTTTCATTGTCTTTGGCCCGGCGAGGATGAAAGAAATCGCGGGCACGATAGGGCGCACCTGGGTCGATTTTCAGAGGTCTGCACAGGGCTTACCGGGCCGCCTGGAGGAGGGTGCCGACGCCGGCGCGGAGGAAATGGGCGCGGCGGAAGGCCTTGACGCGGGCGACGAAAATCGCATGACCTGGACGGAGCACTTCGAAGAGCTGCGCCTGCGCATCATCAAATCCGCGGTGCCAATCCTCATCGCCGCGGGACTCGGCTTTTTCCTCAGCGACCCAATTCTCCGCATCCTGAAAGCGCCCGCCGGCGCCGATTTCGTGATCAATGCCTTTGGACCCATGGACGGCTTTGTCATCCGATGGAAGATCGGGCTATTCGCCGGGGTCCTATTGGCGTCACCGATCTGGGTCTACCAATTGCTGGCCTTCATCCTGCCCGGCCTGACGGCACGCGAGCGACGCTTTTTCATCCCGGTCTCGATCGCTGTGCTCGCGCTCGTCATCCTTGGCACGGTTTTTGGATACGTGCTCTTGTCGGGCATGATCCGTGTCATGTTTGCGATGTTTGGCCACGAAATCAAGTACTTGCCGAATGCCAGCCAGTATCTCTCGTTCGTGACCCTTTTCATGTTGGCCTGCGGCCTGGTCTTCGAGCTGCCGGTCGTCTTGCTCGTACTGGTGAGATTCGGCGTGGTAAAGCCTGAGTCCTTGCGGAAGCAACGCAAGATCGCCTATTTCTTGCTCTTCGTTTTCGCCGAAGTGATCACGCCGGTCGCCGATCCCATCGTGGCGCCGGCGATCGTCATGTTACCTCTGGTGATCCTCTACGAAGGTGCGATTTTTCGCGACCCGCTGGGTCGTGCCTCGCCCTAACGCAACTGCCCAGACGGTGGGCGCATCGGGCTGATCGGCTGCTATTCCCTCTTGACAACCTTCGGGCTTCGTGCTAGGATAGTATCACGATATATCGTGATACTCACGGAGGCTACAATGTCACATTGGAATTGGCATGAACACGCGATGCACCATCACGGCCATGGTTTTGACTTCGATCAGGAGGAGTTGCGCTACGCTATCCTCAAGCGCCTGGAGCAGGGCCCGAAGCGCGGTTACGAGTTGATCCGTGCCCTGGAGGGCAGGCCTCACGGCCCCTTTGGGCCCGGTCCGGCGTTGGTCTACCCGACGCTTGAATGGCTGGCGGACCTGGGCTACGTGGCGGGGGCCGAAGGTGAAGGTGGTAGGATATACTCGATCACAGAGGAAGGGCGGCGTTTTCTGGCGGCCCATGCCGGGCGGCCGGAAGATGCCTGGGAGCATCCGCACGGCTGTTTTGGCGGCTTTGACGAAGATGCCTGGGAGCACCTGCGCGGCTGGATGGGCAGCTTTGAGCGCAACGCATTTCGGGATGAAATGCGCGACTTTGTACACGAGATGCGGGAGATTGGGAAAAGCCTGCACCGCAGCGGTTGCTCGGTGAGCGCGGAAAAGATGCACCGCATTCACGATGTGGTCCTGCGCGCCGGCCGGGAGGTCCAGACCATCTTGAGCGAGACAGAACCAGCTGCCCCTCCAAGGCCGGAGGCCGGCGCCCCCGCGGCGGATATCTGAGCCGGCGCCGGGGCAGCCGGTCACCCTGAGCGCGAGCGGCCTCTCCTTCTGCCGCCCGCGCTGTTCCCCTTCAGGACCTTGGACCCAGGAGAGCGCACCATGGCGACAGCAGCTCTGAAGAATCACCCGACAAAGGAATTAACATTATGCACTTGAGGTTTGACTCTTCGTGCCTTTCCAGTACCGCGTAAGGCTAATCGGGCTGCCGCCTGCAGGTACGGTGAAAAAGAAGCTGCCACGTCCCCTTCGGGGCGTGGCAGCCTGTTTGTTCGCTCACGAAATTCGATCCGGCCGGCCGGACCGACGCCAACTCATGGATGGCTATTCGCTATCAACGTGCCCATCGGGCCGTATCATCCTGGCGCTGCGCCGGCCCTCCGCAGGGGGAGAGCCTCACGAACCCTTACCAGCGGCTGCCGGAACGGCCTCCGCTGCCGCGGTCACGATCGCGCCCGCCTGACCGGCCCGCACCGCCGTAGCTGCTGGAGCCGGCGCGCTGCGCCTGGTAGCAATCCGAGCAGTAAACGGGGCGATCACCACGCGGCTGGAACGGCACCTCGGTGGCCTTGCCACACTGCGCGCAGACTGCTGGATACATCTGGCGCTCACCACCCCCGCGGCCGCCGCCGTAAGACTCGCCGCTGTTTCGTGCGGCTTTGCGTGCTGCCCGACAGCTCGGGCACCGACTTGGATCGCTGAATCCCTTCTGAGTGAAGAACTCCTGTTCGCTTGCGGTGAAGGTGAATGTCTGGCCGCAATCGCTGCACGTGAGGGTCTTGTCCTGCATGTTGTTAACGACTCCTGTTGAGTGAAAAGAGAATTTTGGGATTGGAACGATCCGTCAGCGCGAGAGGAGCAGAGGCTAGCGCCACGAAGGAACAAGGTCCCCTGGTTTCAGCCGAGCCACGGAAGGCAATCACTAGCTAGAATTATAGCACACCTCTCTGCACAATGCAAGTATTGAATAAGGGCAAAATGGCGTCTCGATGCGTGTTGACCCCCGACAGAAATTGACATCGGCACGGGGCGACTGTATCCTTGTCACCGGCAAGGAGCATACGCCACGAAGTCTTTCGCACTAGTGTTCCTATTGTCGTTTGTGTTTGCTGCCTGCAGAGCAGGACGTGGGCCAGCCGCAATGGGCGGCGGAGGATGTATATGGCATTGAACAAGAAACTGACACCCATCATCGCCGGCCGGACTATCCAAACGGTCGAAGCTGCAGGTGCCGGGTTAGACATAACCTTTGCGGATGGTTCGAACCTGCATATCAAGACGGGTGGCTCTGCTCCTGGGGGTGGCTGGGTTGGGCGATGCGTCCGGCGGGTGCGTCAGGCGGAATGCCTTTTCGAGATTGATCTGGACAACGACAGCACCATGGCCATCGCCTTGGCCGAAGCCGCCTCCAGCGTCATGCTGCGCGACGCCCAGGGACGGCTGGAGTACGCGGACTAAGCGCCCACCGATGGCAACCAGCGAAGATTTTGAGAGAGCTCGGTTTCGGGCCGACCTGGAGCAGGTAATCGCCCGGCTCACGGGCAAGCCAATCGACCTGCTTGCCTATGAGGACGTGCGGCAGAAGCTGCGTGCTGAGCCGACGGGCCGGCGGGTGTTGAAGGAGATCCCCATTGCCGCCGTCGTGGGGTCAGCGGGACGGCAGGTTGACTTCACGCGCGGCTTTCTCCCGCGACGCGACACCGATGCCGACCGTTGGACTCATATCGAGAACATGATGCTAGAGATGGAGGGTCTGCCGCCCATCGAGGCCTACCAGATTGGAGACGCCTATTTCGTGCTGGACGGCAACCACCGGTTGTCAGTGGCGAGGCAACTGGGCGCCAAGCACATCGAGGCCTGGGTACGCGAGTTGAGCAGCCGCATTCCGCTCACACCAGGCGCTGACCCGGCCGAAGTTGTGCTCAAGGCTCGGTACTTGGAGTTCCTTGAACGGACTGGGCTGGAGGATCCACTCCCCGAAGCCGAGATTCTGCCGAGCTGGCCGGAGGCGTACGACCTCCTCGAGCGGCACATCGAGCTGCACAGGCAGATGTTAGCCCTCGAGCGGGGCGGTGATTTGCCGTACAGCGACGCCGCGGCCGACTGGCAGAGTCAGATCTACCTGCCGATTGTGCAGGTGATCCGGGAGCAGGAAGTCCTCCGTGACTTTCCGGGTCGCACCGAGACTGATCTGTATCTGTGGGTCTCAGAGTACAGGGCACTCACCGAAGAGGAATTAGACTGGGAACTCGAAGCCGGCTGCGAGGCGCGCGGGGCAGCCACAGACCAGCCTGGGGCGATCCTACAAGGTTTCGTGGCGCGTCTTCTGCAGAGAACTCGCATGGAGGCACCGGTTCTACCCGGCGAATGGCGGCGACAACAGCTCAGGACCGGGGCTGCCCTGACCGCGACCACTTTCCGCCTGTTCACCAGCATCCTGGTCCCGATCAGCGGGCGAGCGAGCGGCTGGTCGGCGCTCGATGAGGCTCTCGACGTGGCCGCTCAGGAGCACGGACGGCTGTTGGGTCTGCACGTCACGCCGGACGAGGCAGGCCGGGCCGGTGACCAGGCTCAGCAGATCTGTGCCGAATTCGAGCGTCGTTGCAAGGAGGCGGGGGTTGTTGGTCGCCTGGCGATCGTTTCCGGAGATGTGGCCCGCACGATCGGCGAGCGCTCGCGCTGGGCAGACGTGACAGTCTTGGGGCTGTCCTATCCGCCCCCTGAGAGGGCCTGGGCAAGGCTTGGTTCGGGTTTTCGGGCCCTGTTGGGCGCTTCTCATAGCCCGTTGCTGGCAGTGCCCGCGCACGGTGTACGGGCCTTGGGTCGGGTGCTGTTGGCGTACAACGGCGGCCCGCACAGCCCAAGCAGCCTATTCGTGGCCGGTTATCTGGTGGCGCGCTGGCGGCTGGCATTGGCTGTGCTGAGTGTGGGTGAAAGCAGCGTTGACACCGGTGCCGCGCTTAGCAAGGCGGCGACTTTTCTCCGCATGCACGGTGTGGCGGCTGACCTTCTCACCAGGGAGGGACCGGTGGCCGATACCATCCTGGAGGCCGCGGCCGAGCAAAATGCCGGGTTGATCGTTCTGGGAGGCTATAGTCACCGCGGCATGGCCGGGGTGATGCATGACAGCGTGGTGGACGCTGTGCTGAGGGGCGCCGGTCGCCCCGTGCTGGTTTGCCCTTAGCAGAGGCCGATGCAAAGGGCACAACGCGGCTTTTGGGTAGCCAGCGCTTGCCCATCCGCCTCCGGCGCGCCGGTCTACGTCCCGACCTGGGCGAGGTACGCGCTGACGCGACCTATCGACGCGCGCGATGCGAGGACGTGAGGTTGGGTAAGTGGGTCAATGGCATGCTTGGCCCCGTTGCAGTGCGCGCAGGCCGGCACACAGTTGGCCGCCGTCGTGCCGCCGCCAGCAACCAGGGGCACGAAATGTTCAAGATCGCTGAACGGGCGCGCCAGGCAGTAGGCGCACAAGCCATCAAAATGGCCGACGGTGGCCAACCATTGGCCGAGAGTTAGCGTGGCAGGAAGGCCACGCTCCTGGGCGCGCTCAAGGTGATACCTGACCCGCGCTAACTCCCGTACATGCTGGGCGCTGTGGCAATGCGGGCACAGCCCAGCGGCTTCGCCGGGAGCCGAGGCAACGTAGGCGACTCCGCACAGGACGCACCGATGGGAGTGAGCCGCCCGAATGGACTCCGCACAGCCCCGGCAATAACGTGGCCAGCGATATCCGGGGATCTCGGCGATGGCGCTGAGCTCTCGGCGCGGGAACACACCGCCACAACCGTAACATTCTACCGGCTGAATCTCGTAACTGACAGACATATCGGAACCGTGCCAGAGATCGCTTGCCTACCAAAATTACTGCATATTAAAGCACATCTGGTCCGGTTCCACCAATTAAGCGCGCACGGTCGATCCTCGACCTAATCCTGATGCAGCTGGACGTTGGTCTCCAGGATGGCGGGCGTGTTCCGATCGATGGACAGGTCACGTTGGATCACGCTTTGATAGCCCTTGGCCCAGAACATCAAGGTGTAGGCAGACCCGCGCAGTAATGGTTGGCTCAGGCTGAAGGCTCCCTTGTGGTCGGCTGTGCCGCTGGCATACAGCGTGCTCGCGTCGGGATGGGCAAGGAATGCCTGGAGGTCGGCCCCCGGCTGCAGTGCCCATACGCCGGCGGCCGGGATCGGACTTCCGGTGTCGGCGTCGCTGATCGTGCCCATCACTTGCACGGTGCTGGCGGCCGCAGGTTGCAGCGCCGGGGCGCCGTTCGCGGAGCCGACGTCGAACTCTCCCTTCGTAGCCTCGGCCCCATCCAGCTGGATGTCCAGGCGCCAGTGACCTGCCGGCAAGGGAGTGGCGCTGCTGAGGGACAGGTAATACACCCCTGAAGGACCGGTGCCGGAATTCCAGCCTTGCGTCCGGCTTGCCATGACCTGATTTCCCAGAGTCCACGTGAAAGACACCAGGGTGCCCGTGGGAATGCCGGAGTAGCTCACAAAGGCGTAGACTGTCGTGGTGCCCTGAACGAACGGCTGGCCCACGCCGTGCGGGCTCACCGGCTGGTGGTTGCTCGAGATACCCTCGGCGAACAAGGGTGGGCTGAAACCTGTGCCTTGCATCGATGCAAGAGGTGGCCCGATGCGCATGTTACCGCTTTGTAAGGCCTGGCCGTCCAGGCTCAAAGTCAGCGTGTAAGTGCCCTCGGCCAGCCCGTTGTCGTTGCTGACATTTACCCAATAGGAGCCTTGCGCGCCGGCCTGCCAGGCGCTGGTCTTCCCTGCCGATGGTTCCCCGTCGCGCTGCCAGGCAAAACCGAAGGTCGCTCCGTCATGGAAGCCGGCGTAGTCGAACACCCCATACACCGCCTTGGTGCCTGGATCGAAACGAGCAGCCACCTGCCCTGGATTGCCGGCGCTATCCACGCTATCGCTGAAGACCAGGCCGGTGATCTGTGGGCCCGTGCCGCCCGATGGCGTCTGCGACGTTCCCGGCGCAGGCTGGGGCACGGGTGCCGTCGCCGTTGCTGTCGGCACCGAGGTGCTGGGTGGGAGGAAGTTGCCGCCAATGGCGGTGCCGGCCGGCTGCGCCGTTCCGGACAGCGCCGGGGTCAGGGAGACGGAGGGTGGCGCGGCGAGAGGCGACGGGGTGAGCATAGCGTTAGGGGCCGGCACGAGCGTGCTGATCCCGCCGGTTGCTGCCGCGATCAGCGGCTCTGCCAGGTTGATGGGGCGGATCAACCCGATAATGCCGCCAGCTTGAGGATCAGTGCTGATGCGAGTCGGCACGCCGATCATCTCGCCACGATCGTTGATAGCCGCGCCCCCCGAATTGCCATGATTGACTTGTGCATCCGTCTTGAACCAGCCCGGCCCTTTCGGCCCCTCATCCAGAAAGCCCGAGATTACCCCTCGAATGAAGGTGACGGAGTCGCCTCCGATGCCAGGGAAGCCCAGGCACTCAATGTCGTCATTGAATTGTACCTGGCTAGAGTCTCCGATGGCCATGGTCACCAGATTGAGATCGGTAGGCAAATTGCTTTCCCTGTCGATGGGCGCAACGATCTTCAGCACAGCCAGGTCGAGGGTGGCGTCAAACTGCACGAGATGGGCCAGGTAGGTGAAGATCGGCAGGGCGTGCAGATCGGAGGGATCGTTCATGGCGATCATTGCCATGGCACCTTTGTTGTAGAGGTTGCCGTTGCCCTCGGTGTCGGCCATGACGTGATAGTTGGTCAGGATATAGCCATCGGGCGTCAGGACGCTGCCCGTACCCTCGATAGTATCGTTGATATCGCCATCGATGGGTACCACGATATCTACCGTGGCCAGCAGGGCCCGGCGCAACTCGGGCGTTTCGGCTGCGAAGGCCGGCCGGCCGCCAAGAACGGCCGAGAGCGACATAAAGATGGAAGCCACCACAGCCAGGCTGAGAGCTTTGCCGAGCCAAGTGCGGCGCATGTTCGACCTCTATCTCAACTTCACACTTTGCCAGATGCGATCCAGAGTGCCTTGGGTGGCAGCGTCGCTAGAAGCATCACTCATGCTGGTAAAGGTCAACAGTTGGCCATCGTTGACGGCCAACTCATCCGTTGCTTGCACCACGATCGGCAAGGTCGCCGGGCCGGCGCCAGCGGGAGCATCGGCCACATAGCCGTAGTTCACCTGGATCGCGGGCCGGCCGCCGAGGGTCACCTGATGGGCGGACAGTTCACGGTAGTCCCGGAGCGCCAGCTCGCGATTGCGGGCGGTCAGGGCGCGCAGTTGCATGAGGCTGCTCCCGGAGGGCACTGGCCGGCGCTGAATCTGGAAACGTGTGGGAAAAGTGGCCCCGGACTGCGGATCGTAAACGTCCAGGAGGGTGCTGCCGGCGGTCGGGCTGCTCGTGCCAGGCGAGATGAACCAGGATGCGGGATAGGCTGCGCTTAACGCGCCATCTGGGCTGCTGAAGCTGGTCGTGCGCAGTTCCACGCTTTCCTTCAGCAGCCAGGCCGCGACCATAGCCACCACAAAGGTCAGCATTACGAGCGCCGCTTCGCGCGCTGCCTCGCCGGGTCGCGGTTTCGCCGGTGTCACAAACGTACTTGCCCCAAAGGGGGTGTTCCCAGTCGCCATCACTTGCCTCCTTCCGGCGCTGCCTGAGCCTTGAGCGATTGGAGGGCCAACGTTTCGGCGTTGTCGCGCCGCACGAGTGCCAAGACTACGCCCAGGAGCACTACAGCCACCACTACCGCCACGACAAGCCCATACAAGGGGTTGAAGCTGAGGCCAGCGCGCGTCGGCCAGATCCTCCAGCCAGAAGAAAACGCCGTCGAGAACG
>CAWEHT010000366.1:0-4931 GCA_963808455.1 uncultured Chloroflexia bacterium | reverse complement strand
ACCCACCACCACGCAGGATCCCGGCGCCACCCCGAGCCGGCGCGGCGGCATCGATCTCGCCTGGATGAGGCGGCAAGGCGTGCATTTCACCGCCCGTGATGATCACCTTGAAGAGGCCGGCCAGGCCCGCCCGGGCCAGGAAAGCGGCGACCTCCTGGCTTGTACGGTCCGTCACCAGCGCCAACGGGTAATGTCGAGCCAGCAGGGACAGTTCTTCCACGCTGCCGGCCACCGGCAAGGCTTCCTCCAGATCCCCGTTGACCTCCGCCTGTTGCAGCCAACTACGGCTGCCGGCGGGTGCACCTGGCTCCGGCAGACCTGCAGTAGCGGGTCCAACCTGTGGATTAGCCAATCTCGCGCCGAAAGCAGGCGGCGGGCGGCGGGCTCGGGGCGAAAACCGGGCAGCCAGGCTTGCAGGTGGCGCAGCCGGGAGGCGAGCTGCATGACCAGGCGGCCATCGGTGGCTGCCAGCGTGCCGTCCAGGTCAAAGATCAGCGCAGCCATCGCGCGCGCTCGCGCACCAGGCTTCGCCAATGCAGATCTTGCTCTGAGAGCCGCGCCGACGGCGATGGGAAGGGTTCCTCGTCCAGCACCTTGTGTAGGCCGTAAGCGAGGAGCAATCTCGCCGAAGCGATTGTCGGCGCAGCCAGGACGATCCCCAGCACCCCACCGATGCGCGCTCCGGCCACGGCGCCCACAATGATCACCACCGGATGCAATGCCACCCGGCGCCCGATGATGCGGGGCCGCATGTACAGGTTCTCGAATTGGGCCAACAACACATAGATCGCGGCGACGACTACCGCGAACCACAGATGCATGAGGGGCAACCAGGTCGAGCCAAGGAACAGTGCGATCACGACCGCGACAACCCCCGCGATCACGTGGCCGACGCCCGGCACAAACTCGCCCAGGAAGAAGACCAGCCCCATGGCCGGCGCGTTCCGTTCCCCCCAGGATGGACATTGCCAGCCAGGTGAGCACCCCCATGACGATGCCCAGGGTGATCTGGCCGCGTACGTAGCCATCCCAGATGAGCTTGAGCTCGTGCCACAACCGGTCCAGTTCGGGTTGCCAGGGCTCAGGGATGCGGCTGCCGATGAAGCGCCCCATCGTAGGGGCGTCCTTGGCCACGTAGAAGCTGACCGTCAGGATGATGATCGACCACGCCAGGCTGGTCAGGGCGTCGCTCACCACCCTCACCGCGATTGGCGAAGGGGAACAGCAGGCCGGTCCACGTCGATCCGCCGTTCGGATCGGACTGGAGGAGCGAGCTGATCTCTTGCCTCACGGAGGCATAAAAAGGCGCCAGGTCGATCGAGAGATTCGGGGCCAGCGCGACGTGCGTGGGTGTGGAAGCGCTCAACCCGGCCAGGATCTTGGCCAGCGAGGCGCGCAGCATGCCGAACAACGCCATCAGGCGCGGCACGAACAGCAACGGCGCCGTGATCAGGATCAAGACGACGAGCAGGTAGGCGAGGGCCACCACGGCCCGCGAGGCCAGCCCGTGTGGCGAATGATCCAGCCGACCGGGAACGACACCAGGTACGCCAACAGCAGGGCCAGGCACACCGGCACCAGCAAAAGGCTCACCCGCGTGAGGAACCAGACGGCAACGAGGATGGTGCCGATTACCGCCGCATGCTTTGCAAAAGGGGTCCAGCGCGCGTTTCATGCTATCATCCGTCGGCCTGTGATGCAGCCGGCAAGAGCATCAAGCCGATCCTGGGGCAGAAAGGTGCCGGCGGCAAAACGACCATTGCATCAGGCGTGCACCTGATATTTCGCTTCGAACAGGGTGCTGTCGTATGGCGCCCGCCGCTTGGGGCACACGCTCCTTGGACAGAGCTGGCAACTCGCGAAGGTCTCTTCAGAAGGGAACTGGAAGCCTGAGACGGACTTGCGGGATCATCAGAAGGCTGGGCGACAGGCGCACCCCTACGGCCGCCTCCGTGTCACCGAGCAGGCGGAACAACGGGACTTGTTGGCCGATCGGCCAGTCGGCCAGCGAACCGGGATTCATGGCCCCGAGCGACTTCAGGCCATACACCTCGCAGAGGTGTCGTTGGAGTTCGTCAATAGCGGCGTGGAGCGCCAATTCGGCCAGCGCGTCGGCCCAGTAGCTTGCCAACAAGTCGGCCTTCTGGCATTGCCAGGCTTCCAGCTCCATGCCGCCTGTTGCCGTGTAGACGAAGACCCGGTGGGTATCTTTCAGGTTGACGCTCAACACCCGGCTCTTGAAGCGCTGGCCGTCGATGACGACGTAGTCGTCGCTGCGCTCTTCTACGAAGGCGATCTTGTACAGCACCTTCGGCCTGGCGATGCTCTGCGCCTCGGCAATCAGGCAGCGCGCCTCGTCTGCCGACACGCCCCCGAGGCGCACGTGCAGCTGCTGAAGCGCTGTCGCCTCATCTACCTGAAAGGGGATACGATCCAGTACAACCGGGTCCATCGGCCCTCCGTCCTGGTGCCTGTGTACGGTACGCTGGTCAGCGCACGAAGCCAATCTGATCGGGGGGCCAGTAACGGAACACCGCCTGGCCGAGCAGCATCTCCAGCGGCACGGGGCCAAAGCTCCGCGAATCCCGGCTGGCGCCACGATTGTCGCCCATCACAAACACATTCAGCGGCGGGACCACCCACGAGCACGTGCTGCCATCCGTAGCCTGATCGAGATAAGGCTCTGCCAGAGGAGCGCCGTCAACGTAGACGCGGCCATCCGCCACGGTGATGCGCTCACCGGGAAGGCCGACGATGCGCTTGATCAGCAATTCGTCGGGGTCTGTCGGATCGTGTAACACGACTACGTCACCTCGCTGCGGGCCATGGAGCCGATAGCTCAGTTTTTCCACCACCAGGCGCTGGTTCTCGTGGATGTTCGGTTCCATGCTTTGGCCGAAAACGCGGGTAGCCTGCACCAGAAAGAGGTGAATCAGCAGGGCAATGACGATGGCGGGCAAGATCGTGCCTGCCAAATCGCGAAGGACATACCAAACTCCCCGCGACTGCCGGCCCTTTCGGCCAGCAGCCACCGTTAGCTGGCAGGAATCCTCGTTCATTTAGGCATGCTCCGGAACGGAGATTGCGCACAAGCACGGGTCTGCACGGCCTGTGCTCGCGAGTGAGGCCGGGGATGGCCTCACTCCGGCGAGTGTAACACCAATACGTCAGAAAGACAAAGCCAAGGAATAGCAGCGGCTGCCGCTCAGGCGCAACAGCCGCTGCAGCCCGATGGCCGGCGCAACAGCCGAACTTATTCTCGCAAATCCCGTGGGGCCCTGGCCGGGCAACCTTCGACGTCAACGCCGCGGCCCGTGGCCTCCGCCCCGGTCGCCACCCCGCCCGCGATCTCCCGGTCGTCCCCCGCGGCGGTCGTCCGGACGGCCGCGGTCGCCGCCTCGCTCACCGCCGCCGCGGCTGGCACCGCCTCGCCGATCGCGCTCACACGCCCTCCTCGGCGCTCCAGCCTTCCAGCACTGCCTGGCGGCTCAGGCGCACCTTGCCTGTGGCATCGATGTCGATCACCATGACCGTGATTTCATCGCCCATCTGCACCACGTCTTCCACGCTTGGCACGCGGTAGTCGGCTAGCTGCGAGATGTGGACCATGCCATCCTGGCCCGGGAGGATCTCGACAAAAGCGCCGTAGGGTTCGATGCGCACAACCTTGCCCGTGTAGATGCGGCCGACCCTGACCTCTTCGGTCATCTTCTCGATCTCCGAGACGGCCGCTTCGGCCGCCGGCCCATCCGGCGAAGAGACGAAGACGGAGCCGTCGTCATCGATGTCGATCTTGACGCCGAACTGGTCCTGCAGGCTGCGGATCATCTTGCCGCCGGGTCCGATGACCTTGCCGATCTTCTCAGGATCGATATGGATGGTCATAATGCGGGGCGCGTGCGGGGAGAGCGCTTTGCGTGGCGCGGGGATGGCTTCCAGGATCTTGTCCAGGATGAAAAGCCGGCCCTCACGCGCCTGGGCCAGCGCTTCCTCGAGGACCTCGGCGTTCAGCCCGCGCACCTTGATATCCATCTGCAGGGCGGTGATGCCATGCGCCGTGCCGGCCACTTTGAAGTCCATGTCGCCCAGGTGGTCTTCCACCCCCTGAATGTCGGTCAGCACCGCATGGCGGAAGTCGTCATGGCCGGGCTCACCCATCGTGACCAGCCCCATCGCCACGCCGGCTACCGGCGCCAGGATGGGGACCCCGGCGTCCATCAAGGCCAATGTGCTGCCACATACCGAGCCCATCGACGACGAGCCGTTGGAAGACAGGACTTCAGACACCAGGCGCAGGGTGTAGGGGAAGCTCTCCTGCGAAGGGATCATGGGCTCCAAGGCCCGTTCGGCCAGCGCACCGTGGCCGATCTCGCGGCGCTTGGGGCCACGCATGGGGCCGACCTCGCCCGTAGAGTAAGGCGGGAAGTTGTAATGATGGATATACCGTTTGGACTCTTCCGGGTTCAGCGTTTCCAGGCTTTGCGCTTCGCCAGGCGTGCCCAGCGTCGCGATGGTCAACACCTGGGTTTCGCCACGCGTGAAGAGCCCGCTGCCATGCACGCGCGGCACGATCCCGGCCTCGCAGGTGATTGGGCGGATGTCCTTGAAGCTGCGACCATCCGGCCGCACCTGGTCGTTCAGAATCCGATCGCGCACGACCTCCCAGAGGCAGTCTTCGAACGCGTGGGCCAGCGCCTTCGGGTCGTGCTTCTCGCCCAACTCGCCGACCATCTGCTGGCGCAGCGCGTCAAAGGCCGCGTATTGCGCCTCCTTGCCGGGGTTGTTGATCAGGGCTTCCCGCAGGCGGCCATCCAGCCAACCCTCAGCTGCCTGCCGGGCCGCGGCATCCGGCGACTCGTTGGCGGGCTCGAATTTGGGCTTGCCGATGGCTTCGCGCATCTGGTTCTGCAGGGCAATGATAGCAAATGGTC
>CAWEHT010000365.1:0-19891 GCA_963808455.1 uncultured Chloroflexia bacterium | reverse complement strand
GGAGCTCGCCGCAGTTGAAGGTCGCCGTCGTGTTCGAAGTGGGTCAGCCGCTCGTCATCGAAGACCTACCGGTTCCTTCGGTGGGACCCCGGACGTGCGCGTCCGGATCGCGGCGAGCGGCATCTGCCACACCGACGTCACCGTCATTGACGGCCTGTCCACCTTCCTCCTCCCCCTCGTCCCCGGGCATGAAGGCGTGCGGGACGGTGGAACAGGTCGGCCCCGAAGTGAGGCGGGTTGCGGTGGGCGATCGGGTCCTCGTGTTGGTGTCGCCCGCATGCGGTAGCTGCTGGTGGTGTCGCAACGGCTGCTCGAACCACTGCGTCCGTGGGCCGGTGGTCTCCAAGACGCCGAGGTTCGACTTGCGGAACGGCCGGTGGGCGACGGCCGTCTGCGGTTGCGGGACATTCGCCGAAGAGATGGTGGTGGACGAGGCGTCGGTGGTCTCCGTGACCACCTCGCTGCCCGACGAGCAGCTGGCCCTACTCGGCTGCGGGGTCACGACGGGTCTCGGTGCGGCGCTGAACACGGCGCACGTCACCCCCGGCTCGGCGGTCCTCGGTCATCGGCTGCGGAGGAGTCGGCCAATCCGTCGTGCAGGGAGCCCGCATCGCCGGGGCCTCCATCATCATCGCCGTCGACCCCGCGGCCTCACGGCGTGAGGCGAGCCTGGCGGTCGGTGCGACCCACGCCATCGATCCCACCCAGGGCGATCCGGTCGAGGAGGTCCGGGCGCTCACGAGTGGCAGGGGCGCCGACTTCACCTTTGAGGTGGTGGGCTACCCGGATCTGATGGTGCAGGCGTTCGACATGGCGAGAGTCGAAGGGACCGTCACGCTCGTCGGCATGCCCCCCCGGGATTCGAAGCTGACGCTTTCGGCCACCCAGGCTGTGTTCTCAGGAAAGCGGTTGGTCGGTTCGGCCGTGGGCGGCTCGCAGATACTGCGGGACTTCCCCCGATTCATCCGGCTCGCCGAGACCGGTCAGCTCAGGCTCGACACCATGATCTCCACGCGCATAGCCCTGGAAGACATCAATGAGGGGATCGCCATGGTGCACCGGTCGGAGGGGATCCGCACACGCCATCGTCTGACGTCCGCGGTGGCCGGCCGTGGGCTACAGCGGTCGGTCTACAGCTGCCGGGCCACCTTCGCCTCTAACAGCGCGTCGATCTCTCCGGGTTCGAGGCCGAGGTCGGTGAGCACGTCCACCGTGTGCTCACCGATGCCGGGCAGCCACATCGGGCGCGGGGCGGAGCGAACCTGCGGCCCGTAGCGCAGTAACGGGCCGATCTGCTCGAACCAGCCCCAGTCGGTTGTGGCGTACGCCGCCACCCTGGGCGAGCTGGCGGTTGACCGGGTCGTCGAGGATGGCTTGGCGGCACTCGTCCGGGCTCATCTCCTCCATCAGCTCCACGGGATCCCCAGGCCACGAAGCCGGGCAACCGTCTCGGACCCCGGTACCTGCGCGAACGCCTCCCTCGAGCACCGCCTCGGCGCCGTGCCGCCACCTCGTCGTCGGGGCCGCGTCCAAGCGGCGTGTAGTCGGGTGAAAGCGATAGACCCCGGGGGAGGGAGCGAGGCGCTCCCAGGCGGCCTCGTCGGGGGAGCACGACCGCGAACCACTGCCCGTCGCCGCCCCGATAGACGCGGTAGCCCGGTCCGTACCCGGTCTGCGTCGAGTCCAACCCCGGCTGACTGATGAGCTCGCCGTCGCACTCGAACGTGCCGCTCTGCAGCAGCATGCCGGCACCGAACAGGCTGGTTGCCACCCTCTGTCCGCCCCCCGTCCTGGCGCGCAGTAGCCGGCGAGGATGCCGATCGTGGCCAGCCACTCCGGACATGTCGATCGGGATCCACTTGGGCGATGGGGTCGTTCCCGCACCTCCCACAGCCCGTTCGAGGCCGGTGAGAGCCTGCATCAGTGCGTCGTTGCCGGGATAGCCGGCCCTGGGTCCGGTGCTCCCGAAGGCGCTGGCGTGGCAGTAGACGGCCTCCGGGTTGAGCAGCGCCACGGAGTCCTCGTCGATTCCGAGACGCTCGCACGCCGGCCCGGAAGTTGTGCAACACGACGTCAGCCCACCCGATGGCTTCTCGACGGCGGGTCGACTTTCAGGGGCGGCGATGTCCAGCGCCAGGCTGCGCTTCCCTCGTTGGCACGACGCGATGGCGTAGGCGGCCGCCCGCATCGCCTCTCCTTCGGGAGGCTCGACCTTCACCACGTCGGCACCGAGATCGGCGAGTACCTCGGCAGCGAGCGGTCCGGCCACGAAGGCGGAGAAGTCCAACACCCGGATCCCCTCGAGCAGTCCGCCGCCCCGGTGCGCCGCTGTCCGCGGCCGGTGGCGCCAGCGGGCGGTGTCGGTCAACGGTGACACCTCAATCGGACTCCCGACGAAGACCTTCCGGGTACCCCGGTCGGTCCGGTCGTCGATGATCGACCCGGCCAGCTCCTGGTCGCGCAGCGCTTCGCCCGGCGACAGGACGGGCTCGACGCAATGCCGGCGGCGCGGAGACGGTCATCCAGACGGCCCGCGGCCGGGTGGTGACTCCTTCCAGCGCAGCGCCCGGGAGTTGAGCGCACCGGTCCGCTGGTCCGTGTAGTAACCCTCCGTGCTGGGCTCGTCGCCCAGTGTCTCGAGAAGCTTGGGATACATGCCCTTGCCGCCGAACCACACCTGATCAGCTCGCCGTCAGCGCAGCGGTACATGAAGTTCGGGAACGTAGGACCCTTTGCCCAGTAGCTTTCGACATCGGGGGCACCGCGTTCGGGCCGGCCGATGAGGGCGCCGAGCGTGGCCAGCATCCCGTCGTAGAGGGAGGTCTCGGACCAGCCACCCGATCCGCCTGCTCCCGTCGGCCGAGGAGAGCCAGGACGGTCGCCGTCATCAAAAACGCCGTGCCGCTCGCCGACGCCCGCCGCGTCGACGAAGACCGGACCGGGCCGGTGACCGGCCACCTGGCTGTAGAACCCCGACTGCGCTTCGACCAGCAGACCGAAGTCGCCGACCGTCCCCTTGGACGTGCGGCTCGGCCGGCAGCGGGCGTAGACGATTGGGGATTCGACCGCTGTACGTCGACGTAGCCGAGACCGTTCTCCTCCACGTCGGCTTCGGGACCGTAGACCAGCGCCACGTCGCTGCTCCGGAGGTGCGCCAGCACGTCGGCCCGATGCTCGGCCACGACGATCTCCTTGTCCCTGTGCCACGCTCGGCCCCAGGACAATGTCCGGTCGATCTCGGAGCCGACGGGCCTACCAGCCGGACGACGTGGGCGCCGAGATCGCCGAGGATCATGCCGGGGCACGCCCGCCGCGAACCCCAGTCCCAGCTCGCTCACGCCGATGGCGACCTCCACCACCGACAGGCCACCACACGGTTCGGCTTTGCGGACCCGGGGCGGCCGCCCGACTCGCCGGGGTTCACCAAAGGGTCTGTTCTGCCTTGTCTCCGACGATCCCCACTGCTCTCGCCGTTCAGGTGAGGGCGATGGTGGCCGGATCAGCCGGGGTGAAGTTGTAGACCCTGGCTGCGTTGCCGATGGCGATCTTGTGCTGGACGTCTTCGGGGAGATGACCGAGCCATTTGCGGGCCAGGTTCATCGACTCGGCCACGTCAGTCCGAGTGCGGGTAGTCGCACTCGAGCATGACGTTGTCCTCGCCGATGACGTCGAGAAGACGGATCCCGGCGAAGTCCTCTATGAACGTGCCGTAGACGTGATCGTGGAAGAGGCGGCGAATGTCGGTGTCCAGAGAGAAGCGGCCTTCTTTCTTGGCCTCACCGCGGTCGATGATTCGGGTTCAGGTCGATGTCGAACCGGGACGCCCAGAATCGCTGCTTGTCGACGACCTGTTCGGCCTTCTCGAAGAAGTAGGGGATCCAACCGATGGGACCCTCCGACAGGGCGATCTTCAGCTTTGGGAAGCGCTCGAAGTTGCCGCTGAAAAGCCAGTCGAGCAGGGCCCCTGCCTGGTTGACGGGGGCACCGTAGGCCATGGCGGCCAGCGTCGGCATGTCGTCAGAGGTCTTGATCATGTTCGACGAGGACCCCACGTGCATTGAGAGGACGAGCCCGGTCTCCTCGGCACAGCGGAACACCGGATCCCAGTAGTCGGTGTGGATGGACGGCAACTTGAGCTTGGTGGGGGGCTTCCGAGAAGGCGATCGACTTGGCGCCGAGAGCGGCTGTTCGCTCGATCTCGCCCACCGCGGCGGGGATCACGGAATGAGCATCATGGGGATGAACCGGCCCGGGTAGGCGTCGGCGAACTCCTCCAGGATGAGTCGTTCCAGGCCTGAATGCACAGAGAAGCCAGCTCCTTGTCGTTCGCCTCGTGGAACACCTGCCCGCAGTAGCGCGGGAACGAGGGAAAGAGGAGGGAGGAAAGGACGGATCCGCGGTTGATGTCGGCCACCCGCTCCGCCGCGCAGCACCGCGCATGTCATCGTACGTGATCGGCTCCGGCGAGAACTCCTCGCGCCGCTTGCCGGCCACGGCGTTGAGGCCGGTGGTGACGATCTGACGGTCCTCGTACGCCCAGAACTCCGAGTCGCCGTCGTGCACGATGTGGTTACCGGCACCCGCTACTGGGCCGGGAGGCGCTCTTGCCAGAGCCGGGCCGGCTCAATCAGATGGTCGTCGACCGAGACGAACCAGGTGAGCGTCATCAAAACCCTCCTCTACGGGCGATCCCGATCGAACCGCACAAAGTAACCCGAACGCTTACTTTATGATACATGGCGGCGGCGAAGGCCGCCACCAGAGCGGGCGCCGGACCTGCCGTGTACACGTAGGGAGCGAAGGGGAGCATGGTCTACCTGTCGCTCCCCGTTCCCCGCGGGGACATGCCTTATTGTTGGAGGGTGCCGTCCAATGTGCGAGCGAATCGAGGACCTCAGATGCCCAAGGCCACCCGGGGCGCGGCACGACCGAGGCGCCCGTCGCCCGGCGTATGAGGGCCGACGTGTGCAAGCGCTCGATACTCAAGGCGGCCCGAAAAGCCTTCAGCGAGACCGGCGATCTCAACGGCACGACGATCAAGATCATCGCCCAACACGCCGAAATCAGCGAGGGGGTGATCTACCGGCACTTCGAGAGCAAGGATCAGCTGTTCTTCGAGGCCGTGGTGGAACCCCTCCGTGAAGCGGTCGACAGCCTCGTCGTGGCCGCCGAGACAATCGACCGGGACGAGCCCTTGACGCCCAGCGCCTCAGCTCGACAAGTTCGAACGGTCTCCACCGTCAGCTCATTTCGACCCTCAAGGAGGTCATCCCCCTTCTGGGTCGTGCTCTTCGGCGATCCCCGGACCGCCCGTCGCTTCTACAACGAGAACTTCGCCGTCGCCATGGACCGCCTCGGCGACGTGTGGCTGCAGGTGGAGAGTCGCTACGGGCACACGTTCGTGGCCCCGGACATCACCGCCCGGGGCAGTGATGGGCATCGCGCGCATCCTCGCTCTCGAGAGCTACTACAACAAGAACTACGACTTGGACCGGGCGATCACCATCGCCAGCGACGGATGCATACGCGGCTTCTTCCCACCGGCGCCTAAACTAAAGCCCCGTCGCTGAGCGGGGATCGCCGGCACCCCCGTGTACATGAGCCCTGAGCAGATCATGGGCCGGCCCATCGATCGTTGCAGTGATATCTACAGCCTGGGAGTTGTTCTGTACGAGATGGTCACGGGCCAGCGGCCCTTCTCGGGCGAACAAGGCCAGGGCACCACAACCCTTGACCGCCTGCGGGATGCGCAACTAAACCAGCCTGTGCCTGATCCGACTGCGCTCAATACTTCCTTGCCACCGGCCGCTGCCAAGGTTATCTTGCGGGCGCTGGCCAAGCAGCCTTCAGACCGCTGGCCGACTGTGACCGACATGATTGCCGCCTGGGAGACTACCCTGGGTTTGGAGCACAGTGAGATCGCCGAGGGCACAACCCACATCCCGCCGTCAGGTTCAGCCGAGGCGGCAACACGCGCCGAGTCGTTGGATGCGCGGTCGCGCACCCCTTCGTCATTCCAGCAAGCCACAATGAAGGCCCCCTCGTCGCCGACGCGACGGGGCCCGTGGCTCGCTGCGCTCGCGGTCGTAGTCGTTGTTGCCGTAGCAGGGGTGGGCTACCTTGGCCTACATGGCGCAGGAACGGGGCAGCAGGCGCCGACGCCCGCAGCCATCTCGGTGGTCACAGCGTCACCGGCTCAGAAGCCCGATGAACAGGGGACCGTCGTGGCCGCGGTGCAGGCCACATCGATCGCCGAACAGGGGATCGAGGCCGCAGCCGGCACACGTGTCGCGTGCTGCCGCGGAGGCTTCGGCTACCGCGCAGGCAGGGGCAGCGGCCTTCACGCAGGCAGTGAGCGTGGCGGCCACGGGGGGTGCCTTATCGGGGCAGGAAACCGCGCAGGCCGGCCAGGTCTCGGCTCAGGCAACGCAGGAGGCCGCAGTCGTGGCTGCGGGCACGCAACAGGCTCAGGTCGCGGCGACCGGGCTTGCCGCCAGCACGGACGCCACCCGCCAGGCGCAGGTTGCTACCGTCGAGGCTGCTGCCGCGGCGGCCTCGGCCACGGCAGGGGCGGCAGCGACAGCCCAGGCAGCCGCGATCGCAGCCTCCGCCACGGCAGGCGCAGCAGCGGCAGAGGTGGCCAGCAGCACGCAGCTCTCAGACACGATAACACCGCCTCCGCCGGCCTCTGGGGGCGGCGCGGGGACGGCCCAGCCTGCCGGTAGCCTTCAGGCCGCTGCCACCCCGGCGCCGACCCCCGCGACCGAGAACCTTTCGGGCCACATCGTGTTCGCCCAGGCTGACGGCGGTACGACCGACGTCATGGCCATTAGTGTTGCCAGTGGCCAGATTTCTAACGTTTTTGCAAACGCCTGGCAGTCCCATGTGTGCGGCGACGGCCAGGTCGTCTTTCACACGAAGGCCGGCGACAAAGGCGACCTTTTTTCCATTTATCTGAACGGGACCGGCGAAACACAGGTCAGCAATCACACGGAAGACAGCTACCCGCACTGGTCCTCTGATTGCCAGAATATTGTCTACGATGCCGCCTACGGCAGCGGGCGTCCGACCACCCTGTTTACCTTGCCGGGCTCTGCCCACCAGGCGACTGGGACGGGCATTTCGGGCGGGGGGCAACAAGTGCAAGGCAGCTACCCAGTGTGGCTGGACAATGGGAGCATCGCCTACACCGGCTGCGAGGGTGCATGGGGCGCACCGGGTACCTGCGGCATCCTGGCTGTCAGTATCAATGGCGCCTACGCCGGCCAGCCCGTCGCACTGACCAGGGATCCGCATGACCGTGCCTGCAGCAGCGCCGCGGGGCTCTTACTTTACCAGTCGCCGGGCACGGGCAACTTGCAAGTCTATAGCGTGTCTGAGGCCGGCAGCGGCACGAACCACAATCTGACCAACAGCGCCAGCAATGACTTTGGCCCTACGTTCTCGCCAGATGGCAACACGATAGCCTTTGCCTCAGATCGTGGCGGGACCTGGGGCATCTGGCTGATGAATGCCGATGGCAGCAACGTGCGCAAGCTGATCGACGTGCCCACAGGGTTCGGAGGTGACTGGCAGAACGAATGCCTTTCCTGGGGGCCGTGATCGGGTGGGAAGCCCGGTGTGTTGAAACCTCAGCAATAACGGGACGGCGAAGAGGGCGCTGCCTGGGCCCTGCAGCGACTGAGAGCACATAGGGGCGACTGCAGCGCAGCCAGCGGCACGCGTAGGGTGGTCCGCCACAGACTGTCAAGTCAGACTGCGCAGGCAGGCCTGACCCGTGGCGCCGGGAGGCTGCGCACTATTGCAGCGAACCCTCGAAGAGCCCCAGGATAGGGGCAATCCTCGGGCCACGCTTCTATCTTGCGATCTTTAGTGTCCGGGGCCGGAATCATGCGCTCCAGGCCGCTGTGCCGCTACACCTCGCGCACGTCGATGATCTGCTGACCTTTCACGCTGCCCAGGACGGCGACGACCTTCTCCTTTGGGATGCCGCTCAGCTTGATCACTGCGTCCCACTTGCTGGGATCCCTGGGAGCAACTGCTCCACCCAAGGCAACGATGGGCCAACCCTGTGCGGCCACCGCGGCTACCAGCTTTGCCAGTTCGCCAGCCTTGTCGCTGTCCATGCGGACGGTCGTGCGCACGCCCGGAGTTTGAGCGGACATCAACTCCATCAAATGCGCCATCATGTCAATATCGGTGAGGATGCCGACGACGATGCCTTCTTCCAGCACCGGCAAGCAGCCGACTTTGCGGTCGACCATGACCTGCGCCGCTTCCTCGATGGTGGCATTTGGCCCGATGGTGACCACGTCCTTGCCTCTGACCATGGCATCCTTGACGGTCATTTCAGACAGAAAGCGGGTGATCTCCCAGACGTTAAGGCTGCTCAAGCGGTTTGGATGGATGCGCAACGTCTCCTGCGTGACCAGGCCCACGAGCCGTTTGCCTTCCTCGACGACGGGCAGGTGCCGGACCCCGGTTTCCGCCATGATGGCCTGGGCTTCGACGACGGACCGTCCCGACTCGATCATCACTGGATGCTTTGTCATGTAGTCTCTGACAATCATGCTTGCCCTCTCTTCATGCAGACGTGATCACGCGCTCCATCATGCGCAGCTCTTCCAGGGGAATGTGACACGAAATGCGATGCTCCTCGGTGTTGCAGATCCACGGCGGAAGCTCGGATTCGCAGACCCGGCCGCCGTCGGGCAGCATCGAACGCCGAGGGCAGCGGGTGTGGAAGACGCAACCGCTGGGAGGATTCAGGGCGCTGGGTACCGTGCCTTCCAGCCGAATGTGTTTCTGCTCAGCCGTTGGGTCGGGAATCGGCACGGCGGAGAGGAGCGCTTCGGTGTATGGATGGTACGGTGGAGCATAGATCGCTTCGGCCGGGCCGAACTCGACTAGATGGCCGAGATACATCACGGCCACGTAGTCGGAGAAAAAGCGCACCACGCTGAGGTCGTGAGCTATGAACAACATCGTTGTGTTGTGTTGGTGCTGGATCTCCAGCAACAAATTGAGCACTGCGGCCTGCACCGACACGTCTAGAGCCGAGACCGGCTCGTCGCATAGCACGAGTTCGGGCTGGCTTGCAAAAGCGCGGGCTATGCCGACGCGCTGCTTTTCACCGCCGCTCAACTGACGGGGCAGGCGATCGTAATAGCTCTGGTCCAGCCGCACCGCATTGAGCAGGCGCATGACCTCCCCGCGCACTTGCTGAGCTGGCACGCTTCTGAAGCGCTGCAGCGGCCGGCCGATCTGCTGGCCCACGGTGTAGGACGGATTCATCGTCGAGTCAGGGTTCTGGAACACCATCTGCAATTCCTGAACCAGCTTTTCGTCACGATGCGAGACTGTTACGCTGATATCAGACCCCAGGAACCTGATCCGCCCACTGGTGGGCGCTTCAAGGCCGACTATGGTCTTGGCCAGCGTGCTTTTGCCGCAGCCAGACTCGCCGACAATGCCCAGGGTCATGCCCCGAGGCACTTCCATGCTCACGTCGTCAACTGCTTTTACATAGCGCTTCTTGCCGAGGCCCACCAGGCTGAGCAGTGACGCGGCCTCTTGCGCATAAAATGTCTTCACTCCCTGGACCGCCAGGATTGGCTCCTGAGTCCCCGGGATGGTCGTTGGGGCCAGAGCCGGCACCGAACCCTCGGCTGGCTGCCATTCATCAGCCTTGATCTCCTCGAAACGAAAGCAGCGTACGTTGTGCGAATCCGTGACCTGCCTTCCCGCCGGGCGCTCTTCATAGCAACGATCCGCGGAATAATCACAACGCGGCGCAAAGATGCAGGCTCCCTTGGGCCTGTCCTTGGGCGCGGGCACTCGCCCCCGAATGGGGTACAGGCGGCTGCTTTCTTTGGTGGTACCAAGTTTCGGCACGCAGCGCATCAGCCCTTGCGTATATGGATGCTTCGGATCGGCAAAGATGGCCTCGACCGGCCCGCTCTCAACCATCTCTCCCGCGTACATCACGCCCACTTCGTTGCACACGCGGGCCACCACGCCCAGGTCGTGCGTGATATACACGATGGCAGTATCGAACTCGTGCTTCAGGTCTTCGATCAGGTCCAGCACTACGGCTTCGACAGTGACGTCGAGGGCTGTGGTGGGTTCGTCCATGATGAGGAGCGCCGGGTTGGTGAGCAGAGCCATGGCGATCACGACGCGCTGCTGCTGACCGCCTGAGAGCTGGTGCGGATAGCGTTTCATAACGTTTGCGGCATCCGGCATGTACACCCGCTCGAGCATGGCGATGGACTTGTTGGCTGCTTCTGCCTGTGATATGCCGCGGTGGACTGTCAGCACCTCGGTCAACTGGTCGCCGACGGTCACGGACGGGTTCAATGCCTGCATCGGATCCTGGTAGACCATCGAGATCTGGTCGCCCCGGATGAGGCGCAAATCTCTCTCAGAGGCGCCTACCAGCTCGCGACCCTGGAACTTGATGCTGCCGCCGGTGACCTTTCCGTTCCGTCCCAGAAAGTCCACGATGCCAAAGGCCACAGTGGATTTGCCACAGCCAGACTCACCCACGAGGCCAAACGTGGTGGCGCGACACACTTCAAAGGATGCCTCGCGAACAGCCTCCACGTCGCCGTAGCGTGTCTGATAAGAGATCGCCAGGTTGTCGATCTTCAGTATGGGAGCCCGCTGACGTTGGGTCGGTGGCACGCGTACCTCCAGTTTTGCAGCTTTACTGATAACGCAGAGATTCTTCGCGCAGTCCATCGGCCAGCAGGTTGAAGCCCACGACGAGGGTCGCAATTGCCAGCGCGGGAAAGAGCGCTGCCCATGGGCTGCCTGACAGGATGTACCGCCGGCCTGTGGACACCATGCTGCCCCAATCGGGTGACGGTGGCGGCAGGCCCAGCCCCAGGAAGCCCAAGGTGCCCATCGCAAAGATCGCGTAGCCGATGCGCAGCATCGCATCGATGATGATCGGTCCCCGGGCGTTGGGCAAGATCTCGACGAACATGATGAAAAACGGCTTCTCGGCTCGTAGTTCGGCGGCACGTATGTAGTCACGGGTCCGGATGTCGAGGGCCAGGCTGCGCACCAGGCGCGCGATCCCGGGCGTGCCGACGATAGCTATGGCAAGCACGACGTTGGTGGCCGAAGCGCCGACGGCAGCAATGATGATCATGTAGAGCAGGATGACGGGAAAAGCCATCATCGCGTCCAATATGCGCATCACCACCTCGTCGATCCATCCGCCCAGGTAGCCTCCCATCAAGCCCAGCGTAGCCCCGATAAGCAGCCCCAGCAGCACACCCCATACGGCCGTGCCTATCGGCAGCCACAGGTGCTCGTTGATCGGCAGCTCCACCAGCACGACCCGCCCGCCATAAAGCAGGCGTGACCAGACATCTCGGCCCAGGTCGTCGGTGCCCAGGAAATGCGCTGCAGATGGGCCTGAGTTCTGTGCCGTGTAGTCTTGAGCGTCCGGGCCATATTGCGTAAGCAAGGGTGCAGCAATAGACGCCACGATCCAGAAGAGCACAATAGTGAGCCCGATCACGGCGGTTTTCGAGGAGAACAGAACGGACAGCCCTCCCAAGACGCGCCGGTGTAAAGGTGGGAGGGCGGCCACAGGCGCGGTTTGTTCGGCTACGGTCATGGGTCACTCGCTTCGGTAGGGCGCACGTCACCCGCTCACAACAAGCGACTTGCAGCGTCATGCATAACGGATGCGCGGGTTGATAAACGTGTAGATGATGTCAGCCAGCAACTGGGTTCCGACCGCGACGATTACCAGGACCATCGCGCCGGCCTCGATGGCGTTGTAATCCTTGAACAACGACGAGTCCAACAGATAGCTGCCGAGGCCTGGATACCCGAAGATGACCTCGACGATGACGATCCCTCCCAGAAGCCAGTTGACGTGCAGCATGATGACGGTGATGGGGGCCATCAATGCATTGCGAAGCGCGTGCTTGAAGACGACGCGCCGGTAAGGCAAGCCCTTGAGAAACGCAGTACGAATGTACGGCGCCTTCATCACATCCACCATGCTGGCACGAGTGATGCGCAGCACATAGCCCAATTCGATCAGCGTCAGGGTGAGCACGGGCAAGATGAGCATGCTCGGCTCGCTCCACGGCGCTTTCTCGCCGAACACCGTAGCGCCAGGCACCAGCTTTAGCCAGAAGGCAAAGATCAGGATCAAGAAGATGCCTGTGGCGAATTCAGGCGTCACGGAGAACATCATGCCGCCGATGGACAGGATCCGGTCCAACGGTTTACCCTCGTTCAACCCGGCGATGATGCCCAGGATCAAAGCCAGCGGCATCACGATCACGAAAGCCGTGCCGGCCAACACCAGCGAGTTCCGCAGCCGCAGAAACAGCAAATCGGCAACTGGGCGTCCCGTTCGCAAGGATATACCGGGGTCTCCCCGGAGCAGGCCCTGTTGGAGTGGAATATAGTCCACGGGGCCGCCGGTGCTGGCCGCCCAGCCGGTACCTTGTATGAATGTCCAGACTACCTGGCCGCCGCCCGTTTCCCACAGCACGGCGTGGTTCTGCTGATCTACGCCCCAGAAGGTCCTGGCGACTCGGGCCTCTCGGGCCGCATCGGTGCGAGCGATGACCAGGCCGGCGCTGCTTAGAACATCGGCGGTTCGTCCAAGAGCCTTTCGCGCATCGGCTTCTTTCCCGGCCTTCAGGCTCGTCACGCCTTGCAGCAGCGGGTCTCCCACCTTTGGGTCGGCGTCATCCTGCGCGTCGGCCAACGCCTGAAGCGTGGACGGCATGACCATCATCTGCGTGGCATCGAACGGAGTCTTGGCCGGGTCGCTCAAGTCGCGCAACACCTGTGCCGCCGCCGAGTAGTTCGCATTCTGAATGGCGTCTGCAAAGGAGCCGAGATTGCCCGTGAGTCGCGTGAGGGTGGGCATAACACTTGCCAGGGTCACGCCAGCCGTGCGGGCGTCGCCGGCCGTCAGGCTCTTGTACGCTTGCGCCAGCTTGGCCGCGCTTGCGGCGTCAACATCGTGCAGGGCGGCCGAGGCGCCGTTAATCTGCCCCGCCATAAACTGCAGGTCGCTTGGACTAAGCTCGCTGGCTGTGGGAGCGGTCAATCTCTGGTAGTCGGTCGCGGCCTCGAGCAATGTATCGTTGCTCGCTACGCTTGCAGTGGCTTTCTGAAGCCCTTGCTCTTCTTGGGGCGCATTCGGATCCTGCAAGGCGGTCAAAGCGCTTTCAGGTTTCACCAGCGCGGCGAGCAGCGCACTCTGGCTCTGATCCTTGCTGTGCAGGATTACGAGGATGCTATCCAAGGATTGCAGGATGGCCTGGCGAGCCGGTGCGGTGAGCTGGGCGTCTGCCGACACCTGGGCCCGGTACTTCTCCAGGCGCGCTGCCTCGATCACCGGGTTCTGGGCCTGCCAACGGGTATTGTCCGGCTTGTCCAAGGTCGAGCCGTCTGGCTGGCGCTGCATGGCGATCAGGTTGTCGCCGTCAAGCTTCCATTGAACCAGGGAGCCATCCTTTTCGACGGCCCACCATTCTTCGAAACCTTCAGGCGTGATGATCTTCCGCAGAGGCAAGCCAATTTGACCGGTTGCCTTCCAGTCGGTGCCAACCAACCAGTAGAGGTAGCGTTCATAAATCGGCCTGTCGAGGCCGTTCTGGGCCAGAAAGGAGGCTTCTTGCTCTGCCGTGACCTGAATGCCCAGGACGTTGCGGGCCACGTTGCCGGGCGCCGCTGTCGTGATGGCAAACACAGCTACCGAGACCAGCAGCATGGTCAACAGCATGAGGAGCACCCGTCGCAAGATGAATTTCGCCATGTCCTGCGTTCCTTACGGATTGCGTTGAGAGGGCTCACCGCTGCCGCGGTGCACGTGTGAGGCCCTCACTGAGGCCACGGCGATGGGTGGGACCGTCGGCCTCAGTGGCAGCAGAGACGCATCCGCCCCGGCAAGCAGGAAGCGCCGGCCAGGGCGGACGGGTGGCTCAGGCCGACTTCCAGACCTGGTTGAAGAGCATGTAGAGAGTCGGATGCGGCAGGATGGCCTGGACGTTCTTCCGAGAGCAGGTCCAAACGTCCATCCACCAGGCAATGCCGATCGATCCTCGGTCCATCTCGGGATCTTGCTCGAGCTGGGGCCATGATGCCACGGCGCTGGTTCACGTCTAGCGTGCCATTGGCCTGTTCGAGCAGCTTAGAGAACTCGTCATCCACCCAGCGGGACTCGTTCCAGGGCACGGGTTTACCGGTTGCGTCTGCCTTATAGGCCAGGTTCAGCACCATGATGCCCAGCGGGCGATGCGTCCATGGTGTGACGCCCAGGTTCACCTCGGTCCATTTGTCCCAGTACTGGCTGGTCGGCATCGGGGTGACGTTGACCCTGAAGCCCGCCGGCGCAGCGTCTTCCTTGAGGATCTGGGCATAGGACACGACATCGGTCCAGCCTGAGCCGACGGACAGGTTCACGTCCAGGCCATTGGGATAACCAGCGGCGGCCAACAACTGCTTGGCTTTGTCTGGATCGTAGGCCGGAGGCGTCTTGGGGGCATATTCCGGGTGCCCGGGATAGACGTGGAAATCTCCGCCGAGGACGCCCTCGCCGAAATAGGCCAGGTTGAGGATCTTCTGCCGGTTCTGGCACAGCTTGAATGCCTGCCGCACCCGGTTGTCCTTCCAGGGATCGAAATCCACGCGCATGCGCAGGACGCGAACCACAGCCGTCGGCAGACCCTGCACGACACAGTTAGGATCGTCCTTCAGGCCATTATAGAAGTCCGGTCCCACATTATCCGCAATGTCGAGATAATCCACCTGCCCGCCCTTGAGGGCCGCGACCCAGGCAGACGTGTCCTCGCCCATGTGAATGAATTCCATGCCGTCGAGATAGGGCAAAGGCTGCCCATCGGCACCGGTCTGCCAATAGTCCTTGCGCGCTTTGACCGAAACGTGTTCGCCGACCGTAAAGGATTCCAGTGTATAGGGGCCGGTTCCGTGCGGTGCCTTGATGAAGTCACCCTGGAAAGTGCGATGATTCAGGACTAAGGCCGGATAGTGGAACAGATACTCGGGGATGCCGACGTCGGGCGTGTTGAGATGAAGCTTGATGGTGTGATCGTCAACCTTCTCGATGCCAGTCGTGTCCATGAACGAGAGCAGGCCCGCGATCGACGAGCCCACGCTCTTGTCGAACCATTGGCCCATCGTAAAGACGACGTCGTCTGCAGTGAAGTCATCGCCGTTGTTGAACTTGACTCCCTGGCGCAGGTTGAGCGTCCAGGTCTTCAGGTCATCGCTGGTGGACCACTTTTCAAGGAGCAAAGGATGCGTGATGTTGTCTTTGTCGGTTTGGGTCAGATACTCGGCCACCTGGCGGAGCTGGTTTGATTGTGACACCCAGGAAAACTGGGCCGGGTGCGTTATCTTCTGAACCTCGCTCGCGACCATCAGCGTGCCGCCACGCGTGATGGCGCCAGCAGCAGCCGGAGCAGTAGTGGCACCAGCAGAAGGTACGGTCTGTGAAACGACGGCCGCAGCCGCCGGAGCGGTAGTCGCCGCGGCTTCTGCTGCCGGAGCGGCCGTGGGTGCGGCAGTTGGTGCGGCCGTTGGGGTGGCGGCTGGCGTGCAGGCTGCCATGACGGTGGCAGCGCTCAATGACATGCCCAGCAGCGTCGCCGTGCGAAGGAACTCGCGACGCGAAATCGTCGCCGGTGCGGTAGGACTCCTGCAACTCGGGGATATAGGGATGCACCCCGCGCCGCGAATCTTCTTAATGATCTCCACCGTTCTACCTCCTCTAGGGTCTGATATCACGCCCAGGATACGACATACTGAGAGCTTGCGGAGAGCTGAACCAGGTCACCTCCCTTCTTCCCAGGTCGGGGGAATGGTGTCGAGCCTGGGCCAGATGGCCCAGCGGCGCCGATCAGTGCGCGCATAGGCGCTTCCATGAAAGCCGTCGAGTTATCTTCTTGGAAAAACGTGGCAACGGCTGGGCGATGGTTGCCAAGCTGGCAGAGGCGCGTTTGTCGGATTGCGATGGGGCTGCAGTGTCTGTGGTCATATCATCACGCGCCTTGCTTGGATCAGTGAGAGTGTTCGGCGGGTGTTGCAGACTGGGCAACTGGCTCCGATAATGCGCAAGGATAACCCGTAACGCACCCCTTGTCAAACAGCCCGGCCGGATGGCCGTGTGCCAGAAGCCACCCAGCCGTGGCTCCTGCGGCCCAGCGCCCTCTGGCGCCAGAGGCTTAATATCAGAAATTCTGGACTTTTCATGGTGCAGCATTATGTACCATATTGCTGCTCGCTTGTCAAGAGCGACCGGGACGCGTGATTGCGACGGCTCGTCGCGAGGACTGCCCAAACTTCAGGGAATTTGTGGACAAACTGCCAGCGATGAACCAGCTGGCGATTCACGGCTATAGCGCGGGCGAGCCCTTGAGCCCACTCCCGGTCAAGACCAGGATGATCGTATCGTCGGGCGCTGCCTGGGCCAGGATCGCGGGTAATCCTGCCGATACTGTGGCGCTGGTCGGCTCGACATAAAAGCCCTGGCGAGCCAGCTCTTCCTGGGCAGACAGGATGCTGCCTTCATCCACCATCACGGCGAAGCCACCTGTCTCGCGCAGCGCCTGTAGTATCCTCCGGCCGCGCACCGGTTGAGCGATGGCCAGACCCTCTGCTACGCTTGGATGTGTCGCTTGGACGGCGGGGACGTGGTCGAGCCCGGCATCGAAGGCTCGGCACACGGGGGCCAGCAGCGCCGCCTGGACTCCGACCAACCGCGGCAGTCTGTTCACCAGGCCGGCGGCCAGCAACCGGTGGAAACCCAGCCACAGGCCCAGCAGGTGCACTCCCTGGCCGGCAGGGAGCACGATCCAGTCCGGCGCGCGGTGCCCGAGCTGCTCCCAGATTTCCCACGCTTCCGTCTGCTGGCCGAGCAGGAATCCCGGATGATAGGCATGCGATGCCAGCACCAGCCCTTGTGCCACCGCCGCGTGCGCGGCGATGGTGGCGTTCTGGCGAGGCCCGGTGATGGCGCGGACGTACGCGCCGTAGACAGCTATTTGCTTCTGCTTTGCCGGCGCGGCATGGGCCGGGACAAAGATGTGCGCTTGCATCCCAGCACGCGCTGCATAGGCCGCAACCGACGCGCCCGCGTTACCGGACGAGTCCTCGACGATGTGAGTTGCGCCCTGCGAGGCAAGAATACTGATCATCACCTCGGTGCCGCGATCCTTGAACGAGCCCGTGGGCGCGAAGTACTCGGCTTTGAGATGGACCGGCCGGCCGTGGCAGTTGGCCGCCAGCAGCGGGGTCCACCCGGCGCCCAGGGTGACCGGCCCTTGGCTCAGGTCAAGATCGAGCATCCGGGCGTAGCGCCAAATCGAGGAATGTGACTGATCGATGTGTGCCGGGTCAAACGGGGCGGCTCCTGCCGGTTCCCACGCGCCGCCGCAGTCGCAGCGCCAGCGGAAGGATGTAAGGTCGCCTCGGGCCTCGCAGTCAGGACAGAAGACATACATTCGGGCAGTATAACACATAAGCGGCTTTCGGTTGGATTTGACGGGCGCGCGGCAGGGTTGCGGTGGCCTGGCGCCGCAGGCCTGCCCACGCCTGGCCAAGTCAGTGCCCCGGCATCCGTGCGCATGCCAGCCAGGTCGCCGTTCAGCGCTCAACCGCCCTGGTTGACGCCCAGGTCCTCAAATGCTAGGATGTTGCAGGCCGAGCATTTCATCTAAAAGGGGGGAATGATCATGGATTGGGGGAAGCAGAATCGCCTTGCATCGCTACTGGGCCCTGACGGCAAATGTTTCTTCCTGCCGATCGACCACGGCTACTTCCAAGGTCCGACGCACTGCCTGGAGCGGCCGGCGGAAACGATCGCGCCGCTCTACCCGTACTACGACGCGCTCTTTTGTACCCGAGGGGTGCTGCGCGCGGCCGTCGACCCGAAGCGGAGCAAACCGATCATCTTGCGCGTTTCTGGAGGCAGCAGCGTCGCCGGCCAGGACCTGGCCGACGAGGTCATCACCACGTCCATAGAGGAGATCATCAGGCTAAACGCTGCGGCGGTCGGCCTCTTCGGTCTTCGTAGGCACCAGCCATGAGAAGCAAACGCTCAATAACCTCGCCACGTTGGTCAACCAATGCGAGGGCTACGGTATCCCTGTGATGGCCGTGACCGCAGTGGGCCGTGAGTTGGAGAAGCGGGACGCTCGCTACCTGGGCCTCGCAACGCGCGATCTGCGCCGAGCTCGGCGCAACCGTGGTCAAGACCTACTGGTGTGAGCATTTCGACCGTGTGGTCCATGGCTGTCCCGTCCCGGTGGTGATCGCGGGCGGCCCGAAATGTGAGACTACTCTCGAGGTGCTGCAGTTCGTGTACGACGGCATGCAATCTGGCGCCATCGGCATCAATCTCGGCCGCAACGTATGGCAAAGCGAGCATCCGGCGGCAGTAGCGCGCGCCCTGCAAGCGATCATCCACGAAGGCGCTACGCCAGGCCAGGCGAACGAGATGGCCGACGAGATGGTCCATGCCGGCAAGGTCGTGGCATGACCGCCGAACCTGCGAGCCAGACGCTGGCCACCTTACGCCGCAGGGTGACGGCGGTTGCCGGCCAGCCGGTAATCCTTCGCCACCTGGCCGGCACGGTCCGCCTCGCTCTCGTGCCTGAGGTGGCCGGCCTGGGGCCTGGGACCGGGGCCGGGGTGGTATTTTCGCCTGACGTGGGGGTATGCGCCTTCGGGCGCATGCCGGCTGAGGCCCTCCGCCTCGCCGAGGCCTACCAGGCCGCGGGTGAGGAAAGCAGCGTAGCCAATGGGCTCAGCCACGCGTTAGCTGTCGCCAGGCAAGACCCCCGGCCGGAGGGTGTCTTTGTGGGCGAGGTGGCGCTGGTGACGGGCGCTGCTTCGGGCATCGGCAGGGCGTGCGCCGAGTCGTTTCTGCGGCGCGGTGCCGCAGTCGTGGGCCTCGACATCAACCCGGCCGTCCGGCAAGTCTTCGATCCGCCGTTTTACCTGGGAATCGTCTGTGACGTGACCTCCGAGGAAGCGGTAGCGGGAGCCATCGAGTCGGCCGCGGGGATGTTCGGCGGCATCGACATGCTCGTGCTCAACGCAGGCGTATTTCCGGCCGGCTGCAACATCGCCGAGATGCCATTGGAGCAATGGCAGCGGGTGATGCGCATCAATCTTGACGGCACGCTGATCGTCATGCGAGCTTGCTATCCTCTGCTCAAGCAAGCCGCGCGCTGACGGCCGCGTGGCGGTAAACGGCTCGCGCAACGTGGCTGCCCCTGGCCCTGGGGCAGCAGCCTATTCCTGCTCCAAGGCCGCGCTGACCCAACTTGCTCGCGTGGCTGCCCTTGAGTGGGGGAAGGACGGCATCCGGGTTAACATCTTTCATGCTCACGCCGTCTTCGATACCGGGATCTGGACCGAGGATGTCCTACGGGCCCGTGCGGCCCACTACGGCATGACCGTGGAACAATACAGGTCGAACAATATCTTGAGGACCGAGATCAGGAGCCAGGATGTCGGCGAGCTGGCTGCCGAGATGTGCGGTCCCCTCTTTGCAAAGAGCACCGGCGCGCAGGTATCCATCGATGGGGGCAGCGATCGGGTGATCTGATGGGCCGGCCTGGTTCTGAAATCAGGGATCGAAAGGCGTAAGCCTGTGACGACCGCCCTTGCCCTGGCCTGAAGTGCGCCTGCGCCGCTCATGGCAACTTGCCGGCCACGCGGGCGCGTGCCAACACATGTTCCGCAGCCTTCACCACTGGCGCGTCCACCATCTTGCCGTCCAGCGCAAAAGCCCCCAGTCCGTCTGCCTGGTTTATGCGAGCGGCCTCGACGATCCGCAAGGCAGCGGCGATGGCCTCCGTATCAGGCGTGAAAGCCC
>CAWEHT010000364.1:0-4744 GCA_963808455.1 uncultured Chloroflexia bacterium | reverse complement strand
TGGGGGAAGGGGTGAAGAAATTTTACCTACGGCGCGTCGATTTTTTGGCAACTGCTTTCTTCTTGAGGACGATGTCTTGGCAACTTTCTTAAATGCGTCTTTAACAGGGGCCTTTTTAGATTTTGTTTTTTCCTTTGCTTGTTTGATGAGCGTTTGGATTTGTTCGTGCATGTAGAGTTGAACGTAATACAAACCGCCGCCGTTCTTGCCGCTTGCACCGGAACCTTTCCATCCGCCGAATGGTTGGAAGCCCGGCCACGCGCCGGTCGTCGCGCCTTGCGGACGATTGGCATACGTCACGCCCGCTTCGATCTTATCGAAGAACCACTGTGATTCTTTTTCCGTTCCATAGAAACCAGCGGTTAGACCGTATTTAACGTTGTTTGCAATCTTCATGGCTTGATCGAGATCACTGACCTTGCCGATGGTTGTGATCGGCAGGAACATTTCATATTGCCACAGGCGATGTTCAAATGGCAGGTCGGTGACCAAAGTCGCTTCGCAGAAATAACCCTTGTCGAACATGCCGCCGGTTTTGATGTGACCGCCAGTCAGGAATTTGCCGCCGCCCTGGCTGATCTCTTCAGTGAAATTCTTGAAGTCGTTATAGGAGTGTTGGTTAATGACCGGACCAAGGAACGTGGCGCGTTCGGTCGGATCGCCGATCACGAGTTTATCCGTTTTATCTTTCAACAAGGAAATGAACTCCTCGTAAACCGGTTCTTCCACGATCACACGTGAGGCCGCCGAGCATTTCTGTCCCTGCAAGCCAAATGCGGAACGCATGACGCCGGTTGCGGCATCTTCAAGATTCGCATGGCGCGAAACAATGGCGGGATTCTTGCCACCCAATTCCAAAATCACAGGGCGGACGTAGTCGCGTTGGGCGAAGTCGCGGTACAGTTTCATGCCGACATCGAATGAGCCGGTGAAGGTCGCACCGTCAACTTCCTGGCTGTCCACCAACGCTTGTCCGAGCGTGGAGCCGGGGCCGGTGACGAAATTGACTACGCCATCGGGGAAGCCGGCATCGCGGAATGCTTCTGCAAATAGGCGAACGATCCATGCCGTATCGGTTGCAGGCTTAATCACAACTGTATTGCCTGTGACCAGTGCCGCGCCGGTCGGGGCGCCGGTCAACGCGAATGGGAAGTTGAACGGGCTGATGACGAGCCACACGCCATAAGGTCGAAGCACAGAAACGTTCGTTGCATCGTAACCGACCAGCGGGTCCTTGCCCATCAATTTGACAAAGCCCTTGTTTTGCTCCATCAACTTCGCGGCATAATACATGTGGTCAGCAGTTTCCTGCACATCGCCGAAACATTCCATGCGGTTCTTTCCGACTTCGAGCGCCATGGCCGCGCCCAGCTGTAGAGTTGCGCTTTTCGAGCAATGCCGCTGCCTTGCGGACGAGTTTGACGCGTTCCTGCCAGGGCGTGTGACTCCATCTGGGAAAGCCCGGCGAGCCGTGGCCGACGTAGACGAAGACGCCGTCGGTGCGAAATTCCTCCTCTGCGCCCGTCAGCACGTTCTTCAGGGTAACGCTTTCGACCTTCTCCTCGCCGTTGATGCTCGCCACCACGCTGTTCCAGATCACGTTGATCTTCGGGTTGTCTGCGACCCTTTGCTGCGCAATCGGCTTCGCACGGAAGGCATCGCGCCGGTGGACGATGGTCACCTTGCTGGCAAACTTGGTCAGGAACAGCGCTTCCTCGAGCGCACTGTCGCCACCGCCTACCACCACGATCTCTTTGCCGCGGAAGAAGAAGCCGTCGCAGGTGCCGCAGTAACTGACCCCGCGCCCGGTCAGGCGCACCTCGCCCGGCACCTCCAGCTTGCGCGCCGAAGCTCCGGTCGCCACGATGATGCTCCTGGCCCGGAAGCTGTTGCCGCCGGCCGTCCGCACGGTAAATGGCGGCCCCTCTACGTCCAGCTCCGTCACGTGGTCGAACTCCGCGGCGGTCCCGAACTTCTCAGCCTGCTCCTGGAAGCGGCTGTTCAGATCTGGCCCCTGGACGCCCTCGGGAAAGCCAGGATAGTTCTCCACATCGGTGGTCGTCGCCACCTGCCCGCCAGGATCGTTGCCTGTGATCAGCAGGGGGCGCATGTTCGCGCGAGCCGTGTAGATAGCGGCCGCCCAACCTGCCGGGCCGCTCCCGAGGACGATCACCTCCTCGACCTGAGGTCGCGCTGCACCCTGGTTCGATCCCGCCGCGCCGGCAGCTTCGGGGGCGCCCATATTGAAGTTAAAACTATTCAGCATACCGGCCTGTCTCCTGTACCCGAATGTGCTCTCCGAATCAGCGTGCCTTGTGAAGGGCGTCCCTTGCCCTACTCTTGTTTAGACGCAGCGAACCCCATTTGGTTACAGCCGCGCAAGGCGCGGCTGCTCGGTAAGCCCCACGGACCTGCTCAACCAAAAGGATCGTTATCGTTTCGCAAGCACTTCTGCCACATCACTTGGCTTCCGCGTCGCCGCACAGGTCAAGTACTATTGTCCCATTTGAGGCTCCGCCGACACCACTTATGCTGCTTACATTGTGCATCCACCCGTTCCGGTCCCTGAAAGGAGACCCACCCCATGGCGGACTGTGACTGTTTAGGAGCGTGCCCCTTTTTCAACGATCGCATGCCTGATACCGGAGGCATGGGAGCGATCTACAAGCGCAAGTACTGCCAGGGCGACAGCGCCAGGTGCGCCAGGCACCAGGTGAAAGTCGCACTCGGCAAGGCCAAAGTCCCGGGCAACCTCTATCCGAATATGTGGGACTTGGCGCAACAGATCATCGCGACGGGTTAACAGGGCCCTGGAGTCGCTATTGGCTGCGCGGCCACGCCTCCCTCGCGGCAGCACACGTCACAGCCGGTCAGCCCCAGATGGCCTTTGGCCAGTTTTCCGGCAGGCGGAGCAGAGCCGGGAACCCTTCCCCTGCCAGGTGCGAGCCAGACGCACCTGAAGGCGGCGGGCTGAGGCCGGCCACACGCTCCAAGAGGCCCTCCAGATTGCGGGTGGCACCCAGCTTCCCCGCAGGCGTCAACCACCCACACACGGCAGCCACGTCACCCGCTATCACCTCGAAGCTGCCTTGCATCAAACGCACGCACGCCGGATTGTCCAGCGCGGCCCCGAGCTTGCCATCATGGCAACCGCGGTCAGGTAGCCGGGCATCGCTTTGTCGCGCTGCCCTGCGACGTCACGCGCCACGGTTAGGCTATCATGGGATCCTGCCGTGGGTTTTCCGGGCTGCCAGGCCCGAGGCTCTAACTCTCCGGCTCGGTGCTGCGCAGGGTGCCTCGCACCGCGAAAAGGATCACGAAGGAAATCGCCAGCAAGATGGTCGCCAGGGTCAGCGCCTGGTTCAGGTCGGTTTCCCAGCTGACATACACGGCCAGCGGCATGGTCTCGGTGCGGCCCGGATAATTGCCGGCAAAGATGATGGTTGCCCCGAACTCGCCCAGCGAGCGCGCCCAGCAGAGGGTGAGGCCGCCGAGGAGGCCGCGCCAGGCCAGTGGCAGCATGATGTAGCGAAAGATCTTGGGCGAGCTGGCCCCGTCCAGCGCAGCTGCCTGTTCCAATTCGCGGCTCACGCCCGCCAGGCCCAGGGTCGCCGCTTTGATGAAATAGGGGGCGGAGACGAACGCCTGCGCCATCACGACGGCCACCGTGGTGAATGCCACCTCGACGCCGAGCGAGTCCAGCACACCGCCGAGCAGGCCGCGCCGCCCGAATGCTATCAGGAGCGCCAGCCCGGCGACGGCCGGGGGCAATACGGTAGGCAGATCGATGATGGCTTCCAGGATGTGGCCAAAGCTCGGCTTGCGCCGGGCCAGCAGGTAGGCAATGGGCATCCCCAGGATGACCACCGAGATCGTAGCAGCGGTGCTCGTCACCAGGCTCAAGCCGATCGCCTGGCGCGTAGAAGCATCGCTCAGGTAGCTCAATAGCACCTGCGGTGGGATTTTGAGGACCATCGCGACCAGTGGCACGATCAAGAGGCCCAACATGGGCACGCCGGCCCCGGCCAGCAGCCAATCCCCATGGGTTGTGCGCCGGACCACAGGCGCCTTGCCGGCGTGTGCTACAGCAGTCATGGCTCGCTCCACGTGCATTCGATCAGTTGGCAACGATTCGCCAGCAGGGAGCCGGGCCCTCACGGCCACCTGCCCATCGGGCGATCCCGAATCGAGGCTGATCAGACGGGGCTAACCCCTGCTGCGGCTGCCGTGCATGGCCCGCACCAAGCGGGGGCGTGCCAGCCCGGAAGCCCGGCACCGGGCCGAGGTCGCGGCACACGACCCCGCCGCGACCTCGGGGCCCGGGTTGATTAGCCTTTGTCGATCATCACTTCGGTGGCCTTGATCACCGCACGCACCTGGTCCCCCTCCTTGAGCCGCAGATGCTCCACGGACCCGCGCGTGATCACGGCGACTATTTCGAAGCCGCCCGCCTCAACGAGAACCTCCGCCACGAGGCCATCCACCTTGACTGACTTGATCGTTCCCACGAGCTGATTCCTGGCGCTAAGCATGTGCATCCTCCGCATCCCTGGGATCGGCGCCGGGCCCGGGCCCGGCCCGCCGCCCACAGTATGCATCGCCCGCACCCGGAAAGCAGTGAGGCCCACTCCCGCAGCTACGCAAATGGTCACAGCTCATCCAGAATATCGCCTGGCACCGCATCCCGGTTGGACCGATCGAGCGGCAATGCCCACAGCCGTGCGCCGGCCAGCCGCCCGCCAAG
>CAWEHT010000363.1:0-3245 GCA_963808455.1 uncultured Chloroflexia bacterium | reverse complement strand
CGCACGTCAACCCTTCCCGGCGTGAAGTAGCGCTGGCGGTGAGAAACGAGTCGGAGCTGAGCGACCTGCGCCTGGCCAACGAGCCGCTGCTCAGGGCGGCGGTGCCCATTCTGCAACGGCTCGGCGACCTGTTCGACGGTTCTGGCTACATACTCGGGTTGGCCGACCCTCAAGGGCACCTGCTCGACGTGATGGGTGAAGTGGCTGCCCGCCGCCGGTTGGAGCGCTTCGGGCTGACGCCGGGCGGCGACTGGAGCGAGGCTGCTGCCGGCACGAATGGCATCGGGACGGCTCTCACGGTGGGGCACGGTTTACAGGTCTTGGGGCCGGAGCATTACTGCGACGGTTGGCAAGACATCACCTGCATCACCGCCCTCGTCAGGCACCCGCTCACGGGCGCCGTGATGGGCGCGCTCGACATCAGCGGGGACTATAACCTTGCCCGGCCCTTCTTTAGCGGCTTCCTCACCGCGTACGCCCTCGAGACGAAGCAAGCCCTGAGGGCGATCCTGGCCGCGCCGCGGGACGATCCCGCGCCCTTTAGCATCGCCTCCCTTGACTTCTCCAGCGGAGCACGCGTGGCCGCACTGGCCGGTACGCGTCCTGCGCCGCACCTGCGGCCATTCGATGAGGCCGAACCCTCATCGGGCACCGGCAGTGACCTGCAGTCCCGGCTGGATCTGCAACAGCGCCGAGCCCGCGACGCGGAGCATCTGGCCCTGGCCGCATGCTGCGTTACGGCCAGCCTCGACCTGCAAGTTACGTTGAAGCAGGTGGTCGAAAGGGCCGCCCACCTCCTCGGCGTCAACAGCGCCGCTGTCTGTCTGCTCGACGACCGGGGCCAGGCGAAAATGCTGCGTGTGTGTTCCAGGGAAGGGCCGTCTCGGGGGCCGACCCTCCAGGCCATCGAAGCGTTGCTCCATGAGGATGAGTTGGTAGCCCTGGCCCGTGAGAATGGCGAGCCCATCGTCGTCGACGATGCCCGCGTCGCGGCTGCGCCGGGGCTGGCCGCCACAGGGTGGCAGTGGCAATTCCGCGCTTTCGTGCTGTTGCCGATGATGAGCACGCGCGGCGCCATCGGCTTCATCGTCGCCCTGCACTCGGCCTCGCACCGCTGGAGCGCCGACGAGGTGCGGCTGGGTCTGGCATTGGCCGCCCAGGCCGCCACGGCAATCGAGAACGCCCGGCTGTTCGAGACCTTGCAGCAGCACCACCGCAATGTCCAGGCCCTGAATACGGTGAATCAGCTTCTCAACACGCTGCTCGACCCATCCCAGCACCTGGGCTTGATCGTGGAGCAGATCGCCGTCGTCATGGAGCTGGATGCCGGCCTTGTGCTGTTAGGTGGCAGGCAGCCGGATGACCTTGCCATCGCGGCCAGCTACGGCGTGCCGGCCACGATCGGCCTGCATCTCGATGGTTATCCGTGGCGGGTGCTGCGTGAGCTGGCAGGCGCTGTGGTGTCAACCGGTGAGCCCATGCTGATCTGCAGCCAGAGTTCCGACCAGGTCCGCATGGCCGGATCGTTGAGGGCTGCCGGTTTCTGCGATGCTATGGTTGCGCCTCTCGCGGTCAGCGGCGAGAGCCTGGGCGCCCTCATGCTGGGCAGCTATCAGCATCGTGGCCTGACCGAAGCCAATCTCACCCTCTTCACAAGTATCGGCCAGCAGCTTGGGCTGGCCCTGAAGAACGCTCAACTGCTGCGCTCGGCCAGCGAGATGGAAGCGCTACGCGAGGTCAACCGTCTCAAGAGCCGGTTCTTGACGACGGTCTCCCACGATTTGCGCTCGCCCCTGACCGCGATCCGCACGTCGGTGGAGAGCTTGCTCGATCAGAAGGGCGTCCAGTCGGAACGCGGTCAGCATCAGTTGCTCAACAACATTGCCGACCAGGCCAGACGGCTGGGTCGCCTGGTCGATCAGCTGCTCGATCTATCCAGGATCGAAGCCCGCGCCCTTACCCTGGACCGGGATTCGACCGAACTGCCCGCGCTGATCACTGACACCATCGCCGAGTTCATGGAGCTGAATTGCTCATGCCAGGTGGAGTTGAACCTGGCCGGGGAACTGCCGTTGGCCTACGTTGACCCCGACAGGCTGGTCCAGGTGCTGTGGAATCTGATGGAAAACGCCCACAAGTATGGGCCCCCGGCCGGGCCGATCCGCGTGGATGCGGAGTGGGCCGGCGACGTGGTGCTTATCGGGGTGGCTGATCGGGGACCGGGCATCCCGGCTGACGAGCGCGAGAAGATCTTTCAATATTTCTACCGCCTGGACCGCGGTGAGCGCAGCCGGCCGCAAGGCAGTGGCCTGGGCCTCGCGATCTGCCGAGGCATACTGGACGCCCATGGTGGGCGCATCTGGGTGGAGGATCGGCCGGGCGGCGGCAGCGTTTTCCGCTTTGCCCTGCCAGCCAACCATCCGGATGGCCTGGCAGCGTTGGAGGGCCACGACCTGGTCATGGCAAAAGAGCAAGCGGCATGAGCCGAGGGACCATACGCATCCTGGTGGTCGATGATGATCCCGGCATCCTGACCGCGATGAAACAGGCGCTTGCGGCCCGCGACTACGCGGTCCTCACTGCCACGGATGGCCTGGAGGCGCTGGCGGTCTTCCAGCGCGCGCGACCTGACCTTCTCCTGCTGGACCTGATGATGCCCGGATGCAGTGGCCTGCAGGTATGCCGGTGCATTCGAGCCGAGTCCGCGACCCCGATCATCATTCTGAGCATCATGGGGAGCGAGTCCGATATCGTATCGGCACTGGACGAGGGCGCCGACGACTACCTCGTCAAACCCTTCCGCCTGGCCGAGTTGCTGGCCAGGGTGCGGGCCGTGCTGCGCCGCGGGAGCAAGCCTATCGAGAACCGGGTCACCTGCGGTGAGTTGGTGATCGATACCGATCAGCACCGCGTTACCGTGGCAGGCCGGGTGGTAACGCTGACTCCAACGGAGTTCGCCGTGCTGGCCGAGTTGGCGCGGAATGTTGGCAAGGTGCTGACCACACGCCTGCTGCTTGGGCGTGTGTGGGGAGACCAGTACCTCGATGCCACCGACTATGTCAAGGGTGTGGTTCGGCGCCTGCGCGTCAAGCTTGAGCCCGACCCCGCTCGACCCCGCTACATCATCACCGAAAGGCTCCTCGGCTACCGCCTGAACGACATGGCCTTTGGCGAGGATACATCCGAGGTTCGAGGTAACTAACCAGCGTATGAAAAGCTATCGCAAGGAACTATGGTTCAACGTT
>CAWEHT010000362.1:0-6466 GCA_963808455.1 uncultured Chloroflexia bacterium | reverse complement strand
CGCAGCTACGCAAATGGTCACAGCTCATCCAGGATCTCGCCTGGCACCGCATCCCGGTTGGACCGATCGAGCGGCAATGCCCACAGCCGTGCGCCGGCCAGCCGCCCGCCAAGCGTTTCCACGAGCCACGGGCGCACCCCGACGACCGCCAGCGCATAGCCACCGTCCTCGAGCACCTCGAGGGCGTTCGGCCAGCCTTCGTCTCGGAGCAGCTCGAGAGGCCCAATCTCGTCGATCACCAGGACGTCGCACGGGGTGGCCGCGGCCAGCAGCTGCCTCCCCCAGGCCAGCGTGCCGGCATCGAATTGCCACATGCCAAACCTGGGCCCGCGGCTGGCGCCTTCCTGCGCCGCGACATAAGAACCAGGCACGGCCAGCGACGTGGCCAACGGCCGGCGCATTCGGGAGACGATATCCTCGACGTCGATGCCGGCTTTGGCTCCCCCACTCTCACGAGGCGGCGAAAGGATGCCGGCGACCCGTAAGCCTTTGGCCTGCCCGAGGGCGGCCACGCGGGCGCAGGCTGTGGTCTTGCCGCTCCCCGATACGCCGGAAAGGACCGCGATCTTTGGCGCCATGCGTCTACCGCTCTCCTCGAAGATTTGAACGATGCGGCTGCCGTGGCCTCTTTGCGACCCTGCCGGGACCATGCATACCTTCCCCTTTCGGCATCGCCCGAGCTTTTGCGGCCCCCCGCTTCAAGGCGTGGCGGCCAGGCAGCCGTCCACCAGCCCGGCCAGTTCGGCAATGTACCCCCCGTCGGCCGCGTCCGCCTGCAGCGAGAGCCCCGATCTTCGCCATATGGCCTCCACCGGGTCCGGTGCGGCGGCAGCCCCGACGACGACCCGCTCTATCCAGGGCCGCTGCAACAGCATTTCTGCGATAACATGGGCGGCTCGCCGCCTCGCCTGGCTCTCCGCTTTGTTCAAGAAAGGCGCGAACCCGGCCGGCGGGCGGCGTTGCTTTGGCCCCGCCCAGCGGATGCCCGATCACAGCCGAAACGATCGTTCTCGGTGACCGGCTGCCCGAGGGCCACGCCGGCAAGGTTCGCCACCAGCTCCGGCCGGTGCACGAAATCATCCGTCAGCGGCCTGCCCAGCACGTCCAGCCCGACCACCGGGATGACGATGGTCGCGGAGCATGGGATGACCGGCTCGTGAGCTGCCGGTGCCTTGAGGGGCCGCTGGCGCGAACCGTCGGCTTCCACGATCAAGGCGTCCACTTCGGGGAGCGCGGCAATTTGCTCGATCTCGGCCACCGGCAGGCCGGCTGCCAGGTTGACTTCCGCGACGACCTTGCGCACGGCCAGCACGTGGCGGCTGCGGCGCAGCGCCCGGCGCAACTCGGCCAGCCGCACCTGCCCATCGGCCTGAACCAGGCATTCCGGCAGCAGGTTCGCTTCGCCCGCGGCCAGGCGCGTGCTGGTAGTCGTCACGACGCGCCAGCCGGCAGCCGCCAGCTCGGCTGCCAGCCTGAACATGAGCGTGGTCTTGCCGCCGCCGCCCACGACAGCAACCACGTCCCTGGGCCGCACCTCGAAGGCATCAGCCAGCCGCATCTTCTCCGCTCCCGCACGGGTCAGGGGCAACGCCCTGGCCACCCGGACGGTGGCCGTCACCGCCGGCGCCTCGCAGCGCGCCGCCGGCGGCGCGCTGTGGCAGGATGGCCCGCGCCCGCCGGGAGCCGCCGGCCACGTCGTACAACACCTCCACAGGCATGTTATATGCCTCGGTGAGGCGCCCCTTGGTCAACACGTCATCCGGCGCCCCATCCGCCAGCACGCGCCCGCCCTTCATCAGGATCACGCGATCGGCGTACAGGAGCGCGCTGTTAGGAGCGTGCGAGGTGATGATGAAAGAGCGCCCGCGCTGGTGCCAGCTGCACGATCGTTTCCTGCACGATATGCTGGTTGCGCGGGTCGAGGTAGGCATCTGGCTCGTCCAGCAGCAGCAAGTTGGAATCCTGCGCCAACCCACGCGCCACCATCACCAGACGGCGCTCGCCCCCGCTCAGCTCGTTATAGCTGCGGTCGATCAGCCCTGTCAGCCCCACGGCCGACACCGCCTCCTCAGCCCGGCGATAATCCTCGCGGCCCGGCGTGTCGAAAGGCCCAAGGTGTGGGGCCCGGCCCATCAGGACCATCTCCCGCACCGAATAGGGGAAGGCCGCCGCATGATTTTGCGGCACCAGGCCGATCCAGAGGGCACGGCGGCGGTGCGGCCAGCGGGCGATGTCCTGGCCGTCCAGAAGTATCTGTCCGGCCTGCGGCGCATAAATGCCGGCCAGGCAGTTGAACAACGTGCTCTTGCCGCAGCCGTTATGTCCGAGGATGTACACCACCGCATCTTCGCCCACCGCGAAGGAGACGTCGGCCAGGACAGGCTGTCCCGGGCGGAAAGAGAATCCCAGGCGCTCGACGCTCAGTTCCATTCCCAGCCCGCCCTCCGGCGGCGCAGCAGCCAGAACAGGGCCGGCACGCCGATGATCCCCGTGAACACGCCCAACGGCACCTCGGCGGCCAGCGCCGTCCGCGACAGCGTATCGATCAGCAGAAGAAAGGCCGCGCCCAGGCTGAACGAGAGGGGCAAGAGGCGCTTGTGGTCCGGGCCGACGAGGAGCCGGCCGGCGTGCGGCATCACCAGGCCAACCCAGCCGATCAGACCGCCGGTCGCCACAGCGACGGCCGTCATCAACGACGCCAGCCCGGTGATCAGAATCTTCATGCGGCGGGCATCCACCCCCAGCGCGATCGCCTCCTGGTCGCCCAGCGACAGGATGTTGATCTGCCAGCGCAGCAGGGTCAACACCCCACAGGCGACAACCGTGACAGCGGCCAGGGCCGGCAGCGATCGCCAGGTGACATTGGTCAGGCTGCCCAGCAACCAGAACGTGATCGCCGGCAGCGTGTCCAGAGGGTCGGCCAGCGTCTTGATCAGCGACGTGAGCGCGGTGAAGAAGGAGCCCACCAGGATGCCCGAAAGCGTCAGCATCAGGGCGTGCGAGCTGCCCCCCGCGTGCGGCGCTGAAAGACAGCAAGACCGCCAGCATGCCGAACGCGAAGGCGCTGATGCTGGCCAACCAGGTGTTGCCCGTCAGCAACAGGGCCAGGGCCGCGCCAAAACCCGCGCCCGAGGTCACGCCCAGAAGGTTGGAGTTGACGAGCGGGTTCTTGAAGATCCCCTGGAAGGCCGTGCCGGAGCCGGACAGGCTGGCGCCGATGAGCAGGGCAGCGAGGATGCGCGGCAGGCGCACCGACAACACGAGCGTGTCGGCCGCGCTGCGCGCCGGCTGGCCGGCAAGCGCCCTGCCTATGATTTGCAAGACCGCGTCGGGCCGATCTCATAGCGGCCCAGCCCGAGCGCCAGCACGGCCAGCGGGATTGGAAAAACGAGAAGGCACCAGAACCGCAGCCCCCCTTCCCGCTGGCCGCCGGCAGATGGATTCACGGCGCTACTGGCACAACGCCGTCGCGTCCGCAGCCGGGATGCTGAGGTCATAGAATTCCTGGTAGAACCCTGTCACGCGGTCCGTGCAGCCCTGGCGCAGAGGCGTGTCGGGAAACAGCTTGCCGGCCATCCAGTCGATGCCCAGAATGGCTTCCGGGATGGGCGTGTCCCACGGTCCCAGGTATTTGGGCAGCATGAAAACTTGCTTGTTCTTCACAGCCGTGATGTTGGCCCACTCTGGGCTGTCGAGGATCGCCTCGACCGATGCGCCGTTGTAGGGCACCACGAAGATGACCTGCGGGTCCCACTGGGTCACCTGTTCCAGGTTGACTTGCGGCCAGTAGCCGGCAACATCCTCCGCCACGTCCGTGCCGCCGGCCAGCTGGACCTCCTCCGCTTGCAGCATGTCCTTACCGGCGGTCTTCAACGGCGACGTGCCAGACACGTAGACCCGCATACGCTGGCCCGACGGCAACTGGTCGCTGACCGCCTTGATGGCATCCAGGCGCCCCTGCATGTAGGCTACCAGTTTGCCGGCCCGCGCCTGAGCGTCTGGCCCCAGGGCCGCGCCCGTGAGCGTGATGGCCTGCTCCAGTGCCGGCATGGTCTCGCCCTGATAGCGCAGGATCGGCACGCCGAGCGTTGCCAGAGGGTCCTGCCCGCTGGACCGCACGCTGGTTAGGATCAGGTCAGGGTTGGCCTTCGCCACGGCCTCGACATTGGTGTTCTGCTGGCCGCCAACGCTGCTCATCTGGGTGGGATCGGGCTTCAGAAGGGCCAGGTGGGGCTTGATGCCCGGGTCGTTGCCCATCAGCAAGGAGGCACTGACCAGGCGGTCGCCGGCTCCCAGGGCGTACACGTACAGCGTCGCCATGCTGTAGGCGCTGACGATTCGCTTCACGGGCTGCTGGATGGTCACCTGCTTCCCGCCCTGGTCCGTCAGCACAACCTGCTCAGCCGGTCCCCGCCGCGGCTGGCTGCCGGCGTCGCAGCCGCGCCCGCCACCGTGATGAAGCCGTAGTGGGCCATCGTCTGCTGCCCGGCATCCGACAGCACAAACGCCACGAACGCTTGCGCCAGGTCCGGCTCAGGCGCCTTGTCGATCGCAGCAATCGGGTAGGTGGCAATCTGATTGAACTGGGTGGGGATCGTCAGCTCCCCCAGCCGGCTCGCTGCCGCAGCGGCATCGGTCGTGTAGACCACCCCCGCATCGGCTTCGCCCAGGCTGACCTTGCTCACCACAGCCTTGACATCCGTCTCATACGAGACCACGTTCTTCAGCACCTGCGCCTGGTAGTCCGCACCGTAGGCCGGGTCCTTGCTCATCTTGGCCAGCATGCTCAGCGTGTATGCACCCGCCGGCACCGACTTGTCTTCCAGGTCGATCTTCAACCCAGGCTTGGCCAGGTCCGCCAGCACCGTGATCTTGGCCGGATTGTCCTTGGGGTAGATCACGGCCAACCGGTTGCGCGCAAACACCTTCTGCGTGCCCGACACGACCGTCCCACCCTTGATCGCCGTGAGCATCTCTGCCGTGTTGGCCGAGGCAAACACATCCGCCGGCGCACCCTGCACCAGCTGGGCACTCAGCTGCTGCGAGCCGGCGTAGTTGAAGATGACTTTGACCCCCGGGTTGGCTGCCTCGAACTGCTTGCCAAGATCGTTGAATGACTCGGTCAGCGAGGCCGCCGCAAACACGGTCAGCGTGCGTGGCGATGAGGCCGCCTGGCCCGTCGAGGCGGCCGCCGCGGCCACCGTCGGGCTGACGGCCGAGGTAGCTGCCGGTGCAGCCACCGCTTCTGTGGGGGCAGCCGTGGCCGGCTGGGCAGGGGCCGCCTCTGTCGCAGGGACCGCCGAGGGCGCAGCCGGTGCCTGCGTGGCCGCCGGCGTTGCCGCGCCGGAGCAGGCTACCAGGCCCAGAACCAGCGCGACGAGCAAGAATGCCAGGGCAAAACGACGAACGTTCACTTTCCTATCCTCCATAAAACGCCGTACTCGGGACGGCAAAGCGGGAACGTGTAAGGGCTAAGGCCGGTCAGCTTAGTCAGAGTCTGGCTAAGCCTCGTCAGAGTCTAATCACGTTGAGCGGAAACGTCAAGTCGTGGGACAGCCGCAGGCAAGACGGGGTCGATGGTGCCGGCAAGAGGACAGGAGGGTTACTCACGGGTCTTGTGTGGCCGATCCGCGGTGCTTTGCGAAGGGATAGACGCAACACACCCGTTCCGATGTGGCCCCGCACTACTACACCGGAACGGGTTCACGATGGCTTCGTAGCCGGGTTCAGGCGCTGAGGTCGATGATGTTTCCAGATTGCAGCAGCCCGCTTTGCTGCAACTGCGAGGTCAAGTCGCTCTGCTGGTCAGAGGTCATGTTCGAGAGATCGAACTGGCCTAGGATGGACTGCAAGCTCTGCAGAGCCGAGACGTTGATCCCTCCGCTGGAGTCGGATGCGCTCGAGCTGGAGGTGCTGGACGTGGAACTGCTCGAACTGGAAGCGCCGGACGTGGAATTGCTCGAGCTGGAAGACGACCCATCCTGCTGCCGTGCCTGGCGCGCCAGTGTCGCCACCTGCTTCAGGTCGTACCCGTCCGTCTTCATTTCATCACGCAGCCCCGATCCCATGGGGATGCCCGCCTTGCGCAAAGCATCCATTATGGATTGGGCGTCGCTGGACGTCAGACTCGATGAGTCATACTTAGAGAGGATCGAGTCGATGGTCAACTCCTGCTTGTCGGTCAGAGTCTCCGTCGACCAGCCTGGCGTTGCGCTGGTCTGCTGAGTCGAGTCATAGCTCTGAATACTGCTCACCATGCCGGACTCCTTTCTGAAAAGCCTGCCGTGCCACCCGAGCCACGCTACATCCGCATCATAGGGAAGCAGTGTTCAGAAGCCATGAAGGTTCGCTGAGGGTTCGCTGAAGGGGCATAAGGCTCTGATAAGGGACGAATAGTCAAGGCGCCCGCGCCGGGTAGGGGCGTCTCGCGCCGAGCTTCGGCCGCACCAGGTCCAGGCAAAAGAGT
>CAWEHT010000361.1:0-18807 GCA_963808455.1 uncultured Chloroflexia bacterium | reverse complement strand
AAACGGTTTGTTATCAGGCATCGAAAACTCTGGCGCCGTAAGTGCTTCATAAGGGGACACACGTTGACCGTGACGTGCGCATAGCGTAAATTTAGGTGCACGCCGACTAGAACTACTGAGACTGACCAGGAATAAAGGTCCGAATGATTCAGAATTTTGGGAAAATTTTCACTGTGGCGTGCTTGGGCGTGGCACTCGCCGTGCCGATGCCTGCCGCGGAGCCTTCCGCCGAGCCGATCGTTAATAACACCTCGAATGCAAAATCGAAATCGAGTGTGCGCGCCCGCCATGCGGCTGCGCGTTATCGGGGCGTGCCCACGTATGCGGATTCCGTGCGCGATGACGATCCCACGTTCGATGATCCGCTGGTGCGGCAAGCCGTTGTAGAAGGCCTGGGCCGTTACAACGGTTCCGTCGTCGCTGTCGATCCAAACACCGGACGCATCCTGACGATCGTGAACCAGAAAATCGCTTTCAGCGACGGGTATATTCCCTGCTCGACGATCAAGCCCACGATTGCCATTGCCGCGCTGGAAGAAAACGTCATCACCAGCGACACCATGTTGAAGGTGGGCCGCCGCAAGTACGCTGTCCCGTATGTTCTCAATTCCCGAGGACCGAGCCTTCGCGGTGTGGTTTGCGCAAATCGCAATGGACCTAGGTCCTGACGACGCCTTCGACGCCCTGAGTATCGAGGGTCCTAATGACAAAGGAATGGACCTTTTCTGGGTTGAACCGGCAGAATCGGAAAGTACTCATCGCTCAGTGCAAGCACTCTGCCAAAGGGAGCCATCGACCTAAAGAGAAGGATTTGACCAGCCTTCTTTCATCTACCGACTGGCTAGCGTCCCCGCAAGCTCTCGAGCGCGAGGGCAGGCCAGAGCTTGTTGCAGCAGCAAAGGAATACCAGGATGTTGTAGAACAGGGCTTTTCGACACAGCTGTGGTTCACCTACTGCGGCCAGAGAGACGAGAACATCGACAAAAGGATCCGCGTTTACAACGCGAACCCGGAAAACGACCAGCGGAACCGCGCTGCGACCCATTGTCATCTGGGTCTGCTGGAATCGCTATATAAGGAGGCGCGGGGACAAGCACGGCGGGTGGACTCTGCCATGGTAGAGGTTGGTGCGCAAGCCCTGAACGTGGAAGGGAGTTTCGGGAAGGGACTCGTAGTGTCCGTGCGCGCCTCCCAGTTGGCCCTGCTCTACGAAGCAAATGGCGATCAGTTGTTTGCGAGAAATGTGCGTGGTGGCTGGGTGCAAGGAAAGGATCGGTGAATGCTGGGATCATCGCCACCCTGGAAGATGAAAAGGAGCGGCGCAACTTCTGGGCCTATAACAATGGGATGACGATCGTCTGCGACGATTACGAACATGACGAGAGCTCTGGACAACTCAAGATGACTAATCTCAGCATCGTCAATGGATGCCAGACGACCGTCGCGCTGGTACGAGGCAAAAAGAACCTCGCGGATCAGGACATTTCATTGCTTGCGAGGATCATATGTCCCCCAGAGCCGATCGGTAGACTCCATTATCCGATATACCAATTCCCAGAACGAGATCAAACGATGGGACTTCGTTTCGCAGGATGCAACGCAGGTTCGCCTAAAGAGGGAATTTGAGGGTCTAAAAGATCCTATCTACTACGCGATTCGAAGGGGTGACTGGGGAACGCTCAGCGCCGACGAGAGACGCAGGTTCCGCTCAGATGGTAAGGGAATTCGCATGATCAATAATGATCTGCTTGCGCAGTACCTGGCTTCGTTCCGAGGGCGGGCCGTGGTAGCCTACAAAGACAAGGCTCTCCTATTTGAGAGGTACTATGAGCAGACCTTCCCGGTTGATTTGCGCTTGGAGGAGGCGCTGTTTGTCTGGCAGGCCGGAGAGATAACGCAGGAGGTGGTCCGGGAGGAAATACGCAGGGAGGGTGAGCGCGTTGAGGCGGGGGACAGGCAGCGAGAGAAATATATGCTGATGCTCAAACGGGGCGGTCGCTTCTATGTCCTGGCTGTCTTTGGCCTCATTGCAAGACTGCAGAATGGTCCCGACTACCTTCGGTCCATCACGGAAGAGAGGATCACAAGCAAAGGAGCGCGGATCCGGCTCGAGAAGTACGCGAGGATTTCAGTTCAGTGGTACAAGCAGGCTGTCGATGATTTACTCCAAATCCGCGGGGTCGATCTGTCCGTGTTGATCCGGGAGAAGGACTTCTTTGAAAAAGTTGCGGATTGTACAACCAACACCTTCGAAGCGGCCTGCGTCAACGAAGAGTGGTTGGAGGGTGCACTCCCCAAATTGCGTTAGCTCGAGAGCGTCCAACGGGTAGCTGCTGTCCGGGCTGGCACGGCCCAAACAGCGGTGCGAGCCTGGACCACTGCCGCGAGGTGATCGAGGTGCCCGTACCACAGCCGGAGCGAATGGTCGAGCATCAGGTGCTGAAGCGCTTGTGGCCGCCGTCCCTGATCTCCATCCGCGGAACAAAGGCTTTCCGCACGGGACGCCCGCCCAGCTGGCCGAAGGCATCATGGAGAAGTTCAATGAGGTGGTCTGGGGCAAGGGCCTTGAGGATGATGAGCGCATTCGCGGACGCTTTCACGTGTTCTGTTTCAAGTACGACCTGGAGGCGCTGCTGCTGGCTTCTCCCAAGGGCCTGGCTGCGCGTTTAGGTGTCGGGTCCGTCCCGATCACCTGGCGCATACCGGTAGAAGACCAGAACGACGAGACGCCGCCCAAGCGGGTCGTGGAAAGGCTCTTTGCGGAGCACGGCAAGAAATACAAAGGCACCGCCGACGCCCCCATCATTCTTGAGAGCTGTCGTTATAGCGACCTTGTTCGGGCCTGCCCGCAATGTTTCGGACCCTTTGTGGCCTTTCTGGAGGGCCTCTGAGCGTGGGCACCGGCACCGACCATAGACTCAAGTAGGAGCGACTATCGGTTGGACCACGTCAGCTGTTTTTGCAAGGGTCGCCGCAAAGCCTGGATTTGTTGATCCTTTATCAGGCCGGAAGAGGTGTGCGTTGCGGCTTTGCTACTCCCACTTTGGAAAAGTCATCTCACGCAAGGAGAAACCAACCGTGGAGCCAACATTGCGGACCTTGACGGCAAAGAAGTTGGTTGGGAAGCGGATGAGGATGTCCTTTTCCGAGGATAAGACGTTCGAGCTGTGGCGGAGTTTCATGCCGAGGCGAGGTGAGATCAGGGACGGTGTTGGCTCGGAACTCTACTCGGTCGAGGTTTACGATTACGACCCTCTATACTTTACCAATTTCGACCCGGCCAAAGAATTCGATAAATGGGCGGCAGTCGAGGTAACGGGCTTCGATGCGGTCCCCGGTGAAATGGAAGCGCTTACATTGCCTGGCGGACTTTACGCTGTTTTCGTGCACAAAGGGCCAGCGAGCGCGGGACCGGAGACATACCGCCATATTTTCGGGACCTGGCTGCCAGGCTCTGCCTTTATTTTGGCCGACCGGCCTCATCTTGCGGTCATGGGAGCGAAATACAGGCACGAAGACCCGAGCTCAGAGGAAGAAATCTGGATACCCATCAGACCGAGGGAATAGCGCCGATGCCGGAAACGACGGATAGCGGGCGTAGCGCCATCATTCCGGCTTGCCCGCAACTCTCCGAGGAGGCCAACCATGATCAAGGGGATGCACGCCATATTCTTTACCCCGCAAGCCGAGGAGCTGCGAGCCTTCATACGTGACAGGCTGGAGCTGCCGTACACCGATGTCGGAGACGGCTGGCTCATCTTCGACGTGCCACGCGCCGATCTGGCGTGCCATCCTGCGGAAGGAGTCGCCCACGATATCTCGTTTTTCTGCGATGACCTGGGGGAAACCGTCTCAGAATTGAAGGGGAAAGGCGTCGAATTCACCTCGGATATCACAGAAACTGACTGGGGGTGGATGACGACCCTGCGCATGCCCGGCAATCTCGAGGTGATACTCTATCAAGCGAAATATACCACAGGGCCCCGTTAGCGCTGCCGATTCGGGCCTCTTTGACCCCGCTGGCGTTCTGACTGTAAACGGCCAGGAACAGCTCCCTGACTGAACTACTGAGCTCTGCCAATGGCGTCGAGCAAGACCTGGCGGCAGCGGCGGCCGGCCTGTCGTTGAAGTGGAGCCAGGGACAGATGGAGGGCCAGGTCGACCGCCTCAAGTTGGTAAAACTCTCTGTATTGACAGCAAGCAGTTGATCATGGTAGCATTTGTCAGTCCAAAAGGAGACACCAGGATGGCTCATGAATCCGTCCAGGACGGGCAAAAGATCACGGTAGTGCTACCGAGAACCCTGTTGGCCAAGCTCGATACTTATGTTCCGGCGCGCAAACGCAGTCAATTCATTGCAGAGGCGATTGAGGACCGGCTGGCGTTGGCCGAGCAGGCAGCAGCGATTGACGAGAGCGCCGGCGCGTGGTCCGACGAAAACCACCCCGATCTGCGAACAGGCGATGATGTGGAGCATTGGTTGGCGGCGTTCCGCGGTTCGTGGGAACTTCGCCTGGATGAGGAGCATGTCTGACTACTTGCTGGATACGGGACTGCTGATTCGGCACCTGCGCGGCCTCACGCTGGTGACGTATAACAAAGGTCACTTTGAGCACATTCCTGGGTTAAGTGTCGAACCTCTTCAGGAACTTTTAACGACGCCGCAACGGCTCGGCGTCGGGCCCTCAGATTCCTCCGCTTGGCCTTTGCTCAGAATAGTTAGGTGCGCTCTATGATCTCCACCAGCCCTTTCGCGCCATCGACGCGCACCCGGTCGCCGGTCTTGAGACGCATCGTCGCATTGCCACAGCCGACGACGGCCGGGATCCCCAGCTCCGCGCGACGATGGCGGCGTGTGACAACGGTGCGCCGACGTCGGTCACGACGGCCGCCACGCGAGGGAACAGCGGCGTCCACCCGACGTTGGTCAGGGTTGTCACCAGGATCTCGCCTGGCTGCAACTGATCGCCCTCCTCGAAGGTGTTGATCACCCGCGCCCGGCCCTCCACGACGCCGGCCGCACCCGGGAAGCCGGCGATCGCATCGCCGGCCGGCACGGTGCTGCCCAGGGCATCGAACAGGTCGCTGCGCCACGCGGGAATATGCGGCCCAGCGGAACGGGTCGAACCGGCCGCGGATCAGCATCGGATACGGCGGCAGGGCGCGGTAGCGCTCGTTGGCGGCGCGACGGGCGGGAATCGACGCGAGGGAGGCCTTGTCGCCTCCAAGCAGGGCCAGGATCTCGTCGATCGAGAGGAAGAAGATGCCCTCGCCCTGCCCGGTAAGCGCGCCGGCGCGCAGGACGAAGCAGCGCAGCACCCACAAGGCCCGAATCACCTCAGAGCGCGCCGCCTCGCGGTCGCCGGCGATCCTCGCCCAGCGCTCGATCTGGCGCCGTATCGACGTTTCCTTGCGAGGATCGAGCGCACGTATCCGTTCCCATGCGGCCGCCCGTGCGGTTTCCTGCCGCGTGAGCAGCGCCGCGGCATCTTCCTTCACCGTGCGCAAGCCGGCGAGCTGCCGGTCGATCCAGTCCGGGTCCTCGGCCGGGCGCGGCGCCGAGATTTCAGCCTCGTGCGGGCCTCGGTGACCGAACCGCCTCGCAAAGGTCGCCTCGTCGATTTCGCCGTTGGCCAGCTGCGCCAGGCCCAATAGCGGCCCGAGGCTCGCCAGCGGGCCCGAGCCGGCGACCGGCCCCGTGAGCAAAGCGTTGGCGTCGTCTTCGCCCACCAGCTTCCGCAGATTGCGCGGGATCGTGAGGATGGCTGCCCCGCCTTGATTTGCGGAGGCCTGCACCATGTGGCAGCAGTCAAGGAAGAACGGCGCGATGTCCCTTTGCCAGAGAGCGGCCAGTTCCGCGGGGTCCGGTACGGCCCCGATCGATCGCTTGAGCGCTTCGCAGCGCGCCGGGGCCTCGGCGAGGAATACGGGCAGCCGCTTCAAGTTGGCGCGCATCTGGAAGAGTGTGCGGGCGGCCATTGGCAACGCCATGCGCAGCACTCCCCAACGCGGCAGGCGGACGATCGGGATCTTCAGGCCTTCCGGCAGCCGGCCGAAGCCATCCGCGATCATCCCGGCGAAGCGCTTGGGGCCGATCCAGAAGGCCGCGGCCAGCGACGCGGCCATGCTCAGGTTGTTGTAGAGCCGTCCACCGATATTGCCGTATTGGCGGTAGGGCCCGACGGCCGGGTCCGCATGATCCAACAGGATCTGGACGAGCGACCAGGTGCAGGGCGTCATCACGTCGGGCACGGCCTCACCGTAGTTCGTCCTCGTCCAGAGGTAATCGCCGGCCAGGCTGTCGTTCCACTCCCCGGCCGCCGGGTCGGGTCCGCGCAGGGCCGTAATCGCGCGGGCCTGCAAAATGAAGAATCGCCCATGGTCGAGAGCCCACTCGATATCCATGGGCCCTCCAAAGAGCTCCTCGACCTGCATGCCGAGGCGGGCCAGGTCGGCAGCCTGCGCCGCGCCGAGCACCGCCCGGTCCCGCCGATCCGACGGCACCGGGGCTTCGTGCGTGCCGGGCCCGGCGAACACGGTCATCGTGTCTTTGCGGCCGATCTGGCGTTCGGTGACCTTCTTGCTGGCCTTGTCCACCACGATCGTATCGGGCGAGACCTGGCCGCCGACGATGGCCTCGCCGAGCCCCCAGGCCGCGTTGATCAGCACCTGGCCGCGCACCCCCGTCAACGGATGCGCGGTGAACATGATGCCGGCTGCGCCTGCCGGCACGAGCTCCTGAACGACCACTGCCATGGTCACGTCCTGGGGCGCGATGCCGCACCGCGTGGTAGCCGATCGCCCGCGCCGTCCACAGCGAGGCCCAGCAGCGCTTGACCGCCTCCATGACCATCGCCGGCCCGCACACGTTGAGATACGTGTCCTGTTGGCCGGCAAAGGACATTTCGGGCAAGTCTTCCGCTGTGGCGGAGGAGCGCACTGCAACGGGCAGGTCGCCGCCGCCAAGCCCGGCATAGGCGCGGCCGATCGCGCCGGCAACATCGTCCGGCATCAGGCCCTGCGCAAAGAGCTCGCCGATTTCAGCCGATGCCTTTTCGAGCGTGCCCGGTTGATCCGTAGATGAGGGCGCAAGGGCTGCCAGAATCCTCTCTTGCAATGCGTTCTCGCTCACGAAGCGGCGATAGGCTACGGTAGTGATGGTAAAACCGGGGGGCACAGGCAGGCCGGCGGCGGCCATCCGTGCCAGAGAGGCGCCTTTTCCACCCACGGCATCCAGCGTGCTCTGCGTCGCATCGAGGGTGAGGATCAGAGGGACCATGCTTCACCTCCGGCCGGAACGGCCTTTTGGGGCGGCAGACTGGACCAGGCGAATCACAGCCAGAAAGGCTCGAATCAGGGCCTCGGATAGCCTTGCGCAAGGCTTGACTCTCACACTGCCCAGCATACTACCGGCCGGCCCTGCCGGCAAGCCCTTGTGCGGGCCGGAGTGGGGCAGGGTTCGCGAGGCCGACCACGGATGCGCGGATCGCGCACGCGGAGGGGGGGCGGCGGGTGCAACTCTGTGGTTGCGGTTATTCATGGCGCGCCGCCGCAGCGCGCCATGAGGGGCATAGGGAGATCGCCGGCCTGGTTCGTGCTGCCTGGCAAACGGAGTTCGCCTTCGCGGAGGGCCGCTGTCACCAGGCTGTCGAGGCGCAGCGGAAGTGATCCGACCTGGCCACGCCGCGCCCCAAGCTCACCCAGTTGGATCGTTTTCGCCGGTCACAGAGTGGGTTCATCAGGTTATTCTTGGCAGAAGGCCGAGTATCAGCCGCACCAGGTATGGCAATGCCCATGCAATGACAGCCCCGGTCGCCAGCACGGTGATCGTTTCCCGGTTCAGCTCCCAAAATCCTGATACTTCTTGTCGTCGAACCAGGCGTATGTCGCTCGTCCACAAAGGCCTGAGCACGACCACCCAGATGAAAACTCCTGCCCCCACGGAGGTTACGTTTTCCACAACCTGCTGCAGAACGGGGCGGTTGCCGCCCCCTGAGACTGTGAATACGACGTACAAGTTAAGCGCCAGCAACTCGATAATGCCAAGTGGCAACGACCATCTGGCCAGGAGGCGCTGGCGCGATGCGAGCAGGCGGCTTATCTGATGGAAAATGCCGGAAGCAGAGGCGTTGGCAGAGCCGAAATCAACGCCGGCAGCATGTGGCCCGATGCTGACCCAGGGGGACCTCTTGTCTTCATCAGTTTTTGGCGAGAAGAACAGGCTGCGCGGTTTCTTGTCTTCGTACGACTCGACCAGTTCTTGAAGCGACCCGTACTCATCCTGGTCGGCGTGGACCGACACCCCGGTTACGTCGGGAAGCTCCCTCAGGCGTTCGACGATGCGCTCGAGATCTTCTAAGTAAACCTTCACAGGCCCGTGCCATTTGCGCAGCGCGGGTTGCCGTGTCTTCATCGGAGCCTCCAAGTAAGGCGGCGCGGTGTGCCAGGTGCAGGTGCTGCACGATCATGGCCACGCGCACCTCATCCGGGGTCATCCGTCCATCAACCGGCCTGGCCGGCGGGGCAGCCAGCCGCCAGGGCTGGCTGCCCCGCCGTTATCAGCAACTCTCAGCTGTGTCCGCAAGGCGGGACGGCCGCCTCATGGGCTGCATAGCTCTGCGCTCGCCAGATTGCCCGCCGGACCAACGCCGCCGGCCGCCAGAATTTGGCCCGAGTCGAGAAGCGTAGCTGTGTGCAAGGCGCGGGCTGTAGTGAAGCCCGATGTGGGCGACCAGCTGTTGATGGCCGGGTCGTACAACTCGGCGCTGGACAGGAGGCCGCGGTTGCCCTTGGCGCCGGCCAACAGGACATCGCCCGAGTCAGGCGCAGTGGCCAGCAGGATCGCGGTGTGCCCGGCGCGGGCGGCATTCAGGGCCGCCGCTAGCGCTACGGCGAAGATGCGCTTTCCGGAGTGGCTGGACATACTGCGCTCCTGCGCCTGGGCTGCTCAGGGAGCCGCTGGGGTGGCAGCGGGCTGGGACGGCAGGTGCCAATCGGCGATGGCTGCGCTGCTGGTAAGGATGCGCAAACCATGGTAGGCCACCGCTGCCGGTGGGGCATCCTCAGCGGCGATATAGAATCCGACACCGCCGCTCGTGAGCGAGGTATCCGCGGCGGTGCCTACAAGCGTGCCATTGATGAAAAGCTTGATCTGAGGACCGCTGGCCAGCACTCTCAATGCGTTCTGCTCAGCACCCTGCTTGATGGCAGACGAGGCCGCAGGAGCCAGAAGTTGGCCTTCCCAGTTGCCATTCACCGACTTGGACAGCCAGAACCGGCCGTCGGATGAGACTTCAAAGACGTAGCCCGTAAACCCGTTGCTGGCGGAGGTCGCTCGGAAGACAATACCGTATTCGGCGTACGAAGAGCCGGTTGGCCCGGCGCTGGTCTCGGCGCCAAAGTTGTCGTATGGAGTGGTCAGGAAATTCGCATCATACGAGCCTTGATTCGTCTCGGTGATGACAATCGCGCCCGGCGTCCAGGTCACGTTCGCGCCGTTTCCGGAGCCAAGTGCCCAACCGTTTGCCAGCGAGGCCTGCTGCGAGCTGAAATCGTCCTGGAAGAGCACCCCCGGGGTGGGCGGCGCGGTGCTCGCAGGAGTCGGGCTGCCGATGGCGGCGCCCGCCGGGTTCGTGGTGTCGTTTCCCCAGTCGGCAGCGGCCTTGGCGGCAGCAAAGATGCTCATTCGATAAAAGGAGACCAGCGCGGGCGGCGCCGATGGCTGGGCCTGGGTGGCCGCGAAGATGCCTACCATGCCCTTCGAGGCGGTGGTATCTCTCACTGTGTTCACCAGAGCGCCGTTGATGTACAGGGAAATGGCGGGGCCGCGCGCTATGACCCCTAACACGTTGCGCTGATTGCCCGTCCTGATGTAGGTTGACGGCGTGGTCGGCACCGGGGAGGGATCAACCCATTGCCCGCCGACTTGTTTGTTAAGCTCGTAGGTGCCCTGCGTGGTGACACTGAACTGATAGCCCGCTGCATTGCTTCCATCCGAACTCGAGCTCCAACGAAACAGCAGCCCATATGCAGCGTAGCCGGGGCCAGTGGGCTGGACGTCAACCAGGGCCCCGAAGTCTTGGTAAGCCCCGGTGGGAAAGGCGTAGAAGAACTTGGAGGGCTGGGTCTCGCTGATGGTTTGCATGTAGGGCGCCCAGAGGTTAGCGCCATTACCGTTGGGACCGAAATCCCAACCGTTGGTCGTGGATCTCTGAAGGGACTCAAAATCGTCATCGAAGAGCAAGCCAGAACCGCCAGCCACGGAAGGGGTGGCCGTCAAGGACACCGTGGCGGTGATCTGATCGACGAGGGCGAGGCCGGCCGGCATCGCCGGTTGGCTCGATCCCGCATCAGGCGCAGGGGTAGCCTCAAGCAAAGACGGAACGCCGGTAGGTGCCGGCGCGCTTGCGGGCTCAGAGTTGCTCGATCCCATTGCCCGGGCCGGTACAATCCGACCTGCCGTCAAAGCGAGGACGATGAAGATGATCGAACCAGGTCGTAGCAGCGCCGCGGACTTGTTCATGTTTTTTCCTTGCTAGAGCTGTGGGAGCAGGCAGGCCAGGCCGTCTGGCGAGGCTCATGTTGGAAACAGGGATTGCCAAACCTTAACATTGATCATGGTCATGGATGCTCGATTCTGTCGGTGGGCACAGCCCTAATCCAAGAATTCACATTGAGCGGAAGCGCTGATGCGGAGGGCATTAGCTTCGTGAACACGTAAAGATTTGCCCCGCTGCCTATGGCAGCGGCCCTGTAACTTTTGCTAAGGTAGCCGCCCCGGCAAAGCCTTTTCCCGCCCGGCATGGTAAACTGCCGCGCAGAAGGGCAGAATGGTGTTGCCTGTCACGGGCTGGCGCGCCGATACCTCCGAGAGAATTCGCGTCTTCGAGACAGGCGTTGCCCTGTCTCGCGTCGAGGAGTGCGACGAGAATGAAGTTGACAGCTATGAGATGGCCGTGGAGAAGGACGCAGCCCGCGGCCGGGGCGCCTGTTGTAGCGGCGGGTCGGCTGGGCGTATGGCCCGCCACGGCGCTGGTCGCGGTGGTGCTGCTGGCAGGGGCCCTGCGTTTTGCCAACCTGACAGCCCTCGGCTATGTGAACACCTACTACACGGCCGCGGTCACGGCCATGCTGAAATCGTGGCACAATTTCTTCTTCGTGGCTGCCGAGCCCGGTGGCTCGGTCAGCGTCGATAAGCCTCCGATCGGTTTCTGGCTGCAGGCGGCTTCGGCCTGGGTCTTCGGCGTCAATACGTTTGGCGTCCTGCTGCCTCAACTTCTCGCCGGCATGGCGTCGGTGATCGTTCTGTATCACCTGGTTCAGCGCCGCTTCGGCCAGTTCGCCGGGCTGCTGGCCGCGCTGTCGTTGGCCATCACTCCCGTGGTGGTCGCGACCGACCGCAACAATACCATCGACAGCACCCTGGTCTTGACCCTGCTGTTGGCCGCCTGGGCTTTCATCGAGGCTACCGAGAGCGCCAGGGTGAAGTACCTGCTGCTCGGCGCGGGGCTTGTGGGCATCGGCTTCAATATCAAGATGCTGCAGGCCTATCTGCCCTTGCCGGCCTTCTACGCGCTGTACTTCCTCGGCGCGGACGAGCGGCTCATCCGCAAGGCCGGCAAACTTGTCCTGGCCACCGTCGTGCTGCTGGCCATCTCAGCGTCGTGGATCACCGCCGTTGACCTGACGCCGGCCAGCCAGCGCCCTTACGTCGGCAGCAGCGGGACGAACTCGGCCTGGAACCTGGCCATCGGTTATAACGGCATCCAGCGCCTGGTGGGCATGCGCCGGAATGCCTCCAGCCTCTTCCAAGCGCCCTGTCGAGCCTCTTCAGGGGCGAAAGTGGGTCCCCGCTCGGGTTCCAGCCCAGGCAGCCGTCGGGCACCGGCCCGGCCTCGCCGTCCGGCAGGGCCGAGGGGCGAGCCCGCTCCACGGCGCCCGGTGCCGAGAGGGCCCGGCCCGGCATCCTGGAGGCGGGGCGCGGCGCTTTCAACGGCGGCGGTTTCGGCGGGGGTGGGACATTTGGAACAGGCCGCCCTGGGCCCCTGAGGTTGTTCACGAGCCCGTTGAGCAACGAGGTTAGCTGGTTGCTGCCCTTTGGCCTCATCGCCGGGCTGCTGTTGGCGTTTCGCTCGCGCCTGCGCTGGCCCATCTCGCCCGGACATCAGGCCGTAGTGCTCTGGGGCGGCTGGCTGCTCACCGCTGCGGTCTTCTTCAGCGTTGCCGGCTTCTTCCACCCGTACTACCTGGTGATGCTGGCCCCGCCTCTGGCCGCCTTCGTTGGGCTTGGCGTGGCCGAAATCTGGCAGGTGCGCCGGCAACACCGGTGGTTGGCGCTGGCGTTGGCCGCGGTCACCCTGGGCGGCACCGCCGCATGGCAGCTCGCCACCGCAATGGCCTACACGTGCACGATCCTGTGGTTGCCACCGGTTGCCTGCCTCTTGGCTGCCGGGTTGGCCCTGTTGGCGTTGGCCCAGGACAGGGGGCAGCGCCTCGCCTGGGCCGGCTTCGCCTGCCTGGTCGGCGCTATCCTGATCACCCCTGGTGTTTGGTCTGGGCTGACCACACTGCACTCGATAGGTTCTGAGCCCGCGGCCTATAGCGGGCAAGGCACGGGGCGGCCGGGGTTCGGGCCCGGCAACGGCAGGGCCGGGCTACAAATCGACCAGACGTTGCTCAACTACCTGCAGGAGCGCACGGCGGGCATGAAATACTTGATGGCCGTGCCGAGCGCCGGCGAGGGAGCCGGATATGTGATCGCGACGGGGCGCCCCGTGCTCTACCTGGGTGGCTTCGACGGCCAGGACAAAGTCGAGACGCCCGAGAGCATGGCGGCCCTGGTTGCCGAGAAGGCGTTGCGCTACGTCTACGAGGGCGGTGGCCCCGGCGGGCTGGCCGGCCGTTCCGACGTGGCCGCCTGGGTGATCAGCACCTGCAAGGTTGTGGGGTACGATCTGTACTGCCACCCAAGGCTCCGGCGGGGCGGGCGCGAGCGGGGGCGGCTATCGCTTCTTCGGCAGCTCCCGGGCAGGCCAGCGCACGCTCTACGACTGTGGGGCGAACGGATGAGAATTGGAGCTTTGGGACGTGGGACGGCCCGGCACCGCTTTTGACAACCCTGGCAACGTGTGCTAGCATTGGTTTCGAGCACAGGAACTGAGTTTTGATGGATGAAACCGACGATGGCTTCCGCTCCGGCTCCCGCTCCGCGTTACAGTATCGACGCCCTCGTGCGTGGGCTCGAGACAGTACTCGATCTCTTCTTGCCCGAGAGCCCCACCATTAGCTTCTCCGAAGTTGTCGAGCGCCTCCGGCTGAGCAAGAGCACGGCTTTCCGTGCGCTGGCCACGCTGGAGACGATGGGCTACGTCGAACGTGTGCCCGGCAGCCGGCGCTATCGCCCGGGGCTCAAGGCCCTGGATCTGGGTGTTACCGCCCTCAACAGCCTGGAGGTGCGGCAGGTCGCCCGCCCTCATCTCGAACGGCTGGCTCAGGAGACCAACGAGACGGCCAGCCTGGGGGTCCTCGACGAGCTACGGGTGATCTACGTCGATCGGGTGCGGGATCGCGCCATCGTCGGCGTGATGTTGGGGGTCGGCGATCACGTCGTGGCCCATTGCACGGCGCTGGGCAAGGTGCTCCTGGCGGCCCTGCCCCCCGAGGAACGCGCCCGCCGGCTGGCCCAGGCCGAGCTGGCGGCCTTCACGCCAGATACCATCACCGATGGTCCCACGCTGCTTGCCGAACTGGCCGCCGTCGCCCGGGCAGGATATGCCCTGGACGATGGCGAGCTGGCCGTGGGCTTGCGAGCGGCCGCAGCGCCGGTCCGCAACGCGACGCAGCAAGTCGTGGCCGCCGTCAACGTCTCCGGCCCTGCGATGACCATCAGCCGGGCCCGTTTGATGGACGAAATTGCTCCGCGGTCGTCGGCAGCGCCGGCCAGATCTCCAGGGCCCTGGGCTCCCCGCGGGCCCCGGACCAGGACGAATGATCCGAACAGACCACACAAAGGAGGGTCCCATGGATTTCCGATTGAGCGCCGAACAAGAGATTTTCAAGAACAGCTTGCGCGAGTACTGCGAAAAGCAGATCGAGCCGATCTCGGGTGAGATCGACGAGCGCGAGGCAGGCATCCCTGACGAGGTGATCAAGGGCCTGGCCGACCTCGGCGTCTTCGGCCTGACCATACCCGAGAAGTACGGCGGCTCGGCCCCCGAGGGCGAGGAGCTGTCTTACGCCAACATCGCCATCCAGGAGATCGCCCGCGTGGAGATGAGCATGGCGCTCCCCGTGTACACCCTGCTGTGCCTGGGCTGGGGCTACCTGATCAGCCGGTACGGCACCGAGCAATTGAAGAACGAAGTGCTGCCCAAGGTGGCGCGCGGCGAGTACTTCGTGGGCATCAATACCACCGAGCCGGGCGGTGGCTCGGACGTTGCCAATATCAAGACCCATGCGCACCATGAGGATGGCTGCTGGGTGCTCAACGGCGAAAAGGCCTACATCAGCGGCGTGCTCGAGGCGTTCGAGCAGCGCGATGGTGGCCACATCACGCTCGTGCGGACCGATCCCAACGCCGGGCACAAGGGCTTCACCTTCCTCTTCGTGCCGGCCAGGCTGCCGGGCACATCCTACACCACCTATAAGGATATGGGGCGGATGGCGCTCTCCACCGGCGGCTTCACCTACAAAGACGTCCGCGTGCCCGAATACTGTGTGCTGGGTGAGGTCAACCGGGGCTTCTACCTGAACATGGAAGGCTTCAACGCCGCCCGCATCCTGGTCTCGGCTGCCTGCGTGGGCATGTCGGAGAAGGCTCTGGAGCTGTCGCGCGATTACACGACGAAGCGCATCATGTTCGGGAAACCGCTGGCGAAGTACGAAGGCATCTCGTTCGAGATCGCCGAGGACCACGCCCGGCTCGAACAGCTGAAGATGTATTTGCAATACGCCGCCTGGGCGGTGGACACGGCGTACAAGGAGCCGGGCTTCATGACGCACCGCCAGCTCAGCCGCATCATCTCCATCTGCAAGATGGAGGCCCCCCTCCTCGGCGCCGAGATCGTGCGGCGCTGCATGATGCACCACGGCGCTTTTAGCTACACCAAGGAATGCCCGCTGGGCCGGGCACTGCGTGGCGTCATGTCGTACGTGGTCGGGGCCGAGGGCGGCTACCACGTGCAGAAGATGATCATTGCCCGCGAGTTCATCGGGGACGTGGCCGTGCCCTATCGCGACTGAGGCCGTGGCGGTGCGCAGATGCGCACCGCCCTCGTGCTGAGCGACATCCAGAAAGACTGCTAAGCATGGAAAAAGTCGAAGTGGTCGTCGTCGGCGCCGGGCTTGCCGGCCTGGCGTGCGCCTACGTGCTGGCAGACGCCGGGGCCGAAGTCCTGGTGGTCGAGCGCGGGGACTATCCCGGCAGCAAGAACATGACCGGGGGGCGGCTCTATCTGGATCCCGTGCGCCCGTACCTGCCCGACCTGTGGGAGAACGCCCCCTTCGAGCGGCGCGTCGTGAAAGAGCGCCTGACGATGATGGCGCCCGACGCGTCGATCACCCTGGAGCTGGCCAGCGATCGTGGGCGCCGTGAGCCGGGGCGCAGCTTCACCGTGCTCAGGGCCACCTTCGATCGCTGGCTGGCCGACCGCGCGGCGGACAAAGGCGCGCTGATCGTGCCGGGCTACAAGGTGGACCGGGTCTTGCGCCAGGATGGCCGTGTGGTTGGCGTGCGCTCGAATGAGGATGAAGTGCAGGCCGACATCGTGGTGGCTGCCGATGGCATCCTGTCGTTCATCGCCGAAGATGCCGGCCTGCGGGGACGACACGACCCGCGCAACTTTGCACTGGGCATCAAAGAGGTGGTGGAGCTGCCCGCCGGCAAGATCCAGGACCGATTCGGCTTGCAGGACGGCGAGGGCGCGGCGCAGCTGTACTTCGGGTCGCTTACCCGCGGCATGATGGGCGGCGGCTTCCTGTACACCAACCGCGAGAGCCTCTCGCTGGGGCTGGTCATCGGTATCCACGACTTGATGGCGAGGCGGCGGCCGGACGCGCCGGATGGCGGCGGCTGGCCGCCTCACGATCTTATGGAGGCGTTCAAGGCTCGCCCCGAGGTCCGGGCCTTGATCGACGGCGGCAGGTCGGTGGAATACTCGGCGCACACCCTGCCCGAGGGCGGGCTGCGCGGCATGCCGTGCCTCGCCGCCGACGGTATCCTCGTGGTTGGCGACGCGGCGGGGTTGGCGCTGAACCAGGCCGTGACGGTGCGTGGCATGGACCTGGCGTTGGTCTCGGGCGTGCTTGCGGCCCGCGCGACCTGGAGGCACGGCGGAGCAACGACTTTTCGGCCGCCGGCCTCGGCGCCTACCAGAGGCAGCTAGAGGCCTCTTCCGTCTTTGGCGACCTGGGCACCTTCCGGCATATGCCTGAGGTGCTGTCCAACGCGGCGCCTCTTTCGAGGAATATCCACAGATCGTGTGCGATCTGATGCAGGATATCATGGAGGTCGGCGCGACGCCCAGGCAGAAGCTGTCGGCCACAGTCTTGCGCACTGTGCGGGGCCGCCTGCTGAGAGGAGCGGTCCTGCGGGATTCTGTGGCAACTGCGCAAGGTGTGAAGAGGAATGCTACCCTCCCCCAGAAGGGGCTCATGGAGTCGCTCGTGAACATCGAATCGAAGCTCGGCCTGGACGTTTTTCAGATCGATCGTGAGCAGCCGCACATCGTGATCGATCATGTGACCTGCCGGACCCGCTGCTCCATCCGTTACTGTCTGCACCTTTGCCCCGCTAACCTCTATACGCTCGATCCCACGGGCGACGTGGTGGTAGACTATGAAGGCTGCCTGGAGTGCGGGACGTGCCTCGTCGCCTGCCAGGATGGTGCCTTGACCTGGCATTACCCGCGGCCCGGGTTCGGCGTGCAGTACCGGTTCGGGTAAAGAAGAGGGAGTTGTATGCACATCGTTGTCTGCATGAAACAGGTACCGGACCTGGAGAAGATCCGCATCAAGGCCGACACGCGCCGGCCGGTGCTGGAGGGAGTGCCTCTCCGCTTCGGTGACTTCGACAAGAATGCCCTCGAAGAGGCGGTGCGCATCAAGGAGAAAGTGGGCGACGCGAAGATCACAGTGGTTTCCATCGGCACGCCCAGGCTCAAGGACGGCATCAAGGAGGCGCTGGCCATCGGCGCCGACGAAGCGGTGATCCTGACCAACCCTCAGTTCGAGGGTTCCGACGCGGCGGGCACGGCGTATGCCCTCGCCAAAGTGATCCAAAAGCTCGGCGCCTGCGACTTGATCCTGCTGGGGGAAGGATCGACCGACGACCATACGGGGCAAGTTCCGCCGCGCCTGGCGGAGCTGCTGGGCCTGCCGCTCGTCACTTACGTGCGGGAGCTCGCCGTGCAAGGCCAGGGGTTGCGCGCCTCGCGTGATCTGGAAGATGCCTTGGTCGTGGTCGAGTGCGCGCTGCCTGCTATCGTGAGCGTGACCGGTGAGATCAACACGCCGCGCCTGCCGCCCCTCACGGCCATCCTGAAGGCTGCCCGCAAGCCGACGCGAACCTGGGAACCCGGCGACATCGGCATCACCGCCGCGGAGGTGGGCGCCCAGGCTTCCATGGTCCAGACGCTCAGCAACCTGGCGCCTGCCCAGCAGCGCAAGGAGATCCTCTTCGAGGGCACGGCCGACGAGGCCGCGGGCGAGCTCCTCAAGGCGCTCGAGCGGGAAGGAGTCCTGTGATGAGTCGTGTGCTCGTGTATTCGGAGCGGCCAGGCGTCGCGGTGAGAGCTGCTCTCCTTCGCCGCTTCGACGGGCGAGCCGGTGGCGATCGCCCTTCTCGGCCCAGCGGCTGGCGACCGGGATTGCTTCGCGTATGGGGCGCAGGTGGCCTATACCTGCGCCGATGCGGCGCTGGCTGAGGCGACGGATGGGACGTTGGCCGTGGCCCTCGGCCAGGTCGTCGAGCAGAGCGGCTGCGATATCGTCCTGATCGGCTCGACGCTGAGCGGGCGTGCTGTGGCGGCGCACCTCGCGGAAAGGCTGGGCGCCGGCTGTATCACAGATGCCAATGGCCTACGTTTCGAGTCAGATGCTGGGCCGGAGGGCTCAGGGCCTGCAGGGAGCGCCTCAGCGGGCCCTGGCGGGCGGCTGCGTCTCATCGCGACCCGCTACGCCCTGGGCGGCAACACCATCGCCACGGAGTGCATCCTGCCGCCGTATCGGCAGGTGATCGCCGTCATGCCGCAGACCTTCGAAGCCAGGCCGCTGGCCGGGCCGGCCGGCGGGGCGGTCGAAGCGGTGTCGCTGGCCTTGCCGGCGGCGAGGGCGCGCGTGTCGTCGAGAGGCAGGCCAAGCAGCAGGCCGGCGCCGACGTCGAGTCGGCGGAGGTGGTAGTCTGCGTGGGCCGCGGGCTGGGCGCGGCTGCCGATCTGGGCATGGCGGGCGCGCTTGCGGAGGCGCTCGGCGGGGTCCTGGCCTGCACGCGGCCGGTGTCGCACGATCGGCACTGGCTGCCCGAGAAGCAGATGGTCGGCATTTCGGGCAAGATCATCAGCCCACGGCTCTACGTCGGGGTCGCACTTTCAGGGCAAATCCAGCACACCGTGGGCATCACGGGCGCCCGGGTGACGGTCGCGATCAATAGCGACAAGGGCGCGCCGATTTTCAAGATGGCGGACTACGGCATCGTGGGCGATGCGTACGAAATCGTGCCCCGGATCGTGGAGAAGCTGGGGCGGCGGTGACGCGGGTACCCTCCTGCATGCTTGTGGAACACGATGGCTGGTGACCGACTTCGAAAGTTGT
>CAWEHT010000360.1:0-6619 GCA_963808455.1 uncultured Chloroflexia bacterium | reverse complement strand
CACGCTCGTGCGGCGGCCAATGATGGTGGGGAGCATCGTGCAGACGATTGCCGGCGAAATCAAAGATCGCACCGAGGTCCTCTTCCACCGGCCCGACCAAGCTCGGAGCGCTGCGAATGCGGGGGCTTTTCTCGTGGTCATCAATCAGGACGGCAGCGACGGCCAGCAAATCGCCCTCAGCTCCCAAAGCATGTACATCGGGCGCGATCCGTCCCGCTCGCAGATCACTTTCTCGGACCTGAGCGTGTCGCGTCTCCATTGCCGCATCGTCGAGGAAGCCGATGGCGAATACAGGATCTATGACGAAGGCGCCTCCAGCGGCACCTACGTGAATGACCGGCGGGTTACTATAGCGGAAGGCCACCGGTTGACCCGCGGCGACATCGTCGATCTGGGGCGCGTGGAACTGCGCTTCGAGCCGGCTGCGGCCGGTGAGCCGGCCGAGACGCACGGCGTCGGGCCGGATGGGCGGGTGGCTACTCCTTGAGGGCCGCATCCGAACCGAACTGCGGGGCCGGGGCATCCCCGGGAGAGAGGCGTGGCATGCAGGCAGGTGATCCCTTCAGGGCGCAGGGCCGGTGGTGGCGCGGCAACCTGCACACGCACACCACGATATCGGACGGCCGGCGCACACCTGAGGCGGTCGTGGCTTTGTACCGCGACATGGGCTATGATTTCGTCGCCCTTACCGACCATTGGCGGTGGTCGGAGACGCGGGTCGAGGGCACCCTGCTGGTGCTGGGCGGGATCGAGGTGGATGGCGTGGACCCGGCAGCCGGGGTCTACCACCTTGTAGGGCTCGCTTCCGGGCTGCCGGCTGCGCTGGAGCGGCCGCCGGACGGGCATCAGTTGCCTCTCGACGCCGCCATTGCCGGGCTGCGCGCGGCGGGCGCGACCGCCGTCGTCCTGGCCCATCCCTACTGGTCGGGCGAAATGTCGCGCGATCTGCTGGGCCTGGACGGGTGCTGTGCGCTGGAAATCTACAATACCAACTGCGAGGTGATCAACGGCAAGGGCCTCTCGACGGTGCATTGGGACGACGTGCTCGCGTCCGGCCACAGGCTGTGGGGCGCGGCGGTAGATGACGCGCACTGGTGGGATCATTCATGGGATGCAGGTTTGGGTTGGATCTGGCTCAGAGCGCCGGAGTTGAGCTGCGCAGCCATCTGCACGGCTCTGGAACAGGGACACTTCTATGCCAGCTGCGGCCCTGAAATCAGCGAGTTCGGGATTGCCGGCGGGGTGGCCTACGTCCGCTGCTCGCCCGCAGCCGTCATCGACTTCGGCGGCTTCGGCCGCTACGCCCAACGCCTCATGGCACCGCCCGGCGCCACGTTGGCCGAGGCGGAGTGCAGGTTGGATCCTCGCCAGCGCTACGTGCGTGTCACGTGCCAGGACCAGGCCGGCCGCAAGGCCTGGAGCAATCCGCTCTTTCTGAGGTAGCATGGCTCTGCTGCAGATCGGCGAAGTGGCGTCGGATCTCCGCCTGGTCATCTTCGACAAGGACGGCACGCTGCTGGACTTCGAATTCATGTGGGCTGAGCTGGCCCGCGGCGCGGTGGGGCAGATCGCCGGAAGGGCAGGGGGCGACGCGGCGCTGGCCGGCGCGCTCTATGACGGCATCGGCTATGACTGGCAGTGCGGGCGCACGCGCCCCGATGGTCCTTGGGCCATGAGCGGCACCCGCCAGACGCTCACGATCCTCTCCAGCGTGCTCTACCGCCATGGTATGTCGTGGCTTGCCGCCGAACAGACCGTGGGCGCGGTCTGGCAAGAGGTCTGCACGCCGTCCGCGCTGGCCCGCCTGACGCGCCCGACGGCCGATCTGCCCCGGCTGTGCGCCGGGCTGCGCCGTGCCGGGGTGCGCATCGCGGTGGACACCGCCGACGCCGAGGAGCCCACCCGCTGTTCGCTGCAAGCGCTCGGCATCCTGGATCTGGTCAACGTGGTGGTGGCCGGGAACGCTGCCCTGCCCTCCAAGCCGGCGCCGGAGCGTGTGCTGCATACGTGCGGCCTGCTGGCCATCGCGCCTTCCGAGGCAGCCGTCGTTGGCGACACTTCCTATGACCTCATCATGGGCGCGCGCGCCGGGCTGGCGTTGAAGGTTGGCGTGCTATCAGGGGTCAGCACGCGCGCCCAGCTGGAGCCCCTCGCCGATGTGATCGTTGGCAGCGTCGGCGACATCCGCCTCGCGTAGGGCGCTATGGGCCCCGCGCCACCGCTTGCCGTCCATCAACCCCGAACCCAGAATGCAACCCGCATACTCTAACATCCACCGTCCACGCAAATTGGAAACTCTGCCCTGGATGGCTGCTAGGGCAATCGCGTCTTATTTGAACAGCGTTGCCAGTACGGTGCGCAGGTAGTCCAGGTCCCAGGCAGCCTTGAGGCGCTTGTTGAAGACGCCCAGCTTGTAGGTGGTCTCCTGTTTGAGCAGGTTGAGAGCGATGTGGCGCAGGATGGCGAAGTTTTGGGCGCCATGGTCCTTGCGCAGGCGTGATTCGTCCTCCCGAAACGCGATGTCCAGGATTCCAGTGTAGGGAGTTCTCGATGCGCCAGTGCTGCCGTTTGCTGCGCAGCAGCCGGGCAGCGCTGGTGTGGCTACTGGAAATGTAGTAGCGCGTCTCGACTGAGACATCGGCAGCGCAGCGTCGTTCGAGGCGCACCATCATCACGGTCGTCAAATGCGCAAACTGGTTGGCATGACGTAAGTGCGTGAGCACCTGCGGGTCGCTGATCGTCCAAGCTTGGCGAATCTCGATCCGGCCATGACCTTTGCCGCTCATTTTGGCGTAGTTGTGCGCGTAGGCCTGGTTCTGGCTGGCCGTCAGGTCGGCAAAGAGGAGCGCCACGTCGTCGTAGAGTTGCCCTTGATTGGCCTTGAGCGCCAGCAAATAATCGGCGTTCTGGTCCACAATGAGCTGGGCGATGGCGGTTTGGCAGCCGATGGCATCGATGGTGACCAGGCAGCCGGCCAGATCAAGCGCCCGCAGCAACTCGGGAATGGCGGTGATTTCGTTCGATTTCTCGGCGACCTTGCGTTGGCCCAGCACCAGATGATTGGCGGTGGCCCAGGCGCTGACCATATAAATGGCGCTGCGGCCGAGGCCCTTATCGTGCGAACGCCGCAACTGCTTACCGTCGATGGCGATCACTTGCCCCTGGATCAACGGGCTCGTCGCACGGATCCAGTTCAAGAAGCAGGTCTGGAAATCATCGGGGTTTAGAGCCCGGAACACGCGCCAGAACGTGTCGTGCGATGGGATGCCGTTGGGCAAATCGAGAAACGTACGAAACCAAGCCTGTTTGGTGCGGCCGAACTCGGCCACGGCGACCCAATCATTGGCGCCTGCGATGCTGGCGCAGATCGCAATCACCAGAATCGTCGCCAGATCGTGCGCTTTCGTGCGCTCGAGCCGGGGATCACGCAAGTCGGCAAAATGAGCTGTGATACTGACGCCCGGCTGCGTACGGGCCAGGGGATGCAAACACATAGCAGAACCTCCAATGGACGATGATCCCGCAACGATAGTCCATTTTGGTTCCGCGTCAACTCAAGAATAAGACGCGATTGCCCTGGGATGGCTGCGTTTCGGCCTGGTCTGCCAGCTATGCTATACTGAATGTAGACCGTTCGCCCGCGTTGCCGACTTTCTGTGGCGAAGGCTAATCCGCGCGATCACAAGGACTACAATGGGGTAACCCCATGGCTGTAAATCGAGATAAGCCCGACCTATGGAAGACTGACATTGCCCTCTCCGTCGATCTCTACAACGAGTGGTTCCTTCGGTTTGCGCCTGGCACGTTCCGCGAGACGAGAGTGCAAGTCACTGGCCACGTCGAGGACACTCTTAAGTCCACTCAGAATCTCACGAACATCAGTCCCGAGATCCTGAGAGCCAATCCAGCAGTAATTCAGACACTACGAATGTGCACTTGTCCGCCCTTAGCCCGGGATAGATTGGTAGGCCTGGCAGGGGTGCCAAAAAGCATGGTCGAGCGACTGGAGAAGGGCTTGCTTCCGGTTAGGCTGGGCGGGCCGGGGCTTGACGTGGAGTTGCGCAAGATCGGCGGCCTGATCGAAACGCTGGCGGACCGCGATATCCTCACTTGGCTCAGTGACGGAGCTGAGCCCACTCCTGAGCGGCTCTACCGCGCCGCAACTATCATTGCGGACCGGCTGTGCGGAGCCACCGCCGACCCAATAGTCCGCAACGCCCAGGAAGCGAGGCAACTGAAGTTGATCGGCTCGCTGCTAGAAGCGCGGGGCTACGAGCATTTGCCTGCAGAGGCAAGGTGAAATTTGGAGAGATGCCCCCCGGCACTTTTGCCTTCCGGTTAAACGTGCCCGCCAAGCTAGAGAACGAGAAGGTTGTCAACATTCCCGTCGAACGCAGTTATCATGCGGGGGCGAAGCCGGCCGGGGGACCTTCCACTCTTGATCGAGGCAAAGTCCGCAGGTGATTACACAAATGTGAACAAGCGGCGAAAAGAAGAAGCAACCAAGATGCAGATGCTGCGGAGAGCCTACGGCAACGACGTCGAGTACACCCTTTTTCTCTGCGGGTATTTTGACACGCCAGTACCTGGGCTTTGAGGCGGCCGAGCAGATTGACTGGGTGTGGGAGCATCGCATCGAGGACTTAGTGAAGTTCGGGGTGTGACGATGGACTTGAGTGGTGCCGAGGAAGAACGCCTGCATCTGCAAGCGGAGCTTGATGCTGCCAAAAGCCAGGCCGAGCGGAACCGCTTAGGGCAGTTTGCTACGCCAACGGCCCTCGCCTCAGACGTCCTTGAATGCGCCAAAGCCCTGCTTCCCTCTTCAGACAGGATCAGATTCTTCGATCCGGGATTTGGTCTCGATCTTTCTACTCTGCCCTGCTGCGGACGTTTCCTGCGGACAGGATCGAGGGCGCGGAAGGCTTTGAGGTCGAACCCTCTATTCGGGGACGCGGCTATCCGCCTCTGGGGAGAAACACCTCTCAACCTGCACACGACGGATTTCACCCTGGCGCCTCCGCCTGCTACGGAAAAAGCTCGGTGCAACCTGCTGGTGTGCAACCCACCGTATGTCAGACACCATCATATTTCCAGCGACGAGAAGCTGAGACTTCAGGAGAAGGTGAGACTGGTCTCAGGCGTGAGGATGACTGGGCTGACCGGTCTCTATTGCTACTTCCTCGGCCTGGCCCATCCGTGGATGGCAGAAGACTGCCTTGCTGGATGGCTGATTCCAAGCGAGTTCATGGATGTCAACTATGGGCGGGCAGTGAAGTCCTATCTTTTGAGCCAAGTGACGCTGCTGCGCATCCACCGCTTCGACCCACAGGACGTGCAGTTCGGCGACGCGCTGGTCTCTTCAGCAGTGGTATGGTTTCGCAACCGGAAACCACGCGCGAACCACGAGGTTGAATTCACCTTTGGCGGTACGCTGACCCAGCCCAAAGTGTCCCGAAAAGCACCTACAAGCCTGCTGGAAAAGGAGCCCAAGTGGACGCGATTCCCGTTGGAAGAGCAGCGCGGATCGCCTCCGAAACTCACCTTGGGCGACCTTTTTAGTGTCAAGCGCGGTATCGCGACCGGAAACAACGATTATTTTGTGTTGACCAAATCCAAGATTGAGCAGTACGATCTTCCTGCCGAGTTTCTGCATCCCGTGCTGCCCAGTCCGCGCGCTCTCAGGATCAACGAGATCCAGGCTGATGCGCTTGGAAACCCAATGACCGAGCCCCAGCTGTTCTTGCTTGACTGCGCCCTCGCGGAGGAGGAGATCACCTCGCGTTACCCTGGGCTGGCCGGCTACCTCGCCAAGGGGCGTGAACAGGGTGTCAACTCGGCATACCTGTGCGCGCACCGCTCGCCCTGGTACTCGCAAGAGGCCCGGCCGCCAGCGCCGATACTTTGCACCTACATGGGACGCAGCGATGGCAACGGTCGTCCTCCATTTCGCTTCATCATGAACCACTCAAGGGCGCGCGCAACGAACCTTTATCTCCTGATGTACCCGAAGGCGGCGCTGCAACAAGAACTCAGGAAACAGCCCCAACTGCTGCACACTATCTGGCTGGCTCTGAATGAAATCCCAGCGTCGGCATTGACGAGGGAAGGGCGCGTGTATGGAGGCGGGCTAAACAAAATGGAACCAAGAGAACTTCTACAGGTTCCGCTCGATCAGTTCGCAGATACCCTCCCCGATCTGTTGACCGCCGCGCGAGCCCAGAGGCCGACCCAGCTTGGATTTGGAATTATGGAGGAACAGTGATCGCTGCCGCCCGCCAAAAAAGGCGAGCAGGCCTCGAGGCTGGGAAAGTCGTGTGACGTCTGATCAGCCGACACCAAGGCAAAGGCTGCTTACCTCTGCTATCCGCGCCATCCGCTGCCCCGTCGTTCACGCCAGCACGGAGGGGCATGGGGCCGGTTTCTCTGGTCATTGGAAGACTACGAAAATGATATAAGGCCTCTTCTGGGTGATCGTACACGATCCATCCTGAGCGAATCAACGCGCCGGGATGCGGCATCCGGGCCATGTGGACGCAGCTCAGGCCGCTGGCCCGATCCGTGGTCGGCGGGCGCCTTGCCTCCAATCTGAGATGTGCGCCCACTCAGCGCCCGCGCCTCT
>CAWEHT010000359.1:0-38031 GCA_963808455.1 uncultured Chloroflexia bacterium | reverse complement strand
TTGTGTCTCGTTTGCTGGTTTCATTACGTATTGCTATGGCATCAGACCCCAGAAGTCTGTTACGTGACTTCCAGCTTGGCCCACGCCCTGATCGGCCACGACTTCTCGGAACTGACGGTCACCGCCAGGACAACGATTTCGGGGCTGGAAGTGCCCGTCCTGATCCATGCCTTCCCGGATGAGCCCGACAAGATGCTGGTGAGCGCGCGCCGCGACAGCTTCTGCGGAAAGATGTCGGCCTGCAACAACCTCTGGCAATACGGCATCCGCTATACGCTTACCTCGCTGCATACGGAAGCCCCTTCCTCTCCGGTCTTTGCGGACGACTTGAAAGCATTTGCCGCCACCTGCCGGATTGTAAAGGGGCTCAAGAACGTCCGGGTGGGTGTGATCGGCGCACGACCCGCGGCCTTCAACACCGTGCGGTTCAGCGAGAAGCTGATGGAGAACCATGGAATCAGCGTCGAAACGCTGGACCTCTCCGAAGTCCTGGGCGCGCATCAGCGTCTGAAGGACGACGACCCGAATGTGCAGGCGAAAATCGCCTCCATTCAAGGCTATGTTCCCACGCAGGGTGTTCCCTCCGCCTCCCTGTTGAAAATGGCAAAGTTCGGCTTGGTGGTGGACGAATGGATGAAGGCTAACGAACTCGTCGGGCTCCTCCGTTCAGTGCTGGACGGCCATGGAGGAGTTCTTCGGCGTCGTACCCTGCACGCTGATGAGCATGATGTCCAACAACCTCATGCCCAGCGCTTGCGAGACGGACATGATCGGAATGATTTCGCATGTACATCCTGCAGCTTGCCGCCGGCGAGCCCAGCGCCATCGTAGACTGGAACAACAACTACGGCGAAGACCCCGATAAGGCCGTGATCTTCCACTGCTCGAATCTGCCCAAGCACTTTTTCGAAGATTTCAAGATGGATTTCCAGGAGATCATTGCGGGCTCGGTGGGCAAGGAAAACACCTTCGGAACCGTAGTCGGCAAACTGAAGAGCGGCCCGCTCACCTATTGCCGCGTTTCCACAGACGACCTGAACGGCAAGCTACGCGCCTACGTCGGCGAGGGCGAAATCACCAGCGACCGGCCCAAGAGTTTCGGCGGCTACGGTGTGGTCAGGATACCGCAAATGCAAAAGTTGCTGAAATACATCTGCAACCACGGCTACGAGCATCACGTGGCCGTCAACCGCAGCCATTACGGCCGCGCTGTCGCTGAGGCACTGACAAATTATAAGCGCTGGGATGTCTATCAGCACGAGGCCCTGTAAGAGCGCTCTGCCTGTCCCGGGTTGGCGAGGAGCAGCTCCGGCTGCCAGTGGGCTGATGAGTAGGCGATAAACGTTGGACAGGGTGGATCGCTAACCTTCCTGGCGCACGGGAATTCGCGTCGGGGTGGATCCGCCGTGGCGGGTGCTCGCCCTCCTTCGTACCTATGCCTCCTTGTCTCTGCTGAAGTCCAAGGCCGACCCGCGGGACGGCCTCAGAACGTGCCACGGGCCTTGCAACGCAAGTCGTTATTTGAGCTCCTGCCGCCGACTTTCCTGGGTCGGTTGTCCCTAAACGGCGGACAAAGGCTGCGGGCTCGAACCCGATATCCGCGCTGGCCTATCACTCCCGAAATCGATCGTAGATGCGTCGCTCCTCCTAATCAGCTTTGGCAGGTAGCGGCTTCGGCAATCCGCGGCGCGAGGAGAAACCAAGGAATAGCGCTGGCTGGGATCAGTTTGTGGGAACTCGCCATGCTATTCTCGCGAGGGCGTGTGAAGGGGCGCGACCGTCGAGGCATCAGTGTGGACGCTAAGCGAGGACTCCGGCGCTGAAATCAGGCCCATTATTCCGGAAATTGCAGCCCTGGCTCGGCAATTTCCTGGAGATTTTTCCCACGATCCTGCCGATCGCCTTATCGCTGCGACCGCCCGCGCTGAGGGAATCACCTTGGTGACCCAAAACCAGCGAATTCGCCAAAGTCCTCTTCTCAAGACGCTCTGGTAGCCCCGTGAAGTGGAGCCGCGGGCATTGCCACCTGCAAACGGCAATGCTATGATTCCGGCGCGTCACGCAACGTCCGACTTCGCGTGCGCCACAACCCCATTTGATCGGGAGGAACAGATGCAGCGGAGAATCGTGTTGATAGCAGTTTTCGCGGCGGTGCTCGCAATGTTGACCTCAACGAGTTATGTCCGAGGACAAACGGCGGCAACCGCAGCGCCGCAGACACCCACGGGTGCGATTGCCACGACGTCAACTAGCGAGCACTTTGATCCCGCGGCCGCGACCAATGCCTACCTGGCGAAAGTGCCGCCGGATAAGAAGGCCAAGTCTGATGCCTACTTCGAGGGCGGATACTGGCTCATCCTGTGGGATTTCCTGGCTTCCTCAATTGTCTTCTTGTTATTGCTGGTGACAGGCTTGTCGGCGCGCATGCGCGACTTGGCAGAGAGAATCACACGTTTCAAACCGATCCATACTTTCCTATACTGGGTCCAGTTCCTGGTGCTCACATCGCTGCTTACCTTCCCTCTCACGGTTTACGAAGGATTCATCCGCGAGCACAAGTACGGGCTGGCCACACAAACTTTCGGCCCTTGGCTGGGCGATCAATTAAAGGGACTGGGACTCTTTGTGGTTTTTGGCGGGCTGCTGCTGATGGCGCTTTACGGCATCGTGCGGCGACTGCCGCGCACTTGGTGGATTTGGGGGGCGTTAACGAGCCTCGCCTTCCTCACTTTCTTATTCCTGATCGCACCGGTGTTCATCGCCCCGCTGTTCAATAAGTACACGAGACTCGAAGACCCCGCTATCCGCGACCCCATCCTCAGCATGGCGCGCGCCAACGGCATTTCGGCTAAGGACGTTTTCGTTCAGGACGCTTCGCGGCAGACCACACGCGTGAGTGCGTTCGTCACCGGGTTCCTCGGCACCGAGCGCATTGTCCTTAATGATAACCTGCTGAAGCGCTGCTCTGTCGCCGAAATTGAATCGGTGATGGGCCATGAAATGGGTCACTACGTCATGCACCACGCTTACAAGGACCTGTTGTTCTTCGGGATTGTGGTTGTCCTAGGGTTTGCCTTCCTGCGTAAAGGCTCCGAATGGGCCTTGGGGCGTTGGGGGGACAAGTGGAGAGCCCACGCGGCCGGAGATTTGGCCGCACTGCCGCTTTTCGCCCTCCTCATTTCTTCCTACTTCTTCGTGCTTACCCCAATCCTCAACACCTACTCCCGAATCGAGGAATACGAAGCGGACATCTTCGGGCTGAATGCGGCTCGCCAGCCGGATGCCGAAGCCGAGGTTGACCTGAAGCTCGCTGATTACCGCAAGCTCGATCCCGGCCCAATTGAGGAGTTCCTCTTCTACGATCACCCGAGCGGCCGGACACGCATCTACGCTGCTATGCGTTGGAAAGCAGAGCACCTGCACGAACTCGAGAACCCTGTCCCGCACCCCACGCCATAAGGACGCGGGTCTCTTCATTTCTCATCGACTGACCCGCAGCTCCACAGCATGCTGGGGCTGCTCCTTCGACCGGCTACATTGGTGAGCGAAGTAATTGGGAAGTAATTGCCTTGAATTGTAGCACTCCGTATGCTATCTTTCTGATTTGATAGAGAGATAGGTCGCCGGGCAGTGTGCGGTGCGACCGACCTGAGCAGGTAGGCGGGTTCGCTCGGACCAAGCCTATTCTCGGCCCCGGTGGCTTTATGTAAATGGAAGTCCGATTTCCGGAACATGAACGCCTTCCTGGCTGGAAGATTGCTTTCTTCCAATACGCCGTGGCTCTGACCTTCCTCGGGCTGCTGGTGGGATACTGGCGGATACAAATCGGCCAGCATCGTTTTTACCTCGAACAAGCGGAACGCAATCGGGTTCGCAACCTGCCGGTCATCGCTCCACGCGGGAGGATTCTGGACCGCGAAGGGCGCGTGCTGGCGGACAATTTCCCGGCATTCAGTGTGCAGTTGATGCGCGAAAGCGCGTCCATCCTGTCGCCCGAGCGCGTGGAAGGAATAGCGCGAGGATTGGGTCTTGACCCCGTCGAGATGCAACGTCTGATGGAGCATACGGCGCGGCTGCCGCGGTTTCAACCTATCGTTTTGAAGCAGTCAGCGACTCTCGATGATATCGCCTTCGTGGAAGCTCACCGGCTTGAGTATCCCGAGTTGGTCCTCCTCCAGGTTCAGCAGCGCCTTTACCCCAAGCGCGAAGTAGCCGCAGCAACCCTGGGTTACGTGGGCGAGGTGTCGGAGGATATGATCGCCAAGACCGGCTCACCTTATCGGCCCGGTGACGTGGTGGGCAAATTCGGAATCGAGCGTCAGTACGACCAAGTCCTGTCCGGACGTGACGGCATGAGGCGGGTGATTGTGAATAGCCGCGGTGAGGAAGTGGGTTCGCTCACCACCATCAACGCCCTGCCGGGAAACGACCTTCGGCTGACGATTGACCTGGATTTACAGATGGCGGCAGAAGCCTCCTTGGGCGACCAGCCCGGCGCCGTCGTGGCTCTTGACCCCCGGAGCGGCGAGGTGCTGGCCATGGTCAGCCACCCCTCGTTTGACCCCAACGATTTCGCTAAGCGCATCGACCGGGGGGAATGGGAAAAACTCACCGACGATCCGATGAAACCCATGATGAACAAAGCCATACAGGCCCAACTGGCGCCGGGCTCGGTCTTCAAAGTCGTTACTGCTACCGCCGCCTTGGAAACAGGGACCATCCAACCAGACTTCACCTTGAATTGCGCGGGCGTGGTTAATATCTACGGGCACACCTACCACGACTGGGTCTGGGAGAAGCACAGGGGACATGGAAGCGTTGACCTGCACCGCGCTATTATTGTCTCTTGCGATGTGTACTTTTACACGCTGGGAAAGCTCCTGGGAATCGAGAAAATCGACTATTTCGCCAAGCGCCTGGGGTTAGGCGCACGAACCGGAATCGATTTGCCTGCCGAGGCGACAGGACTGATCCCCTCGCCCGAATGGGTACAAAAGTCTTTTAAGCGAAAATGGTGGGCGGGCGAGACTATTTCCGTAGCCATCGGGCAAGGAGCGGTGGCGGTTACGCCTTTGCAGCTAGCTCATACCATGGGCGCGATCGCCTGGGGCGGAACCTTCTCCCGCCCCCATCTGGCTTTCAGGAACCAATTGCTGGCCCTGGGAGTGGATCCCCCCGACGATCGCGAGCAGAGCTTTCCTCTGAGCGAGAGTACGCTGGAGGCGTTGACGCGCGGCATGTGGGGTGTTGTCAACGAAGGCGAAGGGACGGGCGCCAGCGCTCGCTGCCCGGGAATAGATATTGCCGGCAAGACCGGGACCGCCCAGGTTGTCAGTGTTGATTTGCAGAAATCGGGGCGGAACGCAAATTTCAAGAACAACGCATGGTTTGTCGGCTTTGCTCCCAGCAGTAAACCTGAGATCGTCGTGGCCGCGCTTGTCATGCAGGGCGAACACTCGACCGTGGCAGCCCCCCTGGCGCGCGAGGTGATTAAAGCTTATTTTGACAAGAAAACAGCGCAGAAGCCTCCCCTGGTACAAACCCAGAACCAAGTGCGAATGCTGAGCAAAGCCGTCCCGGTGCAATCCACAAGGCCGGCCACACTCGCGGGATTTCGCTAGGAGGAGTTCGCAATAGTATGAGCATGCGGTTTCGGTTTCGCGATATAGATTGGCTGCTTCTTGGACTGGCTATTGCTATTGCCGTGATTGGAGTGGTTGAAATTTACAGCACCACGGTGCATTCCGCCCTTGAAGGCCAGCACAAAAAGCAGATTTATTGGTTAATCCTAAGCGTCGTTCTGGCGTTAGTGATCAGCCACTTCGACTACCACTTCCTTCTCGAGCAAACTCCGTGGTTGTACCTCTTGTCAGTGCTCGTCTTGGGAGAGATGTTAGTTGCTGGCCATGCCGTCGCCCGGACGAAGAGATGGATACATTTAGGCGGATTTACTTTCCAAGTGTCAGAGTTAGTCAAATTAGTTATAATACTATCGGTGGCGGCGTACTTTGCCGAAAGGCGAAGTAAAGCCGCTACTTGGGGCGACTTGGTCAAGCTAGGTTTGTTGGCGGGAGTGCCGGCTATCCTAGTAGCCCTAGAACCTGACCTCGGTACAGCTTTGACATTCTTAGCGATTGTCGCGGCGGGCATTCTGCTCGCTGGCATTCGGTGGCAGCAGGTTGCCGTGCTTTTCTTGTTGGGGGCGCTGGCCTTGCCGGTGGGATGGCACTTCCTACGGCCTTATCAGCGCGACAGGATAATGACCTACATTCATCCGTCACAGGACACGCAAGGCACCAGCTACCAGGTAACCCAAACAAAGATTGCTATCGGCTCGGGCGGCCTTTGGGGAAAAGGCATCGGAAACGGCACCCAAAGCCGTCTGGGCTTCATCCCTGTCTCCCATGCGGATTCCATTTTTGCGGCCCATGCGGAGGAACAGGGATTCGTCGGTACGCTGTTTGTTTTGCTGCTTTACTTCGCGTTGCTGCTCCGCCTGCTGGATGGGGCGCAAATGGCGCCAGATCGTGCTGGAGCGTTTCTGCTGGTTGGGCTTGCGTCGGTGTTGTTCTTCCAGGTTGCCATCAACACGGGGATGATGATCGGGCTCTTCCCGGTGACGGGCATTCCACTGCCGCTCATGAGCCAGGGAGGATCTTCCCTGCTGTTCACCTTTCTGGGCCTGGGCGTGGCTATGAATGTCCGGGCAAGGCGATTCGTCAATTAGGTGAACCCGGTTCGAGGGTAACTGGGAAAGTATCCGGCGTGCGGCTTAGGCAGGTTGATGGCGTGTTGTAGCGCTGACCCCGCGCTGTGGGGTCGGCGCTACCATGTTTTCATCAACGGCTTGGAGTTTGAACCTTGGAACTGGCTGCGTTAGCGCCAGTTGATCTGCGGACAGGGTGGGTCCGCAATGCTTCGCGCTTGTAGGCGCGACATCAAAGCCACCTGAGATCGATGTAGCCCGGTCTCGCATGCGATGAGCTTCATGTTCGATGAAGCGACCGGGCCAGGGAAGCTGAGGGTTGATCTCCGCCACGGCGGATGGATCCCCCGGCAAACCCTGAAAAGGAGTTTCCATGTCAAAGGAGATGTTCATCTCTTCGTCTCCTCACGAGACGAAGTTGGCTGTCTTGGAAGACGACCAGTTGGTGGAAGTGTATTATGAGCGCGACACGGACGTGGGGTTGGTGGGCGGCATCTATAAGGGCCGCGTCAGCCGGGTGCTTCCCGGCATGCAATCTGCTTTCGTGGACATCGGGCTGGAGAGAGACGCCTTCCTCTACGTTTCGGATTTCTTTTTCGAGGACCAGGATGATTACGACAAGGTCCTCGAAGAGGCGGAAGCTCGCGCGGTGCGCTTTACAGCAGAACAGGCGCAGGCAGCGGCGGCGGCCACTCCACCCGCCGAGGCGGCGAACAAAGAAGCAACGCCTCAGAGTGGCCGCTCCTGTTCCGGCAATCTCACAGATACCCAGCGGGGCCGCGCCAGCCCAAGCGCCACTCGAAAGCCAACCTGTCGAGATAACCACACCTGAAACGAGCGCCACCCCCGCAGCAGGAGCAACCCCTGCCGCTTCCATTTCACCTGGACCGGCGGGAGAAGCGCATGAGCAGCAAGCCATTTCGAGCCGCGCGGTCGCCGCTGGCGGCATCGGGGGCGAAAGTTTGGCGAGCATCGCCAGGGAGAGCACAAGTTCGTCCCACGGCAGGAGAGTTCTGCTCCTCCTGCCTTCGAGATTTTGCCTGGAGAATCCCTGGCGAAGTACGGCCATGCGGTCCCAGAGCCGCCAGGGCCTGAATCTGAGGAGGACATCCCTGCCGAGCAAGAGGCAGTGGAGGTCGGCGTTGTCGATTTGCATGGCAACCGCGGCGAGATACCCCACCTGCCTGGCCACCTGGGGCATTTCGCCGATCTGGATCTGCAGGCCAGCAGCTTCGGCGATCAATTTGGCGTAACGGCCAACCTGCTGGCGGACACGGGCGGCCAGCGGCTCGACCCGTTCCGCATCGATGACTTCAGGCAGCGGAAAGTTGGTCACTTCGCCGCGCAGGTAAGGCTGATCGTGCATGAGCCGCCGGATCCGAAAGCGCTCCGTGCCAACCGTCACAATGTTCATGCTGCCATCCGGCAGATGCGTGCTTTCGACGATGCGAGCGATCGTGCCCACCGTGTATGGCTCAGCTTCCTCGTCGGCCACTTCACGCCCCTTGCGGATCAAGACTACGCCAAACGATAGGTCTTCCGCCAGGCAATGGCGGATCATCTGCTGATAACGCGGCTCAAAGATGTGCAGTGGTAACACCTGGCCGGGAAACAGCACAGTATTCAGCGGAAACAGTGGCAGTTCGATAACCTCACTGGTGTTGTCCATGCCAGACCTCCCTATCTGCTTGCCCCGACGCGCTCCAATAGGCCTATACGCATTATATCAGATCCAATCCCGATGGGCCATTGCCATTGAGTACTACGCACCGCGCAGAAATTCGATGCGTCCCGCCGATCCCTGCCTGCGGCAACGCTAAAAAGGGGCGGGGAGCAGCCTGGTTGCCCATCACTGCTCCCCGCCCGTCCCCGTTCCGCCACTAGCCCGCATCAAAACCTATATCACGATTCCACGCTGCCCGCTTCCGCCTTCAAGCCGTGCAGATCACACAACTCAATTTTCCGATACCCCAACTCAACCAGTCCAGCGTCTTTGAAGCCCCGCAAGATGGCACTGATGGTCTCGCGATACGTGCCCAACATATCGGCGAGCGCCTGGTGGCTGGTGCCTCGAATGTAACGACCGCCGTTGGCCAGCTCGAGGAGCAGACCGGCCAGTCGTTCGGGCAGGCGTTTGTAGGCCACCTCCTCCATCCGATTCTCGACCTGGGCCAGCCGTTCACCCACCGTTTGCAGGATGCCCCAACTGAGGACAGGATACCGCAACACCAGTTCCTGGGCCTGGGGCGCCGGCATCATCCATACCACGCAGTCGGTCAAGGCAACAGCTTTGACGAAGGGTTCTTCGGCGCACACGAGCGCCCCTTCGCCAAACATGGCCCCAGGATTCAGCGTGGCCAGGGCCAGGCGCCGGCCGTTGGGGCCTTCACGGATCAATTGCACACGCCCCTTCATGAGGGTAAAGAGGTTCTGGCTCAATGCTTCGGGCTCGGCTACGACCTGCCCGGCTCGCAGACCATGCGCCGCCAGCGCTTGCTTGAATTCAGGGTCATCTTCACGGAGCTCTATCAGGATCTCCGGTAATGATCGTTGCTTTCCTCGATACACCATGTCCCGCCTCCTGTACTGGTACTGCTCAGACGGTTTTCCTAGCAATATTCGAATTTCAATCGCGACTTTACAACAAAAATACCGCCCTTGTCAAGAGTTTGTACAAGAATTAGGGAGTTTTTTTGTAAACTCCAGTGTTTTCTAACATCCTTATGTAGTAGAAATTACCGACATTGCCGGGTGTATTCGGAGGCAGAGTACGTAGGCCAGAACACAATTGGCCCGCAACTCCGCCCTACAGTCATGAAGACGTACGAGCCCTTTGGAAGGTTCCGGGCGCCTGTCGAACCCACGCGAGACGGGGAAATTCCACGATCCAGCAGCACGGATCGCGCGGTTGAACTTCAGTCCGCAGGCCGGCTCAGGGCCTCGATGGCCGCGCTGGCGGTGGCACCCAGGTAGGCTTCGGGGAGTTGATCACGCAGCTCAGGATAGAGATTCATGGCCCGGCCGCCGATCAAGAGGCGGGGGCGCGGCTCCGGCAGCCGCCTGATATTGTCGACGGCCTGCAACAACCGGGTAGCGCTCTCGGCCATCGTCGCCGACAGGCACACGAGCTCCGGTTTCAGCCGTGGCAGTTCGCCGACCAGCTGTGAAGCAGGCACATTCTGCCCCATATACAGCACGCGCCACCCCTGCCGGCGCAGGGCCAGCGCGACGAGCAGGATCCCGATATCGTGCCACTCTCCCGGCCCCGAGCCCACGATCGCCAGCGGCCCTGAGCTCGGCTGGCTGTAAGCGGCCAGCATGGAGCTGATCTTCTGGCGTAGGAAAGTGATCACAAAGTTGGCCTGCACCACGGTCGCCGAACCGAGCTGCCAGCGCTCGCCGGCCTCGAGCAGCGCGGGCACGATGATGTGCTCGGTGACGACCTCGTAGGAGTGCAAAGCAAAAGCCTCGGAGAGGATCGTGCCCGCCTTCGTCTCGCAAAAAGCCATCAGCGCATGCAGCAGCTCTTGGGTAATGGCGCCGGTGTGGTGCGTATCGGGATAAAGGGTCGGGACCTCGGGCTCAGCACTGGCTCTGAAGCGGGCTGCCGGGGCGGCCGGGGCGGCCGCGGGAGAGGCCGGCAGCAGCGGCCCAGCGCCCTCGGCCTTGCCAGAGCCCTTCAAATCCAGCAAGGCCACCGCCCTGCCAATGTTGATACCCGCTTCGATCTGGCTTTTCAGCCAGCGGAGCAGAGCGATGTCTTGCTCCGAATACAACCGGTAGCCGCCATCGGTGCGATCGGGTTGCAATATGCCGTAACGTCTTTCCCAGGCCCGCAGCGTCGTGGGCGTAATGCCGGTCTGCTGCACCACGGTCTTCATAGTATAGACGGGGCTGGCATCATAACCACTGAACCGCGGCATGTCTCTCACGTACGGATCTCCTTCGGCCGGCGCCTTCGCAGGGCCTGCCCCGCTGATCGACTGCCCGGCACGTCACGGCCGGCAATCAAACATCGTTGGCCTCACCCCCAAATCATCCTGAGTCAGACTAGCATAATGACCGGAGCCATTCAGTAACAACGTAGACACTTTGTACAGGCTTTGTTCGAAAGACAGCCAACGCCGGCCGCCCGGGCGGCCGGCGTTGGCGAGAACCCGCCCGCGCGTTCGACCTATTGGGCGGCCAGGGCGCGGCGCGATGCCGCGGGCCGCCTCCAACAGTTCCGGGGCCTGCTCGAAGACGGCAGCGCCTGCCTGGTCCGCTGCCAGCGCCGCCACGCTAAAGGGCAAGGCTCCGAGAAGTGGCACATCCGGCGCGTGCTGCCGGATGAATTCCTCATCCTGCGGGCCGCGCGTCTTGTTGGCCACCAGGTAAATGCGTGTGACGCCGATGCCTTGTGCCAGCTCGCGGATCTGCGTGGCCGTGCCCAGGCTGCGCAAGCCCGGCTCGACGACGATGAGAAATGCATCCACCGCGCTGGCCGTGGCACGCCCCAGGTGCTCGACCCCGGCCTCCATATCGAGCAGCAGCGTCTGATCGCGGCGCAACAAGAGATGCGTCACCAGTGCCTTGAGCAGGGCGTTTTCCGGACAGAGGCAGCCCGCCCCGGCCCCACGCACCGTGCCCAGACGCAAGAGCCGCACGTTCTTGTAGCGGATGCTCAGGCTATCGGGGATGTCGTTGACTTTGGGGTTGAGTTTGAACCATCCGCCGACCGTGCCCGGCTGCGCGCCGGTACGCTCGTAGATCAGGCTCTCCATCTCGGCGATAGGCTTGAGCTCGGCATCCAGGGTGGCCGGCAGGCCAAAGGCCAGGCCCAGATTGCCTGCCGGGTCGGCATCGATGGCGATCACATCCTGGCCTTGCTGCGCGTAGATATGGGATAGCAACGCGGTCAGCGTCGTCTTGCCGACGCCTCCCTTGCCGGTAATCGCAATTTTGGGCATGTCTGCCTCCTCAACGGGATGGAGCCATTCTACAGTGTCGGCCGCGCCAAAGCAATTCTCGTGGCCGCGTGGCTTTCATGTTTGACCCGGCGCGGCCGGCCTGGGTATAATGCAAGTCAGAGGGAAAGCCATGACACGGGAAGAGATCATCAAGCTCACCAGTCTCAGCTCATGCGCCGGCTGAGCGTCGAAAATGCCCGCTGAGGCATTGGCGCAGGTCCTGCGCCAACTGGGAGACATATTTCCGGCCGGAGCATATCCCGCCCTGACCATCGGTCTGGGCGCTGTGGACGACGCGGCCGTCTACCGGCTCAACGATGAACAGGCCATCGTGCAGACGGTCGATTTCTTTACGCCCATCGTGGATACCGCTTACGAGTTCGGGGCCATCGCCGCAGCCAACGCCCTGAGCGACGTGTACGCCATGGGAGGCGAGGTCATCTTCGCCCTCAACATTGCGGCTTTTCCACCCGACCTGCCTGTGGCTATCCTGGCCGATATCTTGCGGGGAGGGGCCGACGTCGTGCGTTCGGTGGGCGCGCCCATCGCCGGCGGCCATACCATCCAGGACAAGGAGCCCAAGTACGGATTGGCCGTGACAGGGCTGGCCCACCCGGCACGCCTTCTGACCAAAGGCGGTGCCCGTCCGGGAGACCTGCTGGTCCTCACCAAGCCGCTCGGCACGGGGACCATCACCACCGCGCTGAAGCAAGGCCGCTCTGAGCCGGAACACGTTGACGCCGCCGTTGCCAGCATGATCCGGGTCAACCGGATCGCTTCGCAGGCTGCGCTGGCTAGCGGTGTCCGCGCCGCGACAGATATCACCGGGTTTGGCCTGATCGGACATGCCTACGAGATGGCCCAGTCCGCCGGCGTCCGCCTGCGGCTGGACTTTGACGCTTTGCCCTGGCTGCCCGGGGCCTGGCAGTACGCCTCGGCCTGGATCCTGCCGGGGGGCGCGCACGACAACCACAAGTATTACGATCGCTGGGTCACCTATACGAAGAAACTGGCCGACTGGCAGGAGACCCTGCTTCACGACCCGCAGACCTCGGGTGGTCTGTTGGTTGCCACCCCGCCCGCCGGCCTGGCGACTTTTACGAGCTACTGCTCGGCCCGCGCTCAACCGGCCTGGGTGATCGGCGAAGTCGTCGCCGGTCAGGGCATCGAGATCGTCTGAGGGCCATGAAAGCCTGCATCATCCATAACCCCATAGCAGGGCAGCGCGACAAACTGGAAGACCTACGGCTGATGCAGGCGGCCCTGGCGGAGCGCGGGCTGGGAGATCGCCGGAGTGCAAGCGACCGGAAGCCAAAGCGACGCCACCCTCTTTGCGCGGCGCGCCGCCGAGAGGGGCTTTGGCCTGGTGTTGGCCCTTGGGGGTGACGGCACCGTCGCCCAGATCGCCGATGGCCTGGTAGGGTCCGAGACCGCGCTCGGGGTCTTGCCGGGCGGCACGGGCAACGTGATGGCCCGGCAGTTGAACCTGCCCGTTCCCGGCGGGTTCCGCCCGCGACCCCTTTTGGACGCCCTCAACCTGCTGCTGGAGGGACAGGTGCGCACCGTGGATGTGGGACGGGCCGATGTGGCAGGAGGGCTTTCACGCCATTTCCTCTGCTGGAGCGGGATAGGCTTCGATGCCCAGGTGACCAGGGCCGTGGATGCCGAGCCCGAGCGCAAGCACCGGCTCGGCATCCTGGCCTTTGCCGTGGCCGCGCTGGATACGCTGCGCGATTACCAGGGGACCCGCGCGGTCGTGCGCGTTCAACGGGCGGCGCCTCCGCCAGCGCCTCGTGATGTTGGTGGCGAACAACATCCAGCTCTATGGCGCCTGGTTCAAGATGGCACCCCGTGCCATGCTGGATGACGGCTGGTTGGATGTGTACTCGTTCAACGGGCGCCACCCGCTGTGGACCTTTGGGCGTTCCTTGCGCTTGCTGCTCGACCGCCGGCAACAGCTCCCGGAAGTCAAATTCTATCAAGCACGCCGGATCGAGATCGTCAGCGTTCGCCCCTTGCCCGTGCACGTGGACGGCGACACGATCGGACACACGCCCGCAGTCATTGAAATCGTGCCGTGGGCCCTGAAGCTCCTGGTGCCAACCACGGCGCCACCCGATCTGTTTCTCGCCGGAGCAGCCTTGCGCCCGCCGGAGAGCGTCGTGGATTGGGTCTCTCACCTGGCCCGTGATGCGCAGACAGTCCTTACCGGCCGGAGCAACGGATGACAGGCTGCGTGGCGAGCGTGTGCTCGAGGCCATCGACGGGCTCCCGATAGGAGCCCGGTTTCGGGATGTACAAAGGTCCTGCCATGCCGCTTTCCACCGTCTACACTGTCTCGCAGGTCAACGCTTACATCAAGGCGCTGTTGGGCGACGACCTGTTCCTGGCCGACGTCTGGCTGTCCGGCGAGATCTCCAATTTCAAACAGGCCGCGTCCGGGCACTGCTATTTCACCCTGAAGGACGCCGGCGGCTCCATCCGGGCCGTGATGTGGCGCACGCAGGCCGGCAGCATCCGGCTGCCGCACGACGGCGATGCGGTCGTGGCGCATGGCTACATCTCCATCTACGAACAGCAAGGCAACTACCAGCTCATACGTTGACAGGCTACAGCAGGACGGCACAGGCTGGCTGTGGCAAGAATTCCAGCGCTTGAAGGAGCAGCTGGAAGCCGAAGGCTTGTTCGCGGCCGAACGAAAGCGGCCTCTGCCGGCCCTGCCGCGCCGGCTCGGCCTGGCAACATCGGCCGGTGCGGCGGCCCTCCGCGACGTCCTGCGCACCCTGGCCACGCGTTTCCCGATGGTAGAGGTACTGCTGGCCCCCACGCCGGTGCAAGGCGACGAGGCCCCGCGCGGCATCGTCGCAGCGCTGGCAGCCTTGAATTGCTGGTCTGAAAGCCGGGAGCCGCTGGATGCCATCATCCTGGCTCGGGGTGGTGGCTCGCTGGAGGAACTCAAGGCCTTCAATGACGAGCGGGTCGCGCGGGCCATCGCCGCTTCGCACGTGCCCGTCATCAGCGGCATCGGTCACGAGACCGACTTCAGCATCGCGGATTTTGTGGCAGACCGGCGCGCCTCTACCCCGACGGGCGCTGCGCTGGCGGCCGTGCCCGATGCCCGTGACCTGGCCGCCCACGTCGGCGAGCTGCACGCCCGCGCCGCGGCCCAGATCACCAGAGACGTGGGCAGCGCGCGAGGTGAGCTGGAGCACCTTCGCGGCAAACTGGCTCGCCTGGCGCCGGGGCCGCAGCTGGCGCGTGACCGCCAGCGCATCGATGGCCTGGGCCGGCGGGCCGATCTCGCCATCTGGCATCGCTTGCGGAGCCTGCGCGACCACTTGCAGGGCCAACAGCGGGTGCTGGCAGGTCTTGACCCGTCGGCGGTGCTGGCCCGCGGTTACGCCCTCGTCAGCACTTCGGGTGGGGCGGTAGTTACCTCTCGAGCCCAGGTGCAGCCGGGCGACGTCATTCGCGTTCGTGTGGCCGACGGCTCCTTCGATGCCGATGTGCGCGCGTGAGCCCGCCGCCGGCTCAATTGATCATGAGGCAGGTGCAGTAGCATGAACGAAGAAGCGCAGCCTTTCGAGAAGATTCTATCGCGAGTTGGAGCAGAGCGTGCAGCGCCTCGAGGAGGGCGACCTCTCTCTGGCCGAGTCACTCGTCTTGTTCGAGCGCTGCGCGACGCTGGCCGAACAATGCAATGCCCAGCTCGACGCGGCTGAGCTGCGCGTGCGCGAGCTGACCACGCGCACCGACGGCAGCCTGGCCGCGCAGCCCTTCGACGGTTGGCAATCCGAATGATGAGTCTGGCAGAGAGCGTGCACCCAGGGGCATTTCTGCAAAACCGTAACCTGTGGGCGCCCGTCATCACGTGGTGCCTGGTCCAGCTGTGGAAATTCATCTCCCGAGCGCTGCTCGATCATCGGATCGACCTGGACCTGCTGATCGCCCCGGGCGGCATGCCCAGCTCACACAGCGCCCTGGTCTCGGCCCTGGCCATGAGTGTGGGGCTCAATGACGGCTTTGGCTCGACCGTCTTCGCCATTTCGAGCGTCATGGCCCTGGTCGTCATGTACGACGCTGCCGGCATCCGGCGTGCCGCCGGCACGCATGCCCGGATGATCAACCGCATCGTCGACGAATTGCTCAGCGGCGAGCCCTGGACGGAAGATCGGCTTCGTGAAATCCTCGGCCACACGCCCTACCAGGTGGCAGTAGGCTGCCTCGCCGGACTCCTGGGCGGGTGGCTCTTCAATCATTGGCTGCTCGTGGCGTGACCCCCGCATCGCTGTCCATGGGTAGGTCGTTCGACACTACGGAAGGCCTGGTATTCTGCCACGCTCATTGCGTTCGACTGGGCATCGATGGCTTGCTGCCACGGCTGTGCCGAGCCTCCCACGATGCCATGCGGCCATTCGGCCACGGCTTCCACGTCGGCGCCTGCATTCAGCGGCCCATTGACGACGATGGTGGCACTTGTCTGGCCTTTCCGGAAGGTGGCCCGCCGGCTGGCGCCGTAGATGCCGTAGTTGGTGAACGTGGCTCCCGGAGGCGCGTGCAGCGTGATCGTGGACGATTGCACGCGCTGCCCGTTGGACACTCCTATGGCTTTCCAGTAGAGCTGATCCACACCGTTCTGGGGGTAGTAGCGCAGCGCGCCGGAGACCGTGTACGCGATGATGATGGTGCGCAGCATGTTCTCGCTGGGTGGGAAGTGATAGCGGATGGCACGCTGGTTAACCCCCCTCGATGTGTCGTACTGTGTCGAGACGCTGAAAGTGAAGGGGGCGCCGCCGCTGGACTGGGTGTAAACCGGGCCGTTCTCTTCTCTCACCGTGATGCCGGTGATGTCGCTCAGGCGAACGAGGTCGATATTTTGCTCGCCCCAGCTGAAGAGGCCACCGGTGAATACCAGCCCCTGCGTCTCCCGGACCCGGAAATCCCCGCTCTTTTCGATGGCGATGTCAACGTCGTAGCGCTGCCAGAAGACGGCCTTGGGCAGGCTCGGGGTAGGGGTGCCGCCCTGGCCATAACTGCCGGTGCCCGCGCCCGCCGCCGGCGAAGCCGTAGGAATGGCCTGGGCAAGGGTCGCGCCCGCCGCCGGCGTCCCGCCCGGCAGGCTTGCCGATCCCGTGCTTTCCGCCTGTGCGCCGCCGAGGGCCGGCAAACCCTTGAGAGAAAGGTGTCCTGTGAAGGCCAGGGCCGCGGCACCGATCAGCAGCAGCCCCGCCACCACGCCCAGCAGCAGCCCCGATCGCGCCGCCCGCACCGGCCTGGCCGGGGCGAGGTCGCCGGGAACGCGGGCCGTGGGCATTGCGGCGATGGGCTCGTAGGGTGCTCGAACGGTGGGCGCCTCGGCAGCCGGTTCGCCCGAACCGGCAGCCGCTCCGGAGAGCGATCCGCCCCCCGGCGCCTGCCCCATCTGCGCGATGGCGGCGCCGGGCTTGCCGGTTGTTCGCAGGGTGGGCGCCTCGGCGGCCGGTTCGGGCGAAGCGGCTGCCGCGCCGGGAAGCGCCCCGCCCTTCAGCGCCTGGCCCAGCTGTTGGGCGGTCTGGAAACGCTGGGTGGCGTGCGGGTCCATCGCCTTCAGAATGGCGGCCTGCGTGGCCAGCGACACGCCGGGGTTCAGTTTGCTCGGCGGCACCAGGGCTGCGTCCTCGGCCACCCGCTCGATCGCATCGGGGGGCACCTGGCCTGTGAGCGCGGTGTAGAGCGTGGCGCCCAGCGCATACACGTCCGAGCGCGCGTCGGTCGTGCCCATGCCGTACTGTTCGGGCGGCGAAAAACCGGTTGTGACGGCCTGGCTGCCGGTTCTCGTTCTCATCGACTCGTCGAAGACCTTCGAGATGCCGAAGTCCACGAGCATCGCCTGGCCGGCGGGGGTGATGATGATGTTCTGCGGCTTCACGTCGCGGTGGATGATGGGCCGGATCTGCGAGTGAAGGTAGATGAGGGCATCGCAAATCTCCTCGATCCACGGCAGCGCCTCCGCCTCGCTCAGGCGGCCGCGCCGTTCTCGGATGACCTCGGCCAGGCTCTGGCCCTCGACAAAGTCCATCACCAGGTACTGCCCCTGGCCGGGGATGATGAAGTGATCGGTGACCTCCGGGAGGCTGGGGTGCTTCAGGCTGGCCAGGATCACCGCCTCACGCTGGAACTGGTCCACCGCGGCCGGGCTGGTATCCAGGTTCTCTTTGACGGCGCACGTGCGGTTGAGGACGGTATCCCAGGCTCGATAGACCGCGCCGAAACCGCCCTCGCCGGTCAACGCGTCGATACGATAGCGGTTATTCAGTACCTGCCCCGTGGATAGCGACATGCCCTTGCCCTCCGGTGGTGAATTGCCGCTCGAGAAATGGTCCTATTTCAGCATCAGCTGCTGCGCTGCAGCAAAGTCCACGTACTGTCTACCCGAAAACCGTCGGCCTTTCATCCTGAGTTTTCCATCCCGCCCAGGCGGGACGCGGCTACGCAAGACCCCCCCCAATGTCATCCTGAGGCCGGCTCCCTGACCGTGCTTAGCGGCTCAACGTGGCAGGCCGAAGGAATCCGTTCCGGGAGCGTCACGATGGATTCTCCCCCTGCGGGGACTTCGTCGCTGTAGCTCGCCGCGGCGCGGGTTGTCTCGCCAGTCCGCTTTCAAGGAACTCCTGATACGGATTCTTCGCTGTGGTGCGCCGCAAACAAGCTTTGTGGATGCGGCCGCTCAGAATGACAGCCCAGGTGTTCCTTGCGTCGCCGCGTGCCGCCCGCGGCACGGATAACTCAGAATGACAATGGGCGGTTCTAGGATTGACACGCAGCCTTCTTCCTATAGTAGTCCTACGGCGGACAGGCTCCGCGCCGCCTTGGTCAGCAACGCCTGCACTTCGGCGTTCACACAGGCACCGCCTCGCGCCGCACATTGAGCATGAACGGGCTCTGTTCTTCCTCGAACTGCTCCTGCGTCACAAAGCACCGCGAGATGACCATATCGTGCTGCAGGATGGGCCGAGACGACCTCCGACGTGCGCCGCAGCAGATCCCAGTAGTCAAAGGGGCCTCGCACCACTATGAGCACGTCCACGTCCGAGTCGGGCATGGCATCGCCCCACGCGCCGCGACCCGAACAGGTAAACCGCCTGAACCTTTTCGCCCAGGTCCTGCGCCAGCTTCGCCGCGCAGCGTTTGCAGGATTGGGGCCAGGTCGGTGTCAGCCATGCTCCGATTATACCAGATGGAGGATATCTATCCTACCGCTCGCTGCCCAGCCCGCCGGCGATTCAAGTCGCCGGCCGGTACTGGAAGGGCGTTCAAACGCGCTGAAAGGACGCCTTCGGCAACCTGCATCAGCAGGTCTGGCACGCCAGCTGCTCGATCGGCGTAAGCGACCTGATTCGGAAGGCCATGCCGCGACGACGCCCACCTCGCAGCGCGCCAGAAATAACGGATCATTTGGGGCCGCCAGGTGAGCTTGTGCCCCAGGGAGGCACGTGCGGGCGCGCCGGCCGCACGCGACTCGGGAAACACGGAATGCGACGGAAAGTTTATACCGTGGTATGCGGCGAGCGACCAGGGCGGCATCGATTTGAGAGCGCCTAAGCGATTTGCATAGGCGTTGCGCAACCAGATGCACAATCGCTCACAGACTCTCAGAATGATCATTTGCCAAGGAGAACTGGGTTTTTGAATTGACAGGCCGTCGCTTGCCAGCTTACAATTCGAGTGTGGCCCCAAAAGCTCACGTTTTCGTCAGGAAGGCACTATGCCAACGGTTCGAGATGTTCCTGGCCCGTACCGGCTGTTTTTCTACAGCTTCGACTGCTTTGAACCGAAGCATGTGCACGTTCGGCGAGAGCGAATGGTTTGTAAGTTCTGGCTGGATCCAGTCGTGCTCAGTTTCAACGAAGGGTTTTCGCCCGCAGAGCTGAACCGCATTCGCAGGTTGATTGCCGAACACCAGGTACAGATCTTGGAGGCTTGGAATGAACACTGTGGTGAGTGATATGCCGCGCATCAGTGAAATGCAAGTCACGGATGACTCGATCATTGCGCACCTGGCCGATGGTCGCACCATCAGCGTGCCGTTGGCCTGGTCGTGGAGGTTATCGGAGGCGACGTCAGCCCAGCGGAGCAACTTCGAGTTCATCGGCAGCGGGTTGGGCGTGCATTGGCCAGACATTGATGAGGACATCAGTGCGACGGGGATGCTTTTTGGAACCCCTGCCCGGCCACGCAAAACCTTGGCTGGTGATCACCCAAAATGATATCAAAAACACGGCCGGGCGCGCTTCCATTCCGGGGCGGGGCCGGCGACGCCATCGATCACGGGCCCTTATGTCTACGTGCTCTTCTTCGGCCGCAATCTCCCCTGGTGGGTGTACGGCATCATCGCCTTGCCCATCGGTCAGGGCGTTTTCTCCCTGGGCACGAAGCTGCGGCGGGCGTTCGCAGCCGGCGCCGGATGTATCCTTCAACCGCCCGCCCACCTGCCCGGCCTATTCCCTCTCGAACCCCTGGCTCGTGAACTTCAATGTTCGCCCGTTCTTGGTGACGATGCGCACCACGTTGTCCGGCGCGCCGGTGGGGATCTCGGCCTCGATCTCGAGCGTCACGGTGACCGTGGCGCCGACCAGGCCGGCCAGATGGGCGATCACCTCGTCGGCGATGCGGCCGGCATCGCGCCCGGCGCGCGCCGCGTCGAGCGTTACCGTGCCATGGTAGCGCGTCGGCAGCGGCGGCCTGGGCGCAGGCCCGGGGCCCGCCACAGGGCGATCGGGCTCGGGCCTCGGGCCACGTTCCCGCCACCCGGCGGCCCCGGAGGCGTGACTTCGTCAGATGGCCTGGCGCGCTCGGCGTCGAGCTGCCTGCGCGCGACCTCCGGCTTCACCAGCAGCGCCGGCGAGCCGGCATCGGCCAGCGCCACCTGCTGGCCACAGCGCAGGCCACGGTAGCGGCCGGCGCTCTCGTCGTAGCTGTCGGCCAGGGCGAACGAGTCCTGCTCCCACGTCAGCAGGCCCAGCCCTTCGCGGATCGCGGCCAGCAGGACCGCAGGGTCCTTGAGCCGCGGCAGGTAGTGGTAGCGGGCGAAGTCCTCCACGAGCTGCCTGACCGACACGTGGTCCCCGCGCCACAGCGGGACCTTGTCCAGCCACATGCGCAGCATGGTGCCGGCGAGCGCCGTCGCCAGCAGATCGTCGCCCCTCAGCTTCTTGCCGGCCCGCACGGCCAGCGCATCCTGCCCGGTCAGCCGCAGCGCCCCCCAGGCCACGGTGGCTTGCGGCGTGGCCTGCTCGGGCACCAGCAGCCACTGGTAGGTCTCCGGCAGTTGGGCGGTCACCGTCGTATCGGCCGCGGTCCTCTGCGATTCGGCCTGTTTCACCTGCAGCGGAGCCAGGTCGAGCTGCACCTTCTCGGCCAGGATGCCATCCCACGCCAGGTACTTACGGGCCGCCTCGTCGAGGTCCTGCAGGCGGGTCCTGTCGGCGGCCAGGAAGGCCAGGGTGTTGCGGAAGAGGCGGGGCGCGTTGCCGCGCATCTCCAGGATGGCCCTGGCGGCCACCTCGGCGGCGCTGCCCGGCTGCTTGCCGTAGGGGTGTTCGACCCCCAGCACCACCAGACGGGCCTCGAGGTCGTCGGGCACGTCCTGGCCCGAAGCGGGCATGGCGTGGATGCGGGAAAAGTCGCCCTTGTGCTCCTGTAGGTCCTTTCGCAGCCGCCGCTCCAGCTTCTGCGCCACCCTGTCGGGCTCGCGCTTGAGCTGCTCGGCGCGGTCCTCGGCCAGCTTGGTGACGGTGGGCTGGGTCGAGTACCAATAGCGGCTGCCGTCCTGGTACAGATAGGTGGCCGCCCCGGCCAGCCGGCGCAGGGCATCGCCGAAGATGGCCGGCGACTCGCCCGGCATGACGCAGCCCAGCTTGACCCGGCGGTCCTCCAGGCCGCGGTGCGCCGCCGTGGCCGTGGGGGCCGAGCCCAAATAGATGGCCCGCGCCACGTGCCGGCAGGCCGCGTATTTGCCGAGGTTGGGCACCTCGCCGTCCAGCCGCAGGGGCAGCGAGCTCGGCCCGTCCACGTCCTTTTCGATCACCGGCACCCAGTTGTCCGAGAGGTAGCGGGTCAGCTCGAACTGCACGGGCGGGTCGTCGATGGCGATGTTGGCCGGCAGGATCAGCGGGTTCCTGTCGCCCCTCTCCCACAGGCTGTGGATCACGGCGGCCATCAGCCGCAGCACCCCGCGGGTGCGCTGGAACTTCACCAGCGTGGACCAGTCGCCGTAAAGCCGGTCGAAGATCTCAGGATGGATCGGGTAGGCGGCCTTGATGCGCTTCTCGTAGTCCGCGTCGCGGCACTCGGGCGGGAACTCCTCGTGCTGCGCCCGGTAAAGGTCGGCGAAGGCCCGCGCCACCACGTCGCGGTCCCGGAACTGCGCGGCGTCGCTCATGGGCTCGAAGAGCCGGCGGCGCACGATCTCGAAGCCTTCCTCGGCGCTGGCCGGCCGCCACGATGACTCGACGCGGCCCACCACGTTGCGCAGCCGGTCGAGGGCCTCGCGCCCGTGCCGTCCGCCGACCTCGGCATCGTCGGCCTGGGTGTGGGGCGAGCCGGCGGTATCCGAGGCGGGCAGGCTGATCACCAGCAGGCAGTTGCCGGCCAGCTTGGCCGACTCGGTCAGCACCTGGGCGAAGGTGAACTGGGTCTCGAAGCTGCCGGCGGGCAGGTCGCTCTGGTCGTGCAGCTGGCGGGCGTAGGCCACCCACTCGTCGATCAGGACCAGGCAGGGGCCATACTGCTTGAAGAGCTCGCGCAGCACGTCGCCGGGGCTGGTGGCCCGCTCGTCGTCGGCCCGGACGCGGTCGAAGGCGGCTCCTTGCCGCCCAGCTGCCAGGCCAGTTCGCCCCACAGCGTGCGCACGACGGTGCCGTCGGCCTTGACCACCGGATTGCCGGGCGAGATCTTGTTGCCCACCAGCACCACGCGGCGGGGAAGAAGTGAGGATAGAGAAGTGAGAAGAGAGGACGCCTCGTCAGGTCTCACTTCTCTCTTCCCGCCTCTCTTCCTCGTTCCCATCCTCTTTGCTTCTCCCAGCAGCGCGTCGACGCCGGCCAGCTCGCCGGGCGCGGTGCCCGAGAAGAGGTGATAGAGGGCCAGCATGGAGTGCGTTTTGCCGCCGCCGAAGTTGGTCTGCAGCTGCACCACCGGGTCGCCGCCCTGTCCGGCCAGGCGGCGGACGGCGCCCACCAGCAGCCCCTTCAGGCTCTCGGTGAGATAGGTGCGGCGGAAGAACTCGGCCGGGTCGCGGTACTCGTCGGTGCCCTCGCCCATGTGCACCTGCCACAGGTCGGCGGCGAACTCGGCCTGCTGGTAGCGGCCGCTGGCCACGTCCGGGTGAGGCGTGACCACCTCGCGCCAGGGCTTGAGGCCGCCCGTGACCTGGCTCTCGATGGCCGTGCCGGCGCTCTTGCGCTTCTCGCTGCGCACCTGCTCGTCGAAGCGAAGGCGGAGCAGCTCCATCTTCATCTTCTCCAGCTCTTCGGCCTGCGGTGCCGAGATGGCCGTGAGCAGGCGCGCGGCCGAGTCGAGGGCGCGGTAGGCGTCATCGCTGGAGAAGGCGTTCTGGTGCGCCCACTTGTTGCGCACCTCGCGCAGCTCGCTGACCAGGCTGCGCTCGGAGAAGCCCAGCGTGTGAGCGAAGACGACGTTCCACTGGTCCCACATCATGCGCAGCAGGACGGCAGCGTCGAGCTGCGGCAGCTCGTCGCCTTCCTGCCAATTCAGCTCGTTGGGCCAGGCTGCCGTCACGGTCGTGATCCAGTACTTGCCGTGCTTGGCTTCGAGCTCGCGCGCCACGAACGGCCGCAGCCCGTCGCGCAGCAGCTCCAGCGCCTTGCCGACACGCTCGTAGTTGGTGGTTGCCATGTGCTCGCTCCTCGGTTTACTGACGGTCTCACCGCAGAGGACGCAGAGGTTCGCAGAGGGCCTGAGATACCTTACCGGCACCCTTCTGCACCGCCGCGGCTGTTCGCCCACGTGCGCGCTCCTCGGTTTACTGACGGGCTCACCGCAGAGGACGCGGAGGGGCGCAGAGAGTCTGAGGCATCTTACGGGCACCCTTCTGCACCCTTGCCTGCTGTTTGGGCCGCGCTACAGACGGTTGACCATGCGCCTCAGGCCGTCTCTGAGGTACAGCACGTTGAAATTGATCAACAGGCCGACCTTGTGACCACTCAGCTTCAGATAGGACAATAGCTGGGCCTCATGGATCGGCAGGAGGCTTTCGACGGCTTTCAGCTCTACGACGAGCGCCTCCTCCACCAACATGTCGATGCGGTATCCGACATCGATAGTGATGCCGTCGTATACGACGGGGAGCTCGACCTGGGTGCAGACCTGCAGGCTGCGCTGGCGCAGCTCATAGGCCAGGCACGCTTCATACGCGCTCTCCAACAATCCCGGCCCCAGGACGGAATGCACCCTCATTGCGGCATCCACTACCTGCCCGCTGACAACGTTGACATCCACGTCTTCGCCCCCTCTGCGCTACCCCGCGTCCTCTGCGGTGAGCCGTATCCGATCCTTTTCCCCCGACCCCTCTGCGCTACCCCGCGTCCTCTGCGGTGAGTTCCCGTCCGTCCCGTTCCCGCGCCCTCTGCGGTGAGCTCCCGTCTACTCTCTTCCCGCGTCCTCTGCGGTGAGCCTCATCTGTACAGGCGTTACCGCGCCCTCGTGGGCCAGCTTCGTTATCTCCGGCCAGCTCTGCACCAGCCCGTTATACGACAGCGCCTCGGCAGCGCGCTTCTTGCGCTCGCAGACCGTGTACAAACGATAAGCCAGCTCGCGGGCGGCCTCGGCCCGGCTGCCCAACCGGGCAACCAGCGCCGCCGCGGCCGCGCCCTCGCCGCCGGCCTCCAGCGCGCGAACGAGCTGATGAACCGTCTCCCACGCCGTCAGGCGCCTGTCCGTCGCCGGGTCCCAATCGGCCGGCAGCTCGGCGGGACGCAGCAAGCGCACCTTGCCATGGCCCGATTTCAGGATGCCCGCCTCGGCCATCCCGGCCACGCTGGTGTTCTTGGCATTGGACAGCGTCTCGGCCACGCCGTACTCGCCCTCGGCGAACCCCGAGCCCTCGAACCAGGCCAGCGCCCAGCGGGTGTCGGCGTCGAAGTCGCCCTCCTGTTCGGCCAGCGCCTCGTCGAGCGTCTGGTTGATCAGCGCGAGCGCCTCGCGTACTGAGAGCGGCTGACCCGCGGCGTCGAGCACCTTGCCGTAACGGGTGTAGACGGCCATGCCCGGGCCGATGGCCGCCTGCGCCAGGTCCACGGGCGCGATGTTCCCGCGCTGCAGATGGGCCAGCACCTCAGGCAACTCGGCCTTGAGAGCGCTCACAAACTCGCGGCGCGTGGCGGTGGGGGCATCGGCGGCGCGTTTGCGGCAGACTAGCACGACGCTTGAGGCAAGGGCGTTGGTGCCCGAGCCGATCATTCGGTTGCTCAGTTCGGTGCGCATCGGCCAGGTACCGCTGACAGCAAAGCCGGCGCGGATAATTGCGTCGAGGAAGGTATCCCAGCCGGTGCTCGCGGTCCCGTTTTCCCCATCACTCTCTGACTGCTTGAAAGCGTAGTATATGGTGACGGGGAAGCCCGGATGCGCCTGCTCGGCCAGGCGGTGCATAGCCTGAGTCATGCCGTCAAGGAAGAAGTGTTCCGCTTTCTCCCTTCCCCCATGACGATTCGGAGTAGCCACCAACTCCTCAGCCTTAGGCACAGCGAGCGTGGCGAAGAGGTCGGGAAAGATGGATTTTAGCGAGCGGCGCAGCCAGACGTAGAAGAAGTCGGACAGGTCAGCGTAGCCGACATTGTCATAGTACGGCGGGTCAGTGGAGACAACTTTCCCCGCGGCTCGCGCTCTGGCTTATGGCGTCGGCCTGGCTGCCTGCGCCGAAGCTTGACCCATAGCCCGCCGCGACCCCTTCGATGCTTTCGGCGGTCCAGCTAACTGCTCCGGCGAAGCTGCCGGTTCCTGCTAGAAGCGTATTCAGTTCTGCGTAGTCCCATGTCATTGGGATGCTCTGGCGGGCAAAAGTATTCCGGGTCGAGTCTCTCTCCGTGAACCAGGTGCATATCGTCGAGCCTTGGTCTGCAAGCTTTGAAATAGCAAACGCCAGGTACACCCCAACGGCGTCGCGTATGCGGACGCTCCTGCCCCACCACTCGCGAGGGGCCTGCCACCATCGGGCATTCCCGTTGCCACCGCGTCTCGCCTCACCAGTTCGCGTGCCTCCTGCACGAGGTCGGAGAACGTCGTCAGAGCTACGAGCTGACGGGGTGTGAAAAGGTCGCCGTAGCTGTCCAGTCCGTAAAGGGAGACGTTGACGCGACATTTTCCGCAGAGCGGCGCTTCCGGCCTCCACTCCGGGTGCGCCCGCCAGGAGACGGCCTCCGTGGCGCCACCGGGCGAGAGGTAGATCCGCCCGTGTTCGCCCTCAGCCACAATGGCCATCAGCCGCGCCCCCATGCGCCCGGCCTTGCCCTCGGCGCGGATATGGTCGTAGTCGATTGGTGCCCCCGACATGACGCAAAGGAAAGCGCTCCGTTTGCCGGCCGTCGTGCCTAGCCTCGCCGCCCCAGGTTCCTTCGGCTTGCCTATCTTCACCGTGAAGCGGTAGCCGGGAGCGCCGGCATCCTTGCCGGCAAGGATGCCGGCGCTCCCAGGGAACATCACCGGCTCGACGTAGGCCTCCTTGCCCTCCTTGGTGGAGAGCATGAAGGTCGAGGCCAGCGGCACGTCCACCTGCGCAAAGGCCGGGTTCGGGCTCTTCACGGTGCGCGCCCACAGCCAGGCGATCACGGTCAGTTTCTGCCCGATCAGCGGCTGCAGGTCCCGGCGCCCCTCTGCGAGCTCTGCGGTGATCTCAACTTTCGGATAAAGAGTACCCGATCCGTTTTTCGGCCTCGTCGTGCATCCACTTGCCGTAGTAACGCACGTCCTCGGCCAGGCCCTGCGCGCGCCGCGCCAAGTGCGAGGAAAGAGAAGGGAGGAGTGAGGATCGAGCCCCGCAGCGGCTATGCTTGGCTCCGGTACTTGGACCGCAGCGTCGTGAGCATCCTGCTCACTTCGTCCAACAGCCTTCTCACCTTCCCGGTCTCCTGCTCCGGGAACCAGCCTATCTGCTCGCACAGGGTCAGCAGCGTCTCCGATTCCGCCAGCGACCCTTGCGCCACTGCCAGGAACTGGGCCTTTTCCCGTTCCGACTCTCCGCGTCCATCCCTCCGCGATGTTCGCCGGGACCGACACGATGGCCCGCGTTATCTGGGACCGCATCCCGTAGGTTTCTTCCCTCGGGAGCTTCGGCACCAACAGGTACATCTCTCGCGCCGCTTCCATGGCCTTCTGCCACACCACCAGCTCCCGGTAGTGCATCCTCACCTCCTCCCCGCTCACTCCTCACTTCTCTATACTCACTTCTCGATTCCGGGTTGACCGGCGGCCGCCCTGCAAACTTGGGCGGGATCTCGATCATGGCCTTGTTGATCAGCACGGCCACGGGGTTGAGGTCGCTCGCATAAGCTTCGAGGCCGAGCCGCTGCGCCTCCAAGGGGATCGAGCCGCCGCCGGCGAAAGGGTCATGGAAGGCCGGCAGCTTGTGGCGGTCGAACAGCTCTTTGGCGCGCGGGTGATCGGCGTTCTCGGCGCACGTGTAGCGCCAGCTCTGCCAGATCTCGTCGCGGGCCTGCTGGAGCACCACCTCGTTGGTCGTGTTCTCCCACTTGACCAGCTCTTCGATGATGCGGAAGAGGCGCTGGCGCTCCTTCTCCTGCGCCTTCTCGGTGGGGAAAAGGTCGGGGTGCGCCGAAGGGTCGTCCACCATCTGCGCGAAGATCACGGCCCGCGCCGCGGCCAGCGGGCGCCGCGCCCACCACAGGTGCAGCGTGCTGGGGTGCCCATGGCGAATGGACTTCTCGCGGGCCGAGGCGATGTTGATGGCCTCGAGCGGGAGGGCTACTTCGATGAGCTTCTTCTTGGGTTTCACATCCATGATTCGATCTCTTCCTCATGCCGCGAGGCGGTGCGAGTTTGTCCGAGCTTCGCCGAGACGACCACGAGGGCCCGACCGCCAACTTGCCGGCCTGAGACGATCGGTTGACTACGGCACGCTCGAGCTCGCCGGGCTGCAGCAGCTTGCTGGGAGGGACGCGAATGGGCGGAGGGACTTGCAGGGTGAAAGAAGCGTCTACCGAGGCCGCGATCCGGCGCAGCAGGACCGGGACGGCCTGGGTTTCGCCGTGCCCCTCGACGATGCAGGCGACCCGCATCAGGCATCTCCCTCATCGAACAGGCGCAGCTGCCTGCCGGTCAGCTCTCTGGCCGCGGGATCAGGCGCCAGCTGGCTCAGGCGGAGCAATTCACCGGCGGTGTAGAGCCGATCGCGGAGGGCGGACTTGCCGGCCTCATCCAAGGGGCCGATAATCGTCATGCCCTCATCGGCGTCCACAGCCAGGAGGGAATCGCTGGTCACCTGCGGGTTGTCCAACAGGTCAGGGCTGTGGCTCGTCACCAGGACCTGGGTGCTGCGGCTGGCGTCGCGCAGGCCTTCGATCAGAAGGCCCGCTGCCGCCGGATGCAGTGCCAGTTCCGGTTCCTCGATCCCCACCAACGACACACGAAGGCCCGCACCATTCCGTCCGCCGGACTGAAAAAGAGCCACAAGGATTCCGAGAGCCCGAAGCGTGCCGTCGGACATATTCGCGGCTAAGAAGTGCCAGGGGTATTGGGAACCGGCGACTGCCTGCCCGAACTCGAGGGTCGCCTTCGGGCCGATGTTCTTGGTCTCGACGCGGCTCACACCCGGAACGATTTTGCCAAGGTACTCCTCGACGCGCCGCTTGGCCTCGGGGTTCCTCGCTGCCAGTTCTGCCAGCACGCTGGCAAGATTGCTCCCGTCGCGTGCCAGAAGCCTGCCGGAGTCTGGAGACTGCAAATCTCGGATGCGATCAGGGTTCAGGCTGTAGAAGCCCATGCTGGACAGGGCGTCGTAGACGGGGCGAAACTCGGGCAGCCCTGAAGCATTGACCAGATAGAGGCGATCTAAGGAAGCCGCCGGTGCCGGCCTGACGCTGCTCGAGGCCAGGGTGCCCCCCTCGACGTGGAAGCTGTGCAGCCCACTCAGGCCGAGGACGTAGCACTCCTCCCTCTGGACCTCGTACCCTCCACCGCGCTGCGAACCGACCCTGAACGCGTAGTGGCCCGTCTCCCCGGCGGGCAGGGAGAACACGAGCCTCACTCCGAAATGCGTCGGGTGCCCGCCCGAGCGGCGGCGGACGTCGTTGATCCCGCCGCGGTCGCGCAATGCATGGTCGAGTGACGTGCGCAAGGAGTCAGCCACGAAGCGCAGGGCGTCGAGGAAGTTGCTCTTGCCCGCGCCATTGGGGCCCACCAGGAAAGTCAGGGGGCCGAGCTGCACGTCGCAGGCGGCGATGCTCTTGTAGTTCTTGAGCACGACCCTCTGCAAGAAGGTAGCGTTTGTCATGTGGGCGGAACCTCCCCTCGCTCCTGCATCTGGGCTGAGGCCCGGCTCATGGGCTATCCGCCGAGGCCCGGCCGATCCCTGAAGAGACGCTCGTTTACAATTCTACCACTCGACCCTGTCGGGACGGCGCCTCCGCCACCGCGAGCAGCCCGGCGAAGATGAGTTTCTTCTTGGGTTTCACATCCATGATTCGGATTCTTCCTCAAGACGGCAGAACGAGCCCAACGTGCCGCGCGACCGTGGCTGCCAGCGCCCTGAAATCCTGGTAGCACGCCTGGACGGCGGCGGCATGCGCGCCGATGGCCCCGTCGGCCGGCCTCAGATGGAACATCGGCTTGCGCGCCTCCATGGCCATCGGCATCAGGCTCCGGTAGTGCTTGAGGAGCGACAGGCAGTGCGGGTCGCTTTCGACGCCCGGCGGGTGATCCGCGGGCTCGTCGAGCACTGCCTGCCTGTACACCGCCGGGATACGCGCCATCCAGCGGCCGTACGCCTGCACCGGCCGGTCGAGCCGCATGGCATGCTGAAGCAGGATGTAGCCGGCCGGCATCATGCCGCGCGGCGGCAGGTCCAGGGTGGGATCAGGGCTTCGCGCCAGACGATCATCCCATTCGCCCCGCCAGCGACGCAGGGCCGGCCCCAGGTTCCGAAGGCCCTGGAGCGAAAAGAGATCGGGCGCCAGGGGCACCAGGATATGCCGGCTGGCGATTGTGGCCGCGCGGTTGATGGCGCCCAGGTTCGGGCCGACGTCCACCAATACGATAGCCGCCCCTGTCATCTGGGCGCCTTCGCGCGAGAATGCGGTAAAAGGCAGATAGGATACGAAAGGCCGACTCATCCCGGTCCAGGCAGCGAGGCCAGGCGTCCGAAAGCTTGTCTTCGAAGAGAGACAGCCCCAAATCCCCGACGATCAGCCCGATGTTGTCCGAAACGCTCTCGATGTGAGGCGCAAGAATGTCGCCGGTGCCCCTCAGGATCGGCCGGATCATGCCCAGAACGCTGCGAGGGTGCTCGCCCTCGGGCCAGAGCTCTTCGAGGCGATCCTCGTCGAGGAACATCGACGTGAGATTGGCCTGCGGGTCCAGGTCCGCCGCCAGCATGGGCAGGCCGAGGTCGGCGAACATCCAGGCCAGGTGATAGACCAGCGACGTCGTCCCGACGCCGCCCTTGTTGTTGAAAAGGGCCATCGTGATCATGGCGCGGGCCTCACGGTAGCCAGCACGTAGTGTTGATCCACCTGAAACTCCAGAGGCGGATTGCCGTTCCGCTGCAGCGCGCCGCGGGCGGCCACGATACCGGCGCCGAACTTCTGTACGTACCCGAGGACGCGCATGGCCTCGGCCAGGTTGGGGTTGCGATAGTCCTTGAGCCCCGGCGTGCCGAAGTTCTCCGGGGTGACCTCGCCGTAGGGGCCGCCAGGGCTGAGGATCTCGATGCGGTCATCATACCAGAGCTGTCGCAGCAGCTCGTCGGTAACGGCCAGCCCTGACGGTGAGCCGTCGTCCCTTGCCCCGACAAACACCACGCCCGGGCGGCGGTAGTCGGGCAAATCGTTGGCGAACGCACAGACGGCCTCGCGGACCGCCGTCGGTGCGTCGCCTTTGAGACTCTCCTTGCGCTCCGCGAGGTCCGACTCGACGTCGACCAGGAGCCGCTCCAGCTCGCCGTCCGAGTAGCTCATCGGTGCCCTCCTCTTATGCTGGCGCCTCCGCCCCGCGAGCAGCCCGGCGAAGTCGTAATTCACGCTCGTCACGCCGAAGTCCGGCTCGCGGCGGAAGGGCTGGCGCAGGTAGCCGACCCGGTGGGCATTCTCGCTCAGGAATTCGACGATCGCCAGGATGTAGTCGTCCGGCTTGTTCAGCGAGTAGAGGATCTCGTTCTTGGTGACGGTGATGCTCTCCGCCCCGGCCACGCGCCCCTTGACCTCGATGAAGCGCAGCTTGCCGGTGCCCGGCACGCGGCTCTCGATGTCGTAGCCCAGCTGCTCGAACTCGCGGTCGACCGGGTCGAAGCCGAGGCTGCGCTCCACCTCCATGACGACGGCGCGGGCGCGGGCCGCGGCAGCCTGCGTATCGACGGGGATCGCCGGCACTGCTTGCGTGCCGGCCTCGACCGGCGCCCCTTGCTTGCCGGCCATGAGCTCCAGCAGCCCGATGGGCACCACCAGCAGGCCGCCGAGCACCACGGGCGGCAGCGGCGAGATCTGGGCCTCGAGCTTCAGGTCGGCCAGGCGCTTCTCCAGGCGCGCTTGCAGGACGTCGGCCCGCTTGCGCGCCTCGCCCGAGTTGAGCCGGGCGTTCGGCTTGCCGGCCTGCTCCTGGAGCTTGAGCTGCTCGGCGCGGTGGTCCCAATAGGTAATCTCCTTGATCAGCCGGTCCTTCACCGCCGCCTCGGTCCTGGCGATCAACGCGACCCTGGCGTCGCGCACCTCGGCCAGGTGCTCGGGCACCACATGCGCCACGGCGTGAGCGACAACCTGATGCTCGAGCGAAGCCGGCTGGAAGCCGGCGCTCCCGGCAATCCAGGCGCATTCGGGCCGTTCCAGGATGGCGTCCACGCCTGGCTCCGTCTCGCATAGCGGCCGGTAGTCGAGGTAGGGCGCGTAATGCGGGTGGCGGGCGGCGCCCGCCGCGTCGAGCTCGACGTAGAGCATGCGTTTGGATATCACGCGGCGCTCGCCCGAGCGCGTCAGGCCGGCGTCCTGGATGGCGTGCTCCAGGTAGAAGAGTACACGCGGCTGCGTGCCCGGATCGAGCTCATCGACCAGCACGGCGCCGCGCCTGAGCAGGTCACGGTGGCGCTCGAGGGTCAGGTCGATGACCACATCCAACAGCGGGTGACCCGGGCAGACGAAGGCTGCGGGCGGCTGGCCGGGCGGTGCCACCAATGCTTTCTCGAAGGCGATGCGCTCGTAGCGCGGCAGCACCGGCTCGCCGATGCCGATCAGGCGGTCGCGGGCCCGCAGCGGCCCGGGCACGTAGGTCACCTCGTAGCGGCGCGGCTCGCGCTGCTTCTCCGTGCCGCCCAGGCGCCGGAAGGCTTCGTGGAAGAACGATTCGATGTAGTGCGGCTGCAGCCGGCGCGCCTCGGCGCGCTCCATCTCCTCGCGGACCTGATAGACCCGGCTGGCGTCCATGGCGTCGTGGGCCAACGCCCGCTCTTCGAGCAGGCACCGCAGCTGCTCGCGGTCCAGGGCCTGGTCCAACACCGTCGTCAGGCGGGCGCGCACCTCGGGTTGATCGCCGTAGCGGATGGCCTCGATCAGCAGGTCGCGCAGCGCCTTGCCCTCGAACTGCAGCTTGCCAAGCACGTCGAAGACCTGGCCGCCCAGGGCCTGGCGGGCCTGTTCGAGCTTCTCCAACAGCCGGCGATAGACATCGCCCTCGCGCGTCTCGTCGGCGACCAGGTTCCACAGGTGGCAGACCTCGGTCTGGCCGATGCGGTGGATGCGGCCGAAGCGCTGCTCGATCCGGTTGGGGTTCCACGGCAGGTCGTAGTTGACCATCAGGTGGGCGCGCTGCAGGTTGATGCCTTCGCCGGCCGCGTCGGTGGCCAGCAGCACCTGCACCTCGGGGTCGTGGCGGAAGGACTCCTGGGCCTTCATGCGCTCTTCCCGCCCCATCCCGCCGTGGATCATCACCACGGCCTCCTGCCGGCCCAGCAGCGTGGTGATGCGATCGTGCAGGTAGTGTAAGAGTGTCGCGGTGCTCGGTGAAGAGCACCAGCTTCTGGCGTGGCGAGGGCACGGGCCCGGGGATGGACGGGCCGGCGTAGGCCGCCTTTTCCTCCGCCAGGCGGCCGGCGATGGCCGCGGGCGTGAAGATCTCGCCCAGCAGGCAGGCCAGCTCGCGCCACTTGGTGTCCGCGCCGCCGCGGCGGACGCCCAGGGCCAACCCCTCCAGTCGCTTGAGGGTCTCGATCTCGGCCTTCAGCTCGGCGATGGTGCGCGCCGCCGTGGCCTGGTCCAGGATCTCCTCCTCGGCAGCCGCGACCTCATCCTCGGGGGCGTCTTCCAGGTCCTCGAGGTCTTCGGCGTCGAGGACCCGGGCTGAGGGGGCCGGCAAGATGCCGGCGCTCCCGGTGGCGCCGCGCTGCAGCATCTCCAGCTTCGCGCAGGCGGCTCTCCAGCCGCTCGCGGCGCCGGCGCAGCGATTGGTAGATCGCCTCGGGCGAGGAGGCCAGGCGGCGCTGCAGGATGGTCAGGGCGAAGCCGACCGTGCCCGCGCGCTTGTCGTTTTGCAGCGCCTCGGCGCGGTTGAACTCCTCGCGCACGTAGTCGGTCACCTCCTTGTAAAGCTGCGGCTTCGGCTCGCGAGAGCTTGTAGGGCACCGTGTAGGCGATGCGCTCGGGGAAGAGCGGCGTGCCGTCGAACTTGAGCAGGCTCTCTTTCACCATGCGCCGCATCAGGTCGGAGACGTCGGTCGGTGTGCACGCCGTCGCGGAACCGGCCCTCGAAGCGGTCGCCGTCCAGCAGCGCCATGAAGAGCTGGAAGTCCTCCTCCTTGCCGTTGTGCGGCGTCGCCGTCATCAGCAGGAAGTGCCGGGTGAGCGTCGAGAGGAGCTGGCCCAGGCGGTAGCGCTTGGTGTACTTGATCTCGCCGCCGAAGAGGGTGGCCGACATCTTGTGCGCTTCATCGCACACCACCAGGTCCCAACGGCAGTCGGGGGCCTGCAGCTTCCCCTGCACGTCCTCGTCGCGGGCCAGCTTGTCCAGGCGGGCGATGGCCAGGTCGGTTTCCAGGAACCAGTTGCCGGTGCGGGCGGCCTCGAGCTTGTCGTTGGTCAGGATCTCGAAGGGCAGGTGGAAGCGCTGGTAGAGCTCGTCCTGCCATTGCTCGGCCAGGCTGCCCGGGCAGACGACCAGGCAGCGCTGCAGGTCGCCGCGGGCGATCAGCTCCTTCATCAGCAGGCCGGCCATGATCGTCTTGCCGGCGCCGGGGTCGTCGGCCAGCAGAAAGCGGAGGGGCTGCCGCGGCAGCATGGCTTCGTAGACGGCCGTGATCTGGTGCGGCAGCGGCTCGACCAGCGAGGTGTGCACGGCCAGCAGCGGGTCGAAGAGGTGCGCCAGCCGGATGCGCTGCGCCTCGGAGACCAGGCGGAACAGTGCGCCGTCGCCGTCGAAGCTCCAGGGCCGGCGCTGCTCGACGACTTCCAGCCGCGGCTCGTCGTGGCGATAGATCAGCTCGTTGGCCACCTTGCCGGCCGGCGTCTTGTAGGTGAGCTCGAGGGCCTCGGAGCCGAACCATTGCACGCTGACGACGGTCACCAGGGCGTCCGGCAGGATGCCGCGCAAGGCGGCGTTTGGTGCAAGCTGCTCGAGACGGCTCATGCTGTGTCTCCCCCTGAGCGGTGGCCCTCGCATTGGGTTGCTCTGCACCACCATTCGAGACGTCTGATGGATGACACATAGCCTCCGCGCGTGATCATGGTTGCCTCGTCGAGGTTTAGCAGGGGGGTGCTGTCTGTTTGCGCAAAGAAAAAAGGCCGCCCAAGCCTGTCGGTTGACCTGGGCGGCCCTTTGCACTGACATCACCGGCGCCGGGGCGCCCAATGCCTTCGCCACTGCCACGGACTGCGGTCCGGCCGCGAGGCATTCCTCTTTGACTGCGGACGATTCTACCACATATTGGCCAATCCGGGCAGAAGCAGAAGCCGGACCTGCCGGCCCGACCGGCGTGGCGCGCCGGCCTCGCGTGCCTGGTGCGGCTGTTGCGAGGCAGGGCTCTCCCGCCTGGGCCCTGGCCCGCCACCTCGAGCCCCCATGCCGGCCCGGCCGGGGGTCTGGGGCGTGGCGGGTGATTCCGGGCCTGCGCCAACTCGGGAATCACCGCCGGCCGCCGCCCTTCGCGTGCCGGATAGCGACGCCTGCGGTTAGAAACCGCAGGCTGACACGCCAGACCTGCTGATGAAGGCTAACCAATGAATCAGGTAGGCTGGAAAATCCTCTGGCGTCGCCAACAGCAACGACGAGCAGGAGTGCGATTCATCGCACTTCGTGTATCAGGCGCCGATTTGAATCGGCGCCGTCCGTGCCCCCGTCTCAGGGCGCACCAGGATGCGGTTCAAACCGCATCCTGATACACAAGGCCTGATAAATCAGGCCGGGCGAATAGCCTGATCCATTTATCAACCTTCATAAATCGGCGCCGTCCGTGCTTTCATGAGTGACGGGCGTCTCGGTGCAGCCAACTTGCCGCATGTACACCACTATCTGTTCACGTCTGCGCCGGTTCAGGGGACTGTAGCAAAGAGGCACTTGAGGTATGCGCCCTCGGGAAAGCGCACCGGATGGTCGATAGCGTGCCCCGTGTGCTCTTGCGCGCCCAGCGGGCGGCCGGTCTGAGCGGCCGCCCGGTTGACGGCCGCGAAGAACGCCTCGGCGCTCACGTGGCTGGAGCATGAAGCCATGACCAGCACGCCGCCAGGGGCCAGCACGGCGAGCGCGAGGAGCACCAGCCGGCGGTAGGCATCCTGCGCGCTACCGATGTCGCCGGAGCGGCGCGTGAACGAGGGCGGGTCCACGATCACCATCTCGAAGCGCCTGCCTCTCGCCCGCAGATTGGCCAGGGCTGCAAAGGCATCGTCGACCAGCACGCTGTGCCCGGCGGCAGCCACCCCCGGCAGGCGCTGGTTGAGCGCGAAGTTGCGCTCGGCAGCCGCCAGTGCCGGCCCACTGCTGTCAAGGCTGAGCACGGAGGCCGCGCCGCCGCGCGCCGCATAAACCGAGAAACCGCCGCTGTACGCAAAGACGTTGAGGACCTGCCGCCCGCCGGCCAGCCGTTCGACCCGCGCCCGGTTGTCGCGCTGGTCGAAGTAGAAACCCGTCTTTTGCCCACGCACCACATCGGCTTCGAAGTGCAAGCCATTCTCACAGAAGGGGACCGGCCCATCCAGCGGTTCACCATCCAGAATGGAACCGTCCTCCAGGCCGTAGAGCCATGCCGGCTGCTTGCTCAGCTCCCGGCTTACGCGCAGCGCCAGCCGGCCCACCGGGCAGACCTGGGCGAGCGCGGCGCGCAGCCCTGCGAGGTGCGGCACCCAGGCCGCGCTGTAGAGCTTGATCACGAACGTGGCGTCGTAGCGGTTGACCACCAGGCCCGGCAGCCCATCGTTTTCGCCGTGGACCAGGCGATAGCCGGTCGTGCCGCTCTCTCCCAATGGCCCGCGCAGCGTGCCGGCTGCGGTGAGCCTATCGCAGAGCCACGCGTGGTCGATCGACGCCGGGCGGCCGTGCTGTAGGATGCGCACGCGGAGGGGTGAGGTCGGGTCATAGAGACCGATGGCCAGGAATTGCCGCCGGTCGTCGAAGATCACGGCCAGGTCGCCGGGCCGTCCCTCCGCGCTCTGGCCGGTGATCGACCGGTCGTACAGCCAGGGGTGCCCATGGCGCAATGCGCGCTGCGCGTCGGGCATGACGCGCAACGCCAGCCGCCGCTGAGCGGGTGGCGGGATCGACTTCAGCGGATCAATGGAGTGGTTCACATATCGGTGCCTGAGCCGGCTCTGGAAGCCTATCCGCCGGACGGTACCGTCAGCGGCGGTCGATCACTTTTGCTTCACCGGCTTGCTTTTGCCGCCGCACATGTTTCCGCTGCCCTTTCGACAGCCGCTTGGGCTCGGGCTTGTTCCGAGCGCGAGCAGCCTGGACTGCCGGCACGCCTGCCAGCCGGGGCGTGCTCGCCGCTGTAGGTTTCGTTGCCGTCTCTTCCCGATCGGGCGTTTGCTCGTCCTTGGTGTTTGTGTCTATCATCGGTCTCATTTCCTGTTCTGTCAAAGATTGCTGGCGTTGCTCTCGCCTCGATAGACACTATGGCACAGCGGTTCGATCCTGTCGTCAGCGCAACCGATCGTTTCCTATGCGACAAATGGATCGCCCGTGGCAGCGGTTCGTTGACCTTGTCATGCGACATTTGTGTTGTCCGTGCCGGTCCTTATCCCGGGGCCAGCCTTGCCGTTTCAGATGGGCGACCGATGGTGCTTGTTTGCAGGCCGGCCACTGCCTCTATTTGGGCCTTCGCCGGCTATGTGATATAGTGCACATAGTCCTCGAACATTCAATTGACCACTGGAGACGCCAAGTCGCCGCAAAGGAGTACGTTCAGATGAGACCCATGACCGAGGCCAATGTTAAGGCCGCGTTTGCCGGTGAGAGCCAGGCGCACATCAAATACCTCAGTTTCGCGGAGCGCGCCGAGCGCGACGGTTTCGCCAACGTGGCCCGTCTCTTCCGGGCCGCCGCCTACGCCGAACAGGTTCATGCCGCCAGCTACCTGCGCATCCTCGAGGGGGTTGGCGACACCGCGGGCAACCTGGCGGCTGCGATAACAGGCGAGACTTTTGAGGCCGAAGAGATGTACCAGGCCTATAAGGTGGTCGCCGAGGCGCAGGGTGAGAAGCGCGCCCTGCGGTCTATCAGCAACGCGCTGGCGGCCGAGCAGGTGCACGCTGCGCTGTACACCGCGGCCAGGCAGGCCGTGAGCGAAGGCCAAGACGCGACGCTGCAGCAGATTCTGGGTCTGCCCGGTCTGCGGCATGACCGGCGAAGGCGAGCCCCCCGACGTCTGCCCGCTTTGCGGCGCCCGGCACGAGCGCTTCCAGGGCTTCTGATCACGGCCTGCTGATCGCAGCCACGTGGCCTGGCGCGGCAAGTGCCGCGCCAGGCTTTTTGTTACGCCGGCCGGCGCCGGTCTAACCCGCCCTGGCGTCCAGGTCCCCCAGCGGCCCTGTGTTTCCGGGCATCGCGCCAGCTGGCCCGCCGCCTGCGACGTCCAACCATCGAGCTGTCCGCTGTCCGCACAAGGCGGCCCATCGACGCCGGCCAGGGGGCACGCTACGTCACAAAGAAACGGCCGGCAATGCGCGCCCGGCTATG
>CAWEHT010000358.1:0-27838 GCA_963808455.1 uncultured Chloroflexia bacterium | reverse complement strand
GCTGGCGAGTGGCTGATGGTTGACGATGCACACATCGCCACGATTGCCTCACACCCAGACTGGCGCGGCTGCGGCCTGGGCCACAGTCTGCTGCTGGCATTGCTAGACGAAGCCATGGCCCGAGGGGCGGAGCGCTCGACGCTCGAGGTCAGGGTGGGGAATGCCGTGGCGCGGCGGCTGTACGAACAGCTTGGTTACCGGCAGGTGGGCACCCGGCGCCGCTACTATCAGGATGGGGAAGATGCGCTGATCATGACCACGCTGGCGCTGGCCGAGCCCGCCATGCAGGCCCTGCTGGAGCAGCAGTGGGCCGCCGCGGCGGGCACGTCTGGACGCCTGCTTTGGCCACGTGGGCCGGCCCGCGCCCAGCGCGCCCGGCCGCGCCCGGGATTAGGCTACGCGCCGTCCGCCACCTATCTCAGCCCATGTCCTACACCTCAGAGGTATGCAATGTCCCAAAGGGAAGACCCCTCAGCCGATTCTCTCGAACAAGTGGCCAGTGAAGTCAAGGTTTGCCTGAAATGCCCGCTGAGCCAGAGCCGCACCCACGTCGTGCCCGGTGAAGGCGCCAGCGCCGCCCGGCTCATGTTCGTCGGCGAAGGCCCCGGCTTCCACGAAGATCGTCAGGGTAGGCCGTTCGTGGGCGCATCGGGGCAATACCTGGAGCAAGTGCTGGCCACCATTGGCTTGACACGCCAACAGGTCTACATCACCAACGTCGTCAAGTGCCGCCCGCCGGGCAACCGGGACCCCATGCCTGAGGAAATCGCGGCTTGCAGCGGCTATCTGACCCGCCAGCTTGCCCTGATCCAGCCCGATATCGTCGTCACGCTCGGCCGTCACTCGATGGAGCGCTTCTTTCCGGGCCAGTCGATCTCACGCATTCATGGGCGCCCCAAGCGTGCGGGCAACGTCTATTATCTGCCCCTCTTCCACCCTGCTGCCGCGCTGCGCCGTCCCGAATGGCGAACGGCGCTCGAAGAAGATATCAAGCAGATCCCGAAGCTGCTGGCCGAAATCGACCAGGCCCGCGCGCCGGCCCGCGAGGCGGATGATGGCCAGGGCTCGGATGACGAGTTCCAACAATTGAGCCTGTTCTGATCTGAAGTGTCTCTGAAAGGATAGGATGGCAAAGCGCAAGACAAGGGCCAAGCCGGTACGCCGTTCGAACCTGGCTGCCTTCTTCAGGCCGGAGACCATCGGATCGGCCCTGGTGGTGGTGGCGTTCTTGACTTTGCTCACGTTGCTGACGCCCACTCGCAGCGCTGCCACGGGCAAGCTGGTCGAGGGTCTGCGCTGGACTTTCGGGATCGGCGCCTGGCTGGTGCCGATCCTGGCCGGTGCGATCGGGCTGTGGCTCATCTTGCGCGAGATGCTCGATGGTCAAGGGCTTTCCGGGAGCCATATCCTGGGCGCGTTCATCCTGTTCCTGGCGTTCGAAGGGCTGGCACATCTGGCGTTGAGCGGGGCACTATGGAACGACTGGGCCCCCGATCAATTCCAGGCCGAGGGCGGAGCCACCGGTTGGTTGATCGGGCAACTCCTGGTGCCCGTGCTTGACGTGCCGGCCTCGATCGGCGCGCTGGCCATCGCTGCAGCAGCCGGGGTATTCCTGGTCAGCGGCACGTCTTTCGGCCGGCTGCGGGGCGCCCTGCTGGCCGCCGTGGCAGCCGTGCGCCGTCGCCAATCCGAACGCAAGGGCCTCCCTGTGCATTTGCCGTTGCCGCTCGACGGCGCGCAGCCCGTGCCCGGGGGTGCGCTAAAGGGGCCCGCATGGCCAGAATGGCCCAAAAGGCTCTGGCAGCGGGTCCGCGTGGCGTCCCGTCAAGCCCCGCCGCTGGCGGGCGGCCCGATCCCGGCGCCGGTGATTGCCGGGAAAGCGGACCGGCCCATCCCAGACGCTACCGCGCAGGGATCAGGGCAAGCCCGTGCGGAGCAGATCGTTTCCGCCGCAGGGGCTAAGAACCCGGGGGAAAGCGCGGCAAAGCCGGAGACTGAAGGCGGAAACCAGACCGAGGCGGCAGGCCAGCCGGCCGGCACGGCAGTTGCTCCGGGGCAAGCCACAAGGCCCTCCCGCGAGGGGCGGGCCAACGGCACGCCGCAGACTCCCGCACCTGCCGGCGAAGCGGGACAGTCCTGGCAGCTGCCCAACGTCGGCGATATCCTGGAAGATACCAACGAGCTGGACATCCAGAGCGTTGACTTGCGCCAGCGGGCCATCATCATCGAGAAGACCCTGGAAGGTTTCGGTGTGCCCGTCCAGGTGGTCGAGATCAACCAGGGGCCGGCGGTCACCCAGTTCGGCCTGCGGCCCGGCGTTATCGTGCGCAAGAACCGCAAGGGCGAGGAGAAATCCGTGCGGGTGCGGGTGGCACAGATCCAATCGCTGTCCAACGATCTGGCCCTGGCTCTCTCGGCTTCTCCTCTGCGCATCGAGGCTCCGGTGCCGGGCAGAGACGTGGTGGGTGTGGAAGTGCCCAACACGCAGGTCTCGCTGGTTTCCCTGCGCGGCGTGATGGATTCGGAAGATTATCGGGTAAGCCGGGGTGAGCTCGTCTTCGGCCTCGGGCGCGATGTGTCGGGCCAGGCCGTGGTGGCGGACCTGGCGCGCATGCCGCACCTGCTCATTGCCGGCGCGACCGGATCCGGCAAGTCGGTCTGTGTCAACACGATCATCACGGCCTTGCTGCTGACCCACACGCCCGACAACCTGCGCTTCCTGATGATCGACCCCAAGCGCGTGGAACTGACGGTCTACAACGGCATCCCCCATCTCCTAGCGCCCGTGGTCGTCGACGTGGAGCGGACCGTGCCTGTCCTGCAGTGGGCCACCCAGGAGATGGAGCGGCGCTACAAGCTGTTCGCCAAAGCCTCGGTGCGCAACATCATCGCCCACAACGAGAAGGCCGCGGCCCACGGCGAGACCATCCTGCCGTACATCGTGATCCTGGTCGACGAGCTGGCCGACCTGATGCTCTCAGCGCCTGAAGACGTGGAGCGCCACATCTGCCGTCTCGCCCAGATGGCACGGGCGACCGGCATCCATCTGGTCATTGCGACGCAGCGGCCCAGCGTGGACGTGGTCACCGGCCTGATCAAGGCCAATTTCCCCGGCGCGCATCGCTTTTGCCGTCACATCGCAAATCGATAGCCGCGTGATCCTGGACACGCCGGGCGCCGAACAGCTGCTGGGGCGCGGCGATATGCTCTTCATGGCTCCCGACGCCAGCAAGCTGCAGCGCCTGCAAGGCTGTTTCGTGGCCGATCACGAGACCCAGCTCCTTGTGCAATACTGGCGGGGCGTGCGCCCGCCAGGGAGTGAGCGCCAGACCGCAGGTTTGCCGGCCCAGGCCGACGCGCCAACCGGCGGCGCGCCGCAGGCTACGGAAGGCACGGGCCCTGACACGTCGCCCGAACCGGCCAGTGACTGGAGGGGCGCGGGGCTGCGCCCGCCATCGCCGGCGGGCCCACCTGCCGAGCCGCCGCCCTGGGACGATCTGGCTGCCACCGCCGGCGCGGCCCCCCCGGAAGATGATCTGTACCGCCAGGCCTCGGAGGAGGTGCGCAAGGCAGGCCGTGCCAGCGTCTCGCTGCTCCAACGCCGTCTGCGCATCGGCTACTCGCGTGCAGCCCGGCTGATCGACGAGCTCGAGGAGCAGGGCGTCATCGGCCCGGACCAAGGCGGCGGGCATGGGCGCGAGGTGTTGCCCGAGTAACGGGAATAAAGAACCGGGATTAGGGAATAGAAATTAGCGAAAAGAACATAGAGCCTGTTTCCATTCCCTACTCCCTACTCCCTGCTCCCTATTCCCTGGTTTGGCCTCTGGATGCCCCAGCATTACAATAGGCCCCCATGAGCTTCAACCGTACGTGCGCGGCATTGCTCCTTATACTGCTGGTCTACTTCGTGCTGGCCTCGCTGTATGCCATCTATACGCCGGCCTGGCAGGCGCCGGATGAGCCGGCGCACTATAACTATGTGCGCTATCTGGCCGAGAATGGGCATTTCCCGGTCCTGGCAGCAAGGTGACTATGCGCAAGCTTACCTGAACCAGCTCACATCGGCGCGATTCCCACCGGATATGTCGATAGACAGCCTGCGCTATGAATCCCACCAGCCTCCGCTTTATTACGCGCTCGCCGCGCCCGTCTACGGCCTCTTCGCCAACGCGCCGGGCCCCTGGGCCACCCCCGCGCCGGGCCTGCTGGCCCTGCGCCTGTTCTCAGTGATCCAGGGCGCGGGGATCATTCTGCTCGGCTATGCTGTCGCCCGTCGCATCCTGCCGGCCAGGCCGTCACTCGCGCTCGGCACGGCGGCTTTCATCGCCTTCTTGCCCCGCAACCTCGCCGCGGCTGCCCAGGCCGGCAACGACACGCTGGCCGAATTGCTGCTTGCCGCCGTGTTGTTCGCCCTCGTGGAGTGGGTGCTGTCTGCCGAGGGGACCTCGCCCGGAAAGGCGGCGCCCGTCCGTCGCTTGCTGTGGTTGGGCATCCTGCTGGGCTTGATCGCCCTCACCAAGACGACGGCTTACTTCGCTCTGGCCTTGATCCTCGGCGTGCTGGCCTGGGATTGGCGGCGCCAACGGGCGGACGCCGGCCGCATCGCGCGTGATCTTTGCCTGGTGGGCCTGCCGGCAGCACTGCTGGCGCTGCCGTGGTACGCGCGCGATCTGCACGTCTATGGCTGGCCGGACTTCCTGGGCCTACGCCGCCACGACCTCATCGTCGTCGGCCAGCTACGCCCGGCCGACTACCTGGCCCTCCACGGCTGGGGTCCCTACGTTCGCCAGTTGATCATCGAGACATTCGAGAGCTTCTGGGCAGTGTTTGGCTGGATGGGTGTCTTCGTGGATGTACGCATCTACCAGGCCCTGGCCGTGCTGAGCCTCACCGTGGCCGGCGGGCTCGCGCTCCACGAGCGCCAGGCCAGGATAGGTGCGACACTCACGGCCGGCCAGCGTCTGGCACTGCGCGTCCTGGCGGCTTCGGCCGTTTTCTCGGTGCTGGTTTACGCCTGGTACAACGGTCAGTTTGTCCAATTCCAGGGACGATACCTGTTCACGGCCCTGATCCCGGTGGCGATCGCCTTCGGCCTGGGCTGGGATCAGGCGCTGCGGTCGCCCGGCAACCTCCGGCTCCTGGCAGGCGGCCTGCTCTTCCTGGCTGTGGCCCTGGCAGGCTGGGGTCTGCTTGCGGCCCATTCTCTGCCAAAGTGGCCCATCGCTATGGCCCTGGTCGGGGCGACCATCCTAGCGGCCTGCTCGTGCGTATCCTGCGCCGAAGAAAGCCGGAGCGCTCGCCTCCTCCACGGGCTCATGTTTGCTGCCCCGTACGCGGGCCTTTCGTTGCTCGCCGTGTATGCCCTCTTCGGGGCCATCGTGCCGCAACTGGGTTGAGGGAACAGGAGTCAGTATGCCCACACCCGACGCCCTGGCAATCACCGAACAACCTGTGCCGGTTCCTGCCAGGCTGAGCGAGCGCTTCTCGCTCGTGGCAGAAGTGCAGAAACTCTATGCCCGTATCGCGAAGCTGCAAAGCACGCTGGAGAGCGAGCACGAACAGGCCGAGCAGGGCAGGCGCCAGGATCTGGCCGACCTTCTGGAAGTCGCGGATGCCCTGGATAGCCTGCTGGCCCCTACGGAGCCCCTGCACCGCGGCGAAGAAGCGTATAGCCGGCTTGTCGAAGATATCCGGAGCGCGCGCAGGCTTTTCCAGCAAAAGTTGACCAGGCGCGGCGTGCAGCGGATCCCCGCGCTTGGGCGGGCGGTGGATCCTGCCGTCATGGAGGTGGTGCGCACGGTAGACAACAAGGAGGTGCCCGACAAGACGGTGGTCGAAGAAGTGACGACGGGCTATCGGCTGAAAGGAGAAACCCTGCGCCGCGCCAAAGTCATCACCGCCCGGCATCGCTGAGCTCATAAAGCGAGGAAAGGTTACCGATGCAAAGGACATCGAACAGCGATCGGGCCCTGGCCGACGTGGCCCGGGTGGCACCGCGCCGCCGGCAACAGAGACAGACATGCGATCTCGCGAGCTGACCTGTCCGGCGTGCCAGACGCCGCTGGACCCGGAAAGCACTGCCTGCCCGGTTTGTGGGGCCGACTTGGCCGCCGCCATCTATTTACAACGGCAGGCCGACTTGCTGTATAACGCGGGTTTGCGCGCCGCACGGGCAGGCGACGTCGCCAAGGCAATCCTCCTGCTCGAACAGAGTGTGCGTGGGGACCTTGTCCCGGGCTCAGGGCGCGACCCGGAGGAATGGCCGCACGCGGCACTGGCGCTGCTGGGCAAGCTCTACGCCAGGCAAGGCCAGTGGGAGCAGGCTCGCCATGCGTGGCAGCAAGCACTGCGGGCAGCGCCGGGCGACCCGGCCGCTGAACAGGGGCTGGCCTACCTTGCCCAGCTCGAAGCGAACGAGATGCAGGCCGAGCGTCAGGCACAGCTGGCTGAAAGCCAACAGCAAGCCCAGACCGCGAGGCGGAACCGCTTGCGCACAGTGGCCCTGGCCTGTCTGGCGTTCGTGTGCGGGCTCGCATGCATCCTGGCCTGGCAGCGGCTGGGACCGGCCGGCCCGGCAGCGGGCCCCGGCGAGTTAGCGGCCGTCAGCGCAACGCCGACCGCACCGAACGCGATGGCCACAGAGCCGAGCACCTCGCCGCCGGCTATCGCTGCACTGGGGGGCCCCACCGGCGCGCTCGTGGCCTTCGGCACCACTGCCGAATCAACCGATCAGCCCTCGGCGACGCCAACTTCCTCGCCCGTGCCAACGCCGACTGCCGCCCCGAGCCCCAGGCCAACGGCAACGGCTCCCGACCTGCAAGGGCCGGTCCAGGCCGCCATGAAGACCGTGCTCGGGTCCGACGCGGCGAAGATCCAGGTCGAGCAACACGGCGATGTGGTCCTGCTGCGCGGCCAGGTAGCCAGTGTCCTGACCCGCTACCAGTTGGAGGAGGCCGTGCGAGGGGCGCCAGGGGTCACCGACGTCGATCTCCAGTACCTGAAGGTGGCGCCAAGTTATCGCGTAAAGGAAGGCGATACGCTCTGGTCGATCTCCCAGGCCGTCTATGGGACCCCCTTGCGCTGGCTCGACATCGCCCGGGCCAACGACTTGCAGCCGCCCTATTGGTCGCCAATAGGACAGGACATCACCATCCCGCTGCCCTGAGGGTCCGAGCGGGAACCCACAAGAGGAATGTGCTCCATGTTTACCGCAAAAAGCGGGCCATGTTCGTACTGCCCCTCTCATTTCGTGCATCTTATTGATACTAATTCCCTTGATGTCCACCTGAAGCCTTCCAGCCTGTTTGACAAAGGCCTCCCCTTCGAGGTACCATGATCCTGGTAATGCCAGTGAGTGGAGCGAGCCCGAAGATGGCACACATCGAAGTCACAGATGCAACCTTTCAAGCCGAAGTCCTTGAATCACCCATGCTCACCATAGCCGACCTGTGGGCTGAATGGTGCGCGCCGTGCAAACGTCTGGCACCTGTCCTGGACGAAATCGCGACCCAATACGCCTCGCAGATCAAATTGACCACGCTGGATGTGGACAGCAACCCCAACGTGCCTTCGCAATATGGCGTGATGGGGATCCCCACCCTGCTGGTTTTCAAGAACGGGGACCTTCTGGAGACGATCGTCGGCTACCAGCCTAAAGATCGCCTGCTTGGCAAGCTGTTGCCCCATCTGAACTAGTACTGCAACCATCGGGATGATCTTGACGGCCGGCGGATCAGCATCCGCAGGTCGATCAAGGCGATGAGCCGCCAGCCAAACGGCAGGCGCACGATCTCAACCCCCTGAGCCCTGCCGGTTGTGCGGCTACCCGGTGACGGCCAACTTGCTACAGCCCTTGCAAGTGAGGGCCGTCACCGCCCCGGTAGCATCCGCCGCCAACCTCAGAATCGTAGGCGCGAACAGCCCCGTTTCCCCTCGAACGCCAGGGTCTTGCTGGCCTCCAGCTGACGCGGCAGACCGTGCAATGCAGGATGCAATCGGTTGCCACCACGACAACGCACGCTACGAAATTTCAGGTATTGTGGCTGGCCGGCAAACGATGTATAATGCACACTACGATGCTGGCAAGTGCAACTGCCGGGAATATGTCTGTGGCAATTTCGGCCCCGTAAATGCTGGACGTCGTGGAGCGGCCCCGGGGACGGTGGACTTGCCTGCATGCCATGGAGGCAAGTACGAATAAGCACGTTCCCGATGGTTCGGACCGCCAACCACGATGAACATCACCGAGCTGCTCGAGCAAGTCCAGGCCTTCCAGGATCGCGTGACCTTGTTGCTGCCGGAAGCCGGCAACGCACGTCCTCTGCCGGACGCGCCGTCCGATGGTTTCGTTGAGTTCGAGGCGGCTGCCATCGCGATTCAGGCGGCGAACGGTGAACTCCACAACCAGATCGAAGAATTCGTGGCAAGCTCGGTGCTGTTGGAGAACGAGCGCACCCGCTGGCACGACCTGTTCGATCTTTTGCCGGATGCCTACCTGGTCATAGACCTGCACGGCATCGTGCGGAATGCCAACGTGGCCGCCTTGCGCCTGCTCGGCGTAAGTTTGGACTCGCTCGTGGGCAAGTCGCTCGCAGTCTTTTTGCCGCTCGAGGAGCTCACGGAACAAGAATTGGCACACGACGCATCGGCGCGGCAAGCCGTGGACCTCAAAGTTCTGAGACTGCGCCTGCTCGAGGCGCAGGAGGCCGAGCGCCTCTATATCGCCAGGGAGTTGCATGACCAGATCGGCCAGGAGCTGACCGGGCTGAAGCTCACGCTGGACATGTCCCGGGCATCGCTGCCTCAGGCCTTTGTTCACGGTCTTGATGAGGCCAGCGCGATCGTCATCCAGCTGATGGCCCAGGTGCGCACACTGTCCCTGGATCTGCGCCCTCAGATGCTTGACGATCTGGGCCTGCTGCCGGCCCTCTTGTGGCATTTCGAGCGCTACGAGGCCCAGACAGGGGTGCAGGTGCTGTTCGAACACGACGGCGTCGCAGAGCGCCGCTTCCCGCCAGACCTGGAAACGGCCGTCTACAGGATCGCGCAGGAAGGGTTGACGAACGTGGCGCGCCACGCCACCGTGTCTCTGGTGAACGTGCGTCTCCTGGCGACCTACGGCACCCTCGAGCTGCACATCCAGGATGCCGGCCGGGGCTTTGATCCCATGGCTGCGCTGGCCGACGACAGATCGGCCGGCCTGACTGGTATGCGCGAGCGAGCCAGCGTGGTGGGAGGCGAATTGACCATTGAATCCTCCCCCGGCGCCGGCACCTATTTGAGGGCCCGGATACCCCTTGTAGAGGCGCCTCAATAGCCCCGGGCAGGATTCCAGGATAGGAGAGGCGGTCCAAATGACTACGATCGTGCTGGCCGATGATCACCAGCTGGTTCGCCTGGGGATACGGGCATTGCTGGCAGCTGAGCCTCATCTCCGCGTGGTAGGTGAGGCCGGCGATGGGCTGGAGACGTTGGCTCTGCTCGGGCGCTTTCAGCCCGACCTCCTGGTGCTGGATCTGACCATGCCGGGCCTGAGCGGCCTGGACGTCATCGAACGCGTGCGAAAGTCCTGGCCCGGCACCCGCATTGTCGTGTTGTCCATGCACTCCAACGAAGCCTACGTGGTCAAGACCCTCCGCCTTGGCGCGGATGCTTACGTGCTCAAGGAATCCCTGGCGGCCGACCTGATCCAGGCCGTGCACGAGGCCCTGGCCGGGCGGGCCTACCTCAGCCCTCCCCTTTCCGACCGGATGATCAAGGCCTATGTCGGCAAGACCCAGCCCACCATCCTCGACTCCTACGATAGGCTGACCCCTCGCGAGAAGGAGATCCTGCGGCTGGCAGCCGAAGGGTCTGGCAACGCCGACATCGCGGAGCGCCTCTCTCTCAGCCCACGGACCGTGGAAACGCACCGGTCCAATCTGATGCATAAGCTCGATCTCCGTTCGCAGGCCGACCTGCTGCGTTACGCGATCTCTCGGGGGGTCGTGCCACAGGATGGCTAGTCGCCTCGCGTCCATGGGCTCGTGCGGCCGGCCCATATAGTACTTCTGGCCCTCCCTCGCTTAGGGTTCCGTAGTTTTCTACGGAACCCTTACGATTAACTCAGTGGCACCACGGATGCGGGCCATAGGGAACACAACGATAATATCGTCATGTTTGCAATGAGCCAGCAAAGGAGAGCCTGAAGATGCCAAAACTCGCAGAACCCCCCAAGGGCGCCGTCCATGCCAACGGCAATGGCAAAGCGCCTGCCAACAGCAACGGCAAAGCGCCCCTTGCAGGCAACGGACGGCCGGCAGCCCCGGTGCTTGACAGGACCGAAGACGTGGCCGACGACGTCTCTCGCCGTCGTGAGATGGCCAAGCAGCAGGCCGAGCAAAAGAAGCGCGCACGCACCGCTGCCAAGCAGCAGCAATTGGCCGAACGACTGGCGACTGCCACTCAGCAGCTTTCCAGCGGCGTCGAGGAAGCCGGCTCCGCCGTGAAACAACTGGCCACAGCTGTGGACCAGATCTCGTCCGCCGCCCAGGAAGCGGCCGGCGCGACCGAAGAAAGCCTGGCCGCGATCACCCAGATCGACAAGAGCGCCGAAGTGGCGTCCCGAGGGGCCCAGGAATCGCTGAACCGCGTCAAGCGGGCCCAGGAATTGATCCGAACCACGACGGTAGACATCGAAGTTCTCATCGAAGGCGTCAGGGACGCCGCCCAGACCAACCTGAAATCGGCCAAGATGGTCGCCGAGCTGGAAAAGCAAGCCGAAGAGATCGGCGCCATCGTGCAGACCGTCGTGGGCATCGCCAAGCAGACCAACCTGCTGGCGCTCAACGCGGCCATCGAGGCCGCCCGAGCCGGCGAACACGGGCGCGGGTTTGCCGTGGTCGCCGACGAAGTGCGTAACCTGGCCGAGACCTCTGAGAAGGCCGCGCGCGAAATCCGCGAGCTGGTCGAGGTGATCAAGAATGAGGTGGGCGGCATCGCCAAGGAGGTCGAGGACGCCGGCACGGCCGCGGCCAGCCAGGTGGAGAAGGCCGCCAAAATCACCGCCGACCTCAAGACCATCGAAACTGATTCGGCCGTCATCCAGGAGGGCGCCAAAGAGATCAACGACCTGGCGGCGCAATCCGGGACGGCCGCCGTACAGTTCAAGAAGGGCGCCGAGCAGATCAGCGAGGCTGCCCAGGAGCAATCGCGGGCGGCCGAGGAGGCCTCCAAGGCCATCGACGAGCAGAACAAGGCCCTGACCGATATGGGCAGCGCGGCCGATGATCTGAGCCAGATGTCCGAGTCGTTGGAATCCTCCACCGCCGCGAACAAGTCGGCCGAAGGTCTTGCCTCGGCTGCCGAGGAACTGTCGGCCACCGTGGACGAAGCCAGCCACTCGGCGAAAGAGATCGGCCAGACGATCAAGACGGTGGCCGAGGCCGCCGATCAGCAGGCCAGCGCCACGCAGGAGGCCACCAGCGCCGCCGAGCAGATCGAGAAAGGCTCGCAGCGCATGAAGGAGCGCGCCGAAGAGTCGCTGCAGAAGACAGCTGCGCTCACCAAGGTTTTGGTTCAGAACAAGGCCGAGGTCGATGACCTGATCAAGGGCATTCTGGCCACAGTCGAGGCGAACTTCAAATCTGCCGAGAACATCCGCAAGCTGGAAGGCTCCACCGGGCGTATCGATAAGATCGTGGATGCGATCGCCAACGTGACCATCCAGACCAATCTGCTGGCCGTGAACGGCGGCATCGAGGCGGCGCGGGCGGGCGAGTTCGGGCGTGGCTTTGCCGTGGTGGCTGCCGATGTGCGCAGCCTGGCCAAGGACTCGGCCGAGAACGCTGAGAAGATCAAGGACCTGGTGAAGCGCGTCCAGCAGCAAGTCGCCAAGGTGGCAACCGATATCGACCAGAGCGGCGCCACGGCGCGCCAGGAAGTGGAATCTGCCAAGAAATCCACGGTCAATCTCAATCAGATCGAAGGCGACATGACGGTCGTGAGCCGGGGCGTGAAGGAAATCTCGGATGCCGCGGACCAGTCGCTGGTGGCTATCACCCAGGCCAAGAAAGGCGTGGAGCAGATCTCCGTAGCTGCCCGCGAGGTCGCCAGCTCCGCCGAAGAGTCATCCAAGGCAGCCGACGAGCAATCGCGCGGCCTGGAAGAACTGGCCAGCGCCGTCGAAGAGGTCTCCGCTCTGGCTGACGAACTCCAGAACCTCTGATCGAGGGAGATGTGACATGGAGCCGGACAAACAAGCCATGACAGGCGCCGTTGACCAAGGCGCCGATGAGATCCAGGTCGTCACCTTCTTGCTGGCGCACGAGGAGTTTGGCGTGCCGATCGCGCTGGTCAAGGAGATCGTCAACGTCCCGGCCATCACGCGCATCCCCAAGGCACCGGTCTTCGTCGAGGGCGTGGCCAACCTGCGCGGCAGCATCTTGCCCATCGTCAACCTGCGCCGGCGTTTCGATCTGCCCACTGAAGAACGCAACGAAGACAACGTCGTGGTGGTCATCGAAATCGGCGGGCGGCTGACCGGACTCGTCGTGGACCAGGTCTCTGAGGTCCTGCGGGTGGCCAACGAGAGCATCGAGCCTCCGCCCCCGGTCATCACCGCCACGATCGACGAAGACTATTTGCGCGGGGTAGCCAAGCTCAAAGACGGCAAGCGCCTGGTGATCCTGCTGGACATCGCAAAGGTGATCCCTTCGGCCGAGCTGGCTGCGAACCTGGCCGCCCAGGCGGGTGGCACCGGCCAGGACGGCGCCGCGGCCGCTCAGGAGCGGCGCCACGCGACCGCCGAAGAGCAATTCGTCAGCTTCACGGTGGACGATGAAGAGTATGCGGTGGCGCTGGCCGATGTCCAGGAGATCATTCGGGTGCCCGCCATCTCGCGCGTGCCCAGGGCGCCCGCATTCATCGAGGGCGTGGTGGCCCTGCGCAACCGCCTGCTGCCCATTATCAACCTGCGCAAGCGCTTTGGGCTTGACGTCATCGAGCTGAACGAAGAGGACAATCGCATCATCGTCGTCAGCCTGCGCGGTGTCATTACCGGCATGCTCGTGGACGCCGTAACGGAAGTCCTCAGCGTGCCCAAAGATGCGATCGAGCCGCCTCCGGCCATCATCAGCACGAAAGAGGCCGATCAGCTGCGCGGTGTTGCTAAGCTGAACGAAGGGAAGCGCCTGATCATGCTCCTCGATATCAGCCGGGTCCTCACCTCATCCGAGATCAGCCAGTTGGCCGGCCTGGGCGCCGACGGGCAGGACGGGTCCTCCGGCGAGGCCGCGCGGCGCCAGGTGATCGACGAGCAGCAATACGTCAGCTTCCGCGTGGAGCACGAGGAGTTTGGCGTCAGCATCCAGCAGGTGCAAGAAATCATCTGGCTGCCCGACATCACGCGCGTGCCGCGTGCGCCGCACTTTGTAGAGGGCATCATCAACCTGCGAGGCAGTGTTCTGCCGGTGATCGACATGCGCAAGCGCTTTGGTATCCCCGAGGCGCCTCGCACCGATTCGACCAGCATCGTGGTGGTGGATGTCGAAGGCCGCAAGACCGGCGTGATCGTCGATTCTGTCTCCGAAGTGCTGCGTCTCAGCCGGGATTCCATCGAGCCGCCTCCTCCGGTGGTGGCGGGCGTCGAAGCCAGCTTCATCGAAGGCGTGGGCAAGCTTCAGGGCGGTCAGCGCATGCTGATTATCCTCAACCTCCCCAGGGTGCTGTCGATGGAAGCGGTCGCGGCGTGATCGTTGGTTCGAAGAAGAGCTGGACGAAGGACAAAAGACGCCCGATCCGCAGCGACCTCAGGTCTTTCCATCTTTCGTCCGGCCCGGGCGCAGACCTTTGGGGGAGCAGAGCCATGTCAGATGTTTCTCTCGTCAAGGCAGGTGATAAGCTGGACATCTACTCGGTGGAGCAGTTGTTGGCGATGGTCCGCGAGTCGCTGGACAGCTCCACCGGGCTCAGGATCGACCTCGAGGGCAGCGAGGGGCTGCATGCGACCGCCATACAGGTGCTGGTTGCCGCTGCCCTGGCGTGCCGGGAAAGCCGGCGCTCCTTCGAGCTTACCGGGCTATCGGCAAAGTCCGCGTCCATCCTCCGGCTGACGCGCCTGGACCGCATTCTCAACGTGGGCATCGGCGATGCCGGGGAGGCCCAGTGATCCTCGCCAGATGGCTGCACGGCGTGAGGCGCGAGGCCTGGCTGCTGGTCGTGGCTGCCGGGATAGCCGTGCTGGCCTGGCGGGTATGGGCGCCGCTGCAAGTCGTGACCTGGCTGGGAGCAGGCTGGCTGGTTTGGAACCTGTCCCGTCGCCTGCGCAGCGCGGAGGTGGACGGAGGGCTCCTGGCCGATATGGTAGAACAGGCACGCATACAGTCGAGCAGGGCGTCCGAGCAGCATGAATCCGACGCACAGGCCTTGCGTGAGCAGCTTTCGGCACTCGACGATCGGCTGTCGCGACTGACGGCAGAATCCCAGGCCAGGCAGGCCGAGATCGTACGGCTGCGAGACCTCTCAGACGAGTCCAGGACCGGGGCCGAGACTTTACGCGTCCAAATAGGTGAGACGCAAAGGTTGTTGGGCAACCTGTGCGCCCTGGTCCCTGTCTTGACCGGCCAGCTGGACAACGTGAAGCAGCAAACCGAAACCGCCGCGCTCACGATCGGTGAGCGCTTCCAGGGCATCATGGCGGCCATCCAGCAGCAGGCACAACATACCCTGGCGCTGGCCAACAGCTTCTCAGATGGGCGGCGCGGATCGAGTGACGCCATCCTCAACGGCGTGGATGAACTGGTCGTCGCCATCGAGACGTTCGCCGGCCGCCTCGAAGATGATCGCGAACTGATTAGCCAGGCACAGCAGCTCAAGACTCGTCTGGAAGCCATTCGCGCCCTGGTCGTCAACATCGACTTCATCACATCACAGACCGGGCTACTCGGCTTGAACACGGCCATCGAGGCCGCGCACGCGGGGGACGCCGGTGCCGGCTTCGCCGTCGTGGCTCAGGAGATGCGACGGCTCTCGGAGCGCTCCTCCGAAATCGCGGCACGCGTCGAGACCTTACTATCCTCACAGGTGGGAGAGGACCTCTCCAGGCTGAACTCCAGCCTATCCAATGCGATCGCTCGCGATGAGGGTCAGCTGATCCAGGCGCGCCGGGCCGCGGAAGAGATCCACAACCGTATGCAGGCGATCACCAATGACATGGGGCGGTCGCTGGACCTGGTGCGAACCACGGGCGATGCCATCGCTGCGCTCGTCTCTCAGGTGGTCATGTCCCTCCAGTTCCAGGACATCACGCGCCAGGAGATCGAACATGTGGTCGGCCCGTTGTGCGACATGCAACAGCGCGCCCACGAACTCCTGCAAGGCGCCGGGTCCGGCAAGAATTCGGCGAATGTCGTCGAGGTGCAGACAAGGTACACCGTCGAAGACGAGCATCGGGTCCACCACGCCACCACCGAAGGCGGGCCGGCCGCATCGCAAAGCGTGTTCGCGGCGCGCTTGTTGGAAGGCGGACGGCCCTCGGAGACCCCCGACGATCTCGGCGACAACATCACGCTCTTTTGAGCTCCTGTGCCTTGGCGCTTTCTGAGCGAAAGAGTGGCAATGTCTACAGTACTAGCCGTGGATGATTCGGTGACCATGCGGCAGATGGTGGGCTACTGCCTGCGCGAGGCCGGTTACCAGGTTGTCGAGGCCGTGGACGGCGTCGATGCCCTGGCCAAGCTCCAGGCGCATCGGATAGACCTGGTGATCACCGACCTCTACATGCCGCGTATGGACGGGATCGAGCTCATCAAGCAGGTGCGGTCGCTGAAAAGCCACCGCTTCACGCCAATCCTGATGCTCACGACCGAGACCCAGGGCGGTCGCAAAGCCGAGGGTCAGGCGGCAGGCGCCACCGGCTGGATAGTCAAGCCTTTCGAACCACAGCAGCTGCTCAAAGTCATCAAGCGCGTGCTGTGCTGACGCCTACGATCCTCCCTTGCACGGATGGTAAGGTACATGTCCAAACGTCCCGAGCGTAAAGACCCATTGGCGGCGCTGAGTTCCGAGGTGCGCGCCCAGATGCGCGAAACCTTCCTGGACGAGGCCGCCGGAGTCCTCGACGACCTGGAGACCGCGCTGCTGGCGCTGGAACAGGCTCCGCTCGATGAGGAGACCATCAATCAGGCGTTTCGAGCCGCCCACACGATCAAGGGATCGGCGGCCGGCGTGGGCTGCGTTGACGTGGCCGCTTTCACGCATGGCCTGGAGGATGCGCTCGATGCCGTGCGCTCGCGCCGCTGGGCGCTGACACCGCCAGCCCTCGCGGTCCTGCTGCAAGGCGTGGACCTGCTGCGCGATCTCCTCATCGCGGCACGCCACGATGGGCCTGTGCCGGATGGCGCCCTGGCCTTCGAGGAACGGCTGGCTCAGGCCTTTACGCCGCCTGAAAAGGTCTCCCAAGAGCGGGCAGCGACGGTCGAAATGGACGCAAAGGCGGCGTTGCGCCGGGAGGCGTTCGCGCAGATGCCGGGCGCTGATGAGGGCGCGCACCCGGCACCTCTGGAGCAAGCCGGCGGAGCCTGGGCCTGCGAGATCCGGTTCAGGCTGCCTGAAGATGCCTTCGAGCGCGGGCTCGACCCGGTAGCGTTGCTGGGGGCGCTCGGCCACGAGGCCAGCATCCTAGATGTCACGCCCCTTCTTGATCGCCTGCCGGCCCTCGATGCCCTCGATCCTATGGGCTGCTACCTTGGATTTGCCTGCGTGGTGTCTACCGAAGAAGATGAAGAGGAATTGCGGGCAATCTTCGAGTTCTGCCCGCTGGAAACCGTCCTGGAGATCAACCGATGCAACGTTGTTGAACGGGACCCGGCTTTGCCCCTTGCACGCGCGGGTGACAGGGCCACCTGTTGCCCGGACGAGGCCGGTCCGGCCAGCGATGTTGCAGCGGAGCCGGCCGCAAGCGGGCGACCGGAAGGGGCTGGCATCACCGGGGCAGCGCGCCGGACCCTGCAGGCGCCGCCGCGGGGCGCGGCGGCGAACAAAGCCCGGCCGGCAAGGCGGGCAACACGCCGCCGGCCAATGGCGGGGCCGCCGGCGACGAAGCACGCACCATCCGCGTGAAGCAGGCGCGCGTCGACGGCATCATCGATCTGGTGGGTGAGCTGGTCACCGCCCGCAACAGCCTGCTGCACCTGCAGTCCCTGCTCGAAAGCGGGCACGACCGCGCCGACCTGGCCAAGCGCATGAAAGGCACCTCGGCGACCATCAGCCGGGCAGTCAGCCAGCTGCAGTCCGATGTGCTGGGCTTGCGCACGGTCCCGCTGCGCACCGCCTTCCAAAGGCTTCCACGGGTGGTCCACGATGTCGCCGGCCGGCAAGGCAAGCTGGCCAACCTCCGCGTCAGCGGTGAGGACACGGAGGTGGACAAGACGGTTGCCGACACCCTGGTCGATCCGCTGATACACCTCATCCGCAATGCCGTCGATCACGGCCTGGAAGCGCCGGAGGTCCGGCGCGCAATTGGGAAAACCGAAGATGGCACCGTCTGGGTCAGCGCAGAGCGCGAGGGCAACAGCGTCGTGATCCAGGTGCGTGACGACGGCGCGGGCATCGACCGTGAGCGTATCCGCCGGGCCGCCGTAGACAAAGGGCTCCTTGACGCCGGCGCGGCGCCGCGCCTGACGGATGCCGAAGCTCTCAATCTCATCTTCACGGCCGGTCTGTCAACCGCCAGCGAGGTCTCCGAGATCTCGGGCCGCGGCGTGGGCATGGACGTCGTACGGACCAACGTCGCTCGCATGGGCGGGGCCGTAAGCGTGGCCTCCGAAACCGGCCTGGGCACCACCATTCGCTTGCAATTGCCGCTGACGCTGAGCGTGTTCCGGGCATTGATGGTGCGCGCCGGGCACGAGACGCTGGCGCTGCCCCTGGATGCCGTGCGTGAGACGGTCGCAGTCATGCCGTCAGACTGCAAGACCATCTACGGGCGGTTGGTCGCCAACGTGCGCGGCAGCCTGGTGGGCCTGGTGCCGTTGGCGCAGGCCATGGGCCTCGCGCAGGCCGCGAACTCGGGCCAGGCCGCCGATGTGGACGGCTGGCCGGTTGTCGTGATGCAGGCCGGCGCGAACCTGGTGGGGTTGGTTGTCGATGCGCTGGATCAGCCGCAGGAGATCATGGTCAAGCCGGTCGAGAGTTACCTCTCGGCGGACGGTGCCATTGCTGGAGCTTCGGTCATGGGCGACGGCCGGGTCGCGCTCGTGCTCGACCTGGCAGGCATCGTGCGCCTGGCGCTGGCTTACACCCAGGCCAGCGGCGCGGCGCAAGCGTGCTTCTCGGCCGGAGGCGAGCCATGTGTCCGATAAGGGTGCTGGTGGTTGACGATTCGGCTTTCATGCGTCGCCAGCTCAAGCGTGTCATCAACTCTTGCCCGGATCTCGAGGTTATCGATGTGGCGCGCAACGGCCAAGAGGCAGTGGATAAGGTCAAAGAGCTCGAACCGGATGTCGTCACGCTCGACATCAATATGCCCGAGATGGACGGCCTGACAGCGCTCACTTATATCATGATGGAGCGTCCGACGCCCTGCGTGGTCATCAGCTCCCTGACCCAGGAGGGGGCGATGACCACCTTCGAGGCGCTGGAATTGGGGGCGGTCGACTTCATCGCCAAGCCATCCGGCACGATCTCGCTGGACATCGCCGAACAAGAGTCCGAGATCCTGGACAAAGTGCGGGCGGCCGCCAGGGCGCGCTTGCGCCGGAAGGCGCCCACGCTCACGGCCAAGAAGCGTAAGCCCGTTGCGATCACCACTTCCCGGCCCCCTCCGCCGGCCGCGGGCAACCAGGCAGTGATAGTGATGGGCGTGTCTACCGGTGGGCCCACAACCTTGCTGGACATCCTGCCCAAACTGCCCGCCGATCTGCCGGCACCGGTCGCGCTGGTCGAACACATGCCGCCGACCTTCACGGCCTCTTTCGCCAAAAGGCTGGACGAGCAGTGCGCCCTCGCCGTGAAAGAGGCCGAACAAAATGAGCCGCTGCTGCCCGGCCACGTGTACCTGGCGCCAGGCGGTTACCAGATGACGATCACCGCCAGCCTCTTGGGGCGCGGGCTGGTGACGCATCTCAGTGACCGGCCCAAGGGCCTGCAGTTCTGTCCCTCCGTGGACGTGCTATTCGAATCCGTGGCCGAGGCGCACGGGCGGCGGATCGTGGGCGTCTTGCTGACGGGCATGGGTTGCGACGGCGCGCTGGGCATGGTCCAGATCCGTCAGGCCGGCGGCATCACCATCGCCGAATCTGAGGAGACGGCCATTGTCTTCGGCATGCCACGCGAGGCTATTACCATGGGCGGGGCCGAGATCGTGGCCCCATCGACCAAGATTGCGGAGCAGATCCAGGCTGCACTGCGAAGGATCTTTTAGATGAACCCCACTGACCCGTGTGTCGTGCTGCGCGGCGCGGACGGCAGCGCACGCCGCAGGCTGCTGCAGGCGGTGCCGCCGACAGCCGATGCCGCCGTGCTGGCCGAGGTCGCCCGGCACCTCGGCGACCCGCTTCCGGCGGTCTGCGAGGCCACCGTGGACGCTGCTGGCCCGTGCCGGGAGCGAGACGGCTGCGCAGCTGGCCGCCCAGCATCTCAGCGCAGCCGATCCCGCCGAACGCGGCTACGCGCTCGGAGGCTCTCGTCTGTCTTGGCACCGCTGCCTTGCCGGCCCTCGAGCGGCTCTTGCGAGACGAGGGCCAGGACCTTCGCAAGTACGCCCTGGATGCGCTGGCGCGGATCCGGCATCCGGGCTCGCTGCCGATGCTCTGCGAAGCTCTTCAGGATGCCGATCCCAACGTGGCCGCCGCGGCCGCCGAGGCGCTGGGGGCGCTGGCTCTTCCCGGTGCGGTCCCGGCCCTGGGCGCAGCGCTCTGGCGCGGTCCTGATTGGGTCCGGCTGGCTGCACTGGCGGGCCTCGGGGCTATCGGCGACGAGGATGCGCTTCACTTTATCCTGCAGCACCCCTCGGCTCCTGGGGCCCGGCCTGTCGCCCCTGGTCCACATCGATGGCGATCCAGATGGCCTGGTGCGCGTTGGGGGCCAACCCGTTGGTCGCCCTCGCATTCCTCAAGGAACAGTTGCGAGCTGCCGCCCCTGATGTCCACGACATCGCCCTCAGCGCATTGGTCTCTCTGCCGCCTGGCAGCAATCTGTCGGGATGGGCCGATGGCCTGGCCGGCGCCAGCCAGGACCCTGATGTGGCGGAGTTCGCCCTCGCCCTGCGACGAAAGCCGCTACTATGAGCGAAATAGACGCTGAGCTCTATGTGAAGCTGGTTCGACCTGGTTTACGAGTCGTCGGGCCTTTACTTCGACGAGCGCAAGAAATACTTCGTCTCCCGCCGGGTGGAACAACGGGTCCAGGCGACCGGCGCCGACAGCTTCGACGACTACTATCGCCTGCTGCGCTATGGTGGCTCCGGCAGCGAGCTGCGCGAGCTGACTGAGTCTTTGACGACGAACGAAACCTACTTCTTCCGTGAATACCCCCAGTTGCAGTCGTTTGCTGACGACATCCTGCCGGAGGTGCTCGAGGAAAAGCGCAAGCGGGGTGATCGTTATCTGCGCATCTGGTCCGCCGGCTGCGCCTCGGGTGATGAACCCTACACGCTCGCCATCATCTTGCGCGAGGTAATCGAGGACTTCGATCGCTCGGGAAATCACCATCACGGCCACCGATATCAGCCGTGAGATGCTCCGCAGCGCGTGGCTCGCCGTCTACAGCGAGCGCGCTGTGAAAGAAGTGCCCACAGCCTACCGCGAACGTTACTTCCGCCCGGCGGGAGACGGTTACAAGGTCACGCCGCCTATCACGAGCATGGTCCGTTTCAGGCAGGCCAATCTGTTGGATGAAAACGTCGCTCGCGAGACCGATGGGCAGGATTTTCTATTTTGTCGCAACGTGCTCATCTACTTCGACGACGCTTCACGGCGGAGGGTCCTCGACCTGTTCTATGACGCGTCTGCGGCCGGGTGGTTACATCTTCCTGGGCCACTCGGAATCGGTCGGCCGCATCACCTCGGCCTTTCGCCTTGTGCGGCGCGGGTCGATGTTAGCTTACGTGAAATGACCAGAGGAAAGGATAGCAGGATGGTCCCCCGAGTCCTGATTGTTGACGACTCAGCAGTGGTGCGGTCCCTCCACTCCTACATCTTGCGCTCGGCCGGCTTTGCCACCGTGGGAGCGGATAGCGGCTTTGCAGCACTTGAGGTATTGTACCAGAACCCCTGCCGGCTCGCCGTGATCGATGTCAATATGCCGCGCATGGACGGCCTTACGCTGATACGCCAGATTCCGGCGCCGATCCTGCCATGCGAGATCTCCCGATCATCATCGTCTCGACCGAAGCGGAGCCGGAGGACCGGCGCAAGGGCTTCGAGGCCGGGGCCAACGTGTACATCATCAAACCGACCGAACCGGCTGAGCTGGTAGACAAGGCGCGGCATGCTGCTGGGCGCCATGGGATGAGCGCGCATGGAGCACCCGATACTCATGGGGGATGAACTCCAGTTGCGTCGTCAGCTCCTGGATGAGTTCGTTGCCGAAGCGCTCGAGCATCTGGACGGGGCCGAGGCCACCCTGGTAGCGGCGGAGGGCACCGGCATCGGTCGGGACGGGCAGGACGCCGTGATGCGGGCCATGCACAGCGTCAAGGGCAGCGCCAGCTATCTTGGCCTGTTTGCGATCCAGCAGCTGGCTCACGCGCTGGAAACCACCGCCCGGACGCTGCCGGACATGGGGTTCGCCGAGGTGCCGTTCGCGCTTCTGCTCGACGGCGTGTCCGAATTGCGCCGTCTGGTCGAGCATGCCGGCGAAGAGCTGCCTGCGGACGAGAGGCTGCTGCTGGCCCTTGAGTTGACGGGGCCACCGGCGCAGAGGGACTGCCCCCGCCCGGCCGCGCATCGCCCATCCATCGAGGAAGTGTTCCGCGATGTCGTGGAGCAGCAGTGCCAGGCCATCCGTGCGGCGAGCCAGCACCTGGCAGATGATGCAGACGACCACACCGGTCGCGAGATGCTGCACAGGGCCATCAGCTCGCTGAGCTCCTCTGCCGAATATGCCGGCCGGACCGACGTGCTCTCCATGCTGACTGCCGGCGACGGCGTCCTCGGAGAGGCCGGCCCCAGGGAACTCGAGGCGTTGCTCGATTCCCTGAAAGCCCTGCTTCCGGCCACGGAAGAGGCGCGGCCCCTGGTGGAACGAGGCCAGCCACAGGGACGGGACACCACGCCGGCGGGCGATAGGAAGGCGACGGGCAACGGTCACGACGCCGGCGGCCTCGGGCAGACGCTGCGGGTTGACCAGGCTCGGGTTGACACGCTGATCAACCAGGTGGGCGAGCTGCTTACCGTCCGGAACCAACTCGAACACTTCCTGCTCTCGTTGGAAGCTGAAGGCTGCCGCACAGCTCTGGCGCGCCGCGGCAAGGCCATGGCTGCCGTGCTGGGAAGGGCGATCGACGGCCTCCAAACTACAGCCGTGGAGCTGCGAATGGTGCGTCTTGAAACGGTCTTCAGGCGCTTGCCCCGGGTCGCGCGAGATGTTGCCCAGCGCACCGGCAAGCATGTGCGCCTGGAGATCCAGGGCGGTGATATCGAGCTGGACAAGGGCATAGCCGAAGCCATCGTTGACCCGCTCGTGCATCTGGTGCGCAATGCCGTCGATCACGGCATCGAGCCACCCGCCGAAAGGGGCGCGGCCGGCAAGTGCGACGAAGGCTGCGTTCGCATCGAGGCGCATCGCCAGGCGCATCATGTGATCGTGACCACCAGCGATGACGGCGCGGGCGTTGACCTGGACGCCGTCCTGCGGACGGCATCGGCCAAAGGGCTGCTGCAATCTGGCCGAGCGGCTGCCCTCTCCGGCGCGGAGGCCTTCGAGCTCCTCTTCTCCCCTGGGTTCAGCACGGCCTCGACCATCACCGACATCTCAGGTCGCGGGGTCGGCCTGGATGTCGTGCGTTCCAACGTCTGCGCCTACGGTGGGACCGTTTCATTGACGTCGAGCCCTGCCGGCACCGTTGTGGAGATGAGCCTGCCGGTCCGCATGGCCGCCCAAGATGTGGTGCTGGTGAACAGCGATGGCGAGACGTTTGCGGTCCCGCTCGAGTCCATCCGTGAGACGCTGTACGTGCCCGCCGCGCGTGTGCAGCGTTGTGGCGGGCGGCCAGCCATCATTAACCGAGGCCGTGTCGTGCCCCTCGTTTTCCTCTCCGAAGCCGTCGGGCTGTACGGCCACGTCCAGGAAACCCCCATGTTGGAGGTTATGATTGCCGGCCTGGGAACGCACGATGTCGGCCTGGTGGTCGACGAGATCCGCCAGCACTACCAGGTCGTCGTGAAGCCTCTGGACGGCTATCTGGCCATCTCAGGAGTTACAGGTGCTGCAGTGCTGGCGGATGGCAGGGTCGTCCTTGTGCTGGACCCGGGCCGCCTCGCGGAGGGCGATACGCGAGCTTGACCCGGGCCGGTACCCAAGAGGCCACTTCGTCGTGAATGGCCAGTCCCAGGAGGCTCATGGCGGCGAGCTGCTCAAGCGCAGAAACAGGGAACCCTTTCGGTGACACCAAAAATGGTCGCACAGTGGATTTGCGCTCCGCTGCTGACGGAGTCTCCTCCTGGGAACGCCGGCATTCCTGCCGGCACCGGGAGCTGAAATTGTCTTGCCGCGCGGCGGATCTGTGGGCCCCTGCTCCGGGCCAAGAGAGATCCCCGACAGTCTTGTTATACACCTTACGCTACGGGGTTTTACACCGGAATCTAGCTGCGGATCAGGCGCTTGTACTTGATGCGGTGCGGCGTGTCGGCAGTTATGCCCAGGCGTTTGTGGCGGTTCGCCTCGTAGTCCGAGAAGTTGCCGTCGAACCACACGACCTGGCTGTCGCCTTCGAAGGCCAGCACGTGGGTGGCCACGCGGTCGATGAACCAGCGGTCGTGGCTGACCACCACGGCGCAGCCGGCAAACTCCTGCAAGGCTTCCTCCAACGCCCGGAGGGTGTTGACGTCGAGGTCGTTGGTCGGCTCGTCGAGCAGCAGAAGGTTGGCACCCTGCTTCAACATCTTTGCCAGCTGGACGCGGTTGCGCTCGCCGCCCGACAGCGCACCCACTTTCTTTTGCTGGTCAGTGCCGCGGAAGTTGAAGCTGGCCGCGTAGGCGCGCGAATTGACCTTGCGCGGCCCCAGCACCAGCGTCTCCTCGCCACCGCTGATCTCCTCCCATACCGTCTTCTCGGCGTCGAGCGTCTCGCGGGTCTGGTTGACGTAGCCCAGCACCACCGTCTCGCCCACGCGGAGGGTGCCCTCGTCGGGCTGCTCGGCGCCGATAATCATCTTGAGCAACGTGGTTTTGCCGGCGCCGTTGGGGCCGATGACACCGACGATGCCACCCGGCGGCAACTGAAAGGTCGGCCTTATCCAACAACGCGTGGTCGCCGAACGCCTTGCTGACCCCCTGCGCCTCCACCACGACGTTGCCCAACCGTGGGCCGGGCGGGATGTAGATCTCCAACTCCTCTCGGCGCCGTTCGTACTCCTGGCTCAGGAGCTCGTTGTAGCTGTTGATGCGGGCTTTACTCTTCGCTTGGCGAGCGCGAGGCGACTGCGAATCCACTCCAGTTCGCGCTGCAGCGTCTGCTGGCGTCGTTTCTCGGTCGTCTTCTCGAGGGCCAGACGGGCCTGTTTTTGCTCCAGCCAGGAGGAATAGTTGCCCTTCCATGGGATCCCGTAGCCTTGGTCCAATTCCAGGATCCATCCGGCCACGTTGTCGAGGAAATAGCGGTCGTGGGTTACGGCGATGACGGTGCCCTTGTACTCCTGCAGATGCTTCTTCAGCCAGGCCACCGACTCGGCATCCAGGTGATTGGTCGGCTCATCGAGCAGCAAGATATCCGGCTCGGTGAGCAGAAGCCGGCACAGCGCCACGCGCCGGAGCTCGCCGCCGCTGAGGACCGAGATGGGCGTGTCGCCGGCGGGGCAGCGCAGCGCGTCCATCGCCAGATCCAGCCGGCTGTCGAAGTCCCAGCCGCTCACCCGATCGATCTCTTCCTGAAGCCGGCTTTGCTCCCCCACCAGAGCTTCCATCTCGTCCGGGTTGAGGTCCTCGCCGAAGCGATTATTGACGGCGTCGAAGCGGGCCAGCAGGTCGAGGACCGGCTGCGCCGCTTCTTGCACGACCTCGCGCACGGTCTTGCCCCGGTCGAGAACCGGCTCCTGTTCGAGTAGCCCCACTTTGAAGCCCTTGGAGAGCATCGTCTCGCCCGTGAACCCGGTATCGACGCCGGCCATGATGCGCAGGAGGGTGCTCTTGCCGGCACCATTCAGGCCGAGCACCCCTATCTTGGCTCCATAGAAAAACGACAAGGAGATATCATGCAGAACCGCCTTGTTCGGCGGGTAAACTCGGCCCACACCCACCATCGAGTAGATGATCCGATCGACCATGCCACGCTCCTGACCGCGAACAACACCAGCCGTGCCGTTGGCTTAATCGCATGTTCTTGATCGCCCGCATATTATAGCATGGTGCCATAGCCTGGCGGCGAAATGCACCCGTGCCTCCTCCTGCGAACCACCGAGGCGATCCCTTTTCGAGGCCGCCGGTGCCGAGCCGCAAGCCGACGGTATGTTCATTGGCGACCTCCAGCCGTGCCCTGCCGGGGTGCGGGCCGATGCCTCTCACGCGCGAGGTCGAGCCTCACTCGGGCTTGCCCGCTTCATTGGGTTCACCGCAGAAGTGTCGGGCAGCCGTCGCCCGGAGCTGCACAGGAAAGAACACTGTCTATTGAGCCGCTCGCCGTGGTGAGAAGTTGTGGGCTGGCGCTCCAGGCTGATAAGAGTCCCCGACAGTTTTGCGGTACACTCGCGCGCAAACGCGCCCTTGACTGGCCGGGTGAGGTGTGCTAACATGCGCTCACAATTTCATATTGCCTTTCAAAGGCTGTGAACCGGACTAGTACGCACCAGGGTGAGGCGACAGAGAGCTGGCTATATCCGGTCGGATGCAGGTGACAGGCTTCGAGCAGCCAACGGTGCAGCATGGAGCTGCCCGAGGCCCGAAAGCCGGGCGCCGATAGGATAGGCTGTGAGGCCAGCGCCATAGCCGGTGCCGAATGGACCGGGGAGCTGCAAGCCGAAAGCAGGACGATATCTATGTAGCTGGCAGCACGAGACCCGGCAACCGGGAGCTGCGAGATATTTCGACTAACTGCGATTAGGCTGTGCCGGAAGACGCCACCGTTATCATGGCTGAGGAGATCAAGACAGCTGCCAGCGCGGGCAAGTGGCCGGGCCACTATGGGGAACCGTGTGGCCGGTGGGCTGTCGGCGTCTCTGCGTCGAGCGAGGCCAGTTCAAGCAGGTGCCGGTCATTAGCCGGCGTTTGCCGGGGTGACCATCACCTTGGACGGCTGGCCTAAGCGGGGTGGCACCGCGGGTGTTCGTGAGAACCCTCGTCCCCAATGTGGGAATGAGGGTTTTTATTTGCCTGGCGAGCTCCCCTCCTTCCTCCTTCACCCGCGAGCCCGCCAGGCAACGTCGGTCATTTTCATTCTGGAGGGCAACATGTCGGACACCAACTACCGCCTCGTTCTGCCTCAGTCGCACATTCCTACGCACTGGTACAACATCGCGGCCGATCTTCCCGTGGCTTTGCCCACGGTGCTACATCCCGGCACCCAGCAACCGATTGGCCCCGCCGATCTGGCGCCGCTCTTCCCGATGGACCTGATCCTTCAGGAGGTGAGCAGCGAGCGCGAGGTCCCGATCCCGGACGAGGTGCGCGACATGTACCGCCTGTGGCGCCCGACACCGCTCATCCGCGCGGTGCGTCTGGAGAAGACGCTCGATACGCCCGCTCACATCTACTACAAATACGAGGGCGTCAGCCCGGCAGGCAGCCACAAGCTCAACACGGCCCTGCCGCAGGCCTACTACAACAAGAAGTCCGGCATCAAACGCATCACGACCGAGACGGGCGCGGGGCAGTGGGGATCGGCGCTGGCCATCGCCGGCGCGTTCTTCGGCATCGAGATCGACGTCTTCATGGTCAGGATCAGCTACGAGCAAAAGCCGTACCGGCGCTCGCTCATGCAAACGTATGGGGCCACCGTCACGTCGAGCCCGTCGGTCCGCACCCAGTCCGGGCGCAAGGTCCTGGCAGAACATCCGCAAACCGCCGGCAGCCTGGGCATCGCCATCTCGGAGGCGGTGGAACTGGCCGCAACGCATGACGACACCCACTACGCCTTGGGGTCTGTGCTCAACCATGTGCTGTTGCACCAGACGGTGATAGGCCAGGAAGCCGTGGAGGGCATGGCCGAGATCGGAGAGTACCCTGACGTGGTCATCGGGTGCGTGGGCGGCGGTTCCAACTTCGGAGGCCTGGCGTTCCCGTTCATGCAGCACCGCCTGACGCAGGGGACAGCCACGCGCTTCGTGGCGGTCGAGCCTGCTTCGTGCCCCAGCCTGACTCGCGGACGCTACACGTACGATTTCGGCGACACAGCCGGGCTGACGCCGTTGGTCAAGATGTATACGCTGGGCCACGATTTCGAGCCGGCCGGAATTCACGCCGGCGGCCTGCGCTATCACGGCATGTCGCCGGAGATCTCGACGCTGGTCCACGAAGGCCACATCGAGCCGCGGGCCTATCCCCAGCAGCCGTGCTTCGAAGCGGCTGTGCTCTTCGCGCGCGCTGAAGGGATCCTCCCTGCGCCCGAATCGAGCCACGCTATCCGCGCCACGATCGATGAGGCACTGTCGGCCAAGGAGCGGGGCGAAAAACGCGTGATCCTCTTCAATCTGTCGGGGCACGGCAACTT
>CAWEHT010000357.1:0-8574 GCA_963808455.1 uncultured Chloroflexia bacterium | reverse complement strand
CCGGGCGGAGGCATCCAAGGCTTCCGGTGCAAAGGCGCTCCCGCCGAGCAGGAGTGCGGTTCCCGGCTTTCTGACGAGTTGTGCCGCATGATTGACAGCCGCACCCGAAGGCATGCGCCGCACCTGGGGCACGATCACGGGTCCGCAGCCCTCGGCGGGCGACCAGGAGAGGTCAGCGGGTACGACTAGCATCGCGACCCGGCCTGGCGGCTGTATCGCGTCGGCGATGGTAGCGGACATGTCGACGACCAGCTCGTGGGCACCTTTCGCGATACGGACGCGATCGGACGGTGCCCGCGGGCCACGATGGCCCGGATGATGCTCAAGCCGGTTATCCCGGTGATGTCCTTGACGGCCTGGGTCAGCTGCACGTTCATGGGCAGCAGGGCCTTCTGCATGTGCTGAATGTGGCGCCGCCCGCTGCGTGATCAGCTCCGAACGGTGGCGCAGGTAGGCCCGCAAGGCCACGATCTCGGCCTCGGGACGGAAGGAGCCGCGGAGCAGGCCCACGCCGTGCAGCTCTGCAGCCACTGGCAGTCCTGAATATCCGACTTGCGCCCGGGCGCGTTCTTGAAGTGGCGGGCATTGACCACAAAGACCTGGAAGCCGCGGGCTTCCAGCACCTCATAGGCCGGCACCCAGTACACCCCCGTCGCCTCCATGGCCACCGTGTCCACGCCCGATGCCTTGAGCCAATCCGCCAGGGCCTGCAAGTCCGGGGTGGTGGTGCCAAAGGGCCGCACCGGCTTGGCCGCGCTGGCCGGGGGCACCGCGGCCCAAATCTCGGCACTGCCGATATCCAGCCCGGCAGCGTGTGGGTGGATGACCTTCAACCCCTCCCAGGTCTTGGGGGGCGCCGCATGACGCTCAGCAGACATGGCTTCACTTCTCCCAGTGCGAAATCTGAGCCGCCAGACCCGGTCAGGTCCCCAATTGATAATCTTTCAAACGGGGTCAGCGCCCAACCCGCTGCGCTGCCACCAGTGTGCACATCACGCCTGACCAGGACCAAACTACCGAGCGGGTTGGATCACACCAGTGACGGTCCGGTCTTAGCTTGTCCGGCTACTACCCGAGCATTGTACCAGGCGCAGGCAAGTTTCTCTCGTGCATGCAGGCTGGCCCACGCCGGCGTGGGGGAACTACCAAGAAACTCCCCGGCGACGGACCCTTCGGCCTGGGCGACCCTGCTCGTCAAGTGCGTCACGGGACCCGGCCTCAGGGTGACATTGGCGGGTTTCTTGGCCGCCCCTGTGCCGGCGCGGCGGCATGGGGGACTCAGAATGACAGGCGCCGCTACCGACGATGTCCCCTGCATATGCACTAAGCCCTTAAGCGATGAAATGCATCTCCTCGAGCTCGACGGCGGCGCGCCCGTGATCTCCTCGATGCGTGCGGCCGCGGCGGGCGCCAGCGGCTCAACCACATGGCCGTCGAGGATGGCCAGCGCCTGCTCCTGCGCCAGCTGCGCGAAGCTGCGGCTGCCGTACTGCGCCCAGGTATCGGGATCGTCGCGGTTCAGGAGCCTCGGGCGCCATAGCTCGTGCTTGAAGTGCTCGAGCGTGTGTTTCTCGGCCAGGAAGTCACCCCCAGGGCCGACGCGGTGGATCACGTCCAGGGCCAGCATCTCCGGGGTGATCTCGAACCCCTGCAAGATGCGCTTCACCCAGCCGATGATTTCGTTGCAGGTCACGATGGACACGGGGTTGCCAAGCAGGCCGGCGCCCATGTAGCCGACGTCGTGGATCAGGTTGGCGCCGTCGAGGGCGGCGATCAGGATCGTCAGCGCCGCCTCGATCCCCACCTGCTGATCAAAGGCGTGGGCATCGCTGCAGCCGGCCGTGCCCCACATGGGGATGCCATAATAGTGGTACAGGTCGGCGTACGCTGAGTGGGTCAGGCGGAATTCGGGCCCGCCGTAAACGAAGGTGGACGAGCGCATGTCCATGCAGGTGGCAAAGAAGCCGGAAATAATGGGAGATCCCTTGCCCCGCAGCTGATGCAGGACGATGCCGCTCAGGGCCTCGGCGTTGGCCTGCGCGATGGCGCCCGCCAAGGAGACGGGGGCGCTGGCGCCCATGATGTCTGCGGGCGTGTAGCAGATGGGGACGCCCTTCTCGGCACAGAGGAAGACCTTGCTCACGGCGCCGAAGGAGTGCACCAGGGGCGGGGTGGGCTCGGAGTAGTTGATCAAGAACGGCCGGCGCCGCAGCTCATCGGCGCCACCCGCCACGACCTCGGCCATCTCGATCATCACAGCCAGGTCTTCGTGTCCGGCAGCGGTGAAGAAGATGGGCTTGGTGGTGTTCTCGAGCTCGGCGCGGAAGCACTCGATGTACATCATGTTGGTGGACGCCTCGTTCGGCAGCGCCGACGAGGCGACAAAGTCGATATCCTTGCAGGCATCCACCAGGCGCGCCGCGTTGCGCACGTCGTCAAGGCAAGAGGTGCGCATCTCTCCGGTCTTGACATCCCGCGTCCTGATCAGGTCCGTGCCCAGGCCGTAGTAGACGTTGCGCCCCTCGAGGTTCATGGCTTCCGCGCCAAGCCGGTTGTAAACGGTGATGCGCGAAGGGGCGCTGGCGATGCAGGCTTCCACCAACCAGTTGGGCATCCGGACAACTTTGTCGGCGAGCACCTGGCAGCCGGCGGCCCGCAGCATCTCCAACGCCTCATCGTGGTTGACGCGCACGCCGGTCTTTTCGAGGATATTCAGAGAAGCGCCATGGATGGCCTTGATCTGCTCTTCCGTCAGCAGGTGGTAGCTCGGCACGACCTGAGATTTGAATCCGCTATTCATGATCCTGCCCCTCTCCTTCAGCCGGCAACCAGTGCCTTCGCCACATCGACCGCCGCCGCCGCGTTGGGCGCGTAGGCATCGGCCCCGATCTTGGAAGCGAAATCATGCCCGACAGGAGCGCCGCCGACCATGATCTTCAGCTGGTCGCGGATGCCGGCTTCCCGCAGGGCGCGGACCGTCTCAGTCATGCGCGGCATCGTCGTCGTCAAGAGGGCCGACATGCCCAGCAGCGCGGGCTTGTGCGCTTTGACGGCGTCCACAAAGGCCTGGGGCTTGACATCGATGCCCAGGTTGACCACATCGAAGCCGCTGCCCTCCAGCATCATGGCCACCAAATTCTTGCCGATGTTGTGCAGATCCCCCTGCACGGTGCCGATCACCACCGTCCCTTTGCCGACGGAAGGCCCGCGGGCCAGGATCGGCTTCAAGACTTCCATCGCCGCCGCCATCGTCCTTGCCGACAGCAGCACTTCCGGGATGAAATCTCGCCCGCCTTGAAACGCCGGCCAACCACCTCCATCCCCGGCAGCAGCCCCTGGTTGAGCACATCGCCAGCCGGCGTGCCGCTATCCAACGCCTGCTGAGTCAGCGCAGCGATCTTCTTGAGCTCGCCATCGACCACGGCATCGGCCAAGTCGTCGAGCAAGTGCGCCATTGCCAGTTCCTCCTTAGGCTAATATAAATGACCTGTTCCGACTGAGAATTTGTTCCAATTACCGTTGAGAGCGCAAATTATCGTATATTTCGTAAGTTACGCATATGATAGGCCCGGCCCAGGGAAAAGTCAAGTCGGGAGTGGGAGTTCAATGGGGCGCAGGCGGGAACATCTTGCCGCCCACATACAGCATGTGCCGGCGGGCCGCGTCGCGTGCGGCATCGACATCGTGGCGCGCGATGGCCAGGGCCTGCTCGAGATGCATCCCAGATGCCTCCTCCTTGACCTTCGGGAGGCGGATCACCTCGCGGATCAGCTCCAACAGCAGCTCCCGCGACAGGTTATAGAAAGCCTGGAGCAGCACGTTATGGCTGGCCTCGGCCACAGTCATATGGAACTGCCAGTCGGTGCGAACGAATTCCTCATCGTCGTCGATGACCTGGCGCGAACGCGTCCAGCCAGGTCATCATGCGCTCGATCTCTTCTGGGGTGGCTTTGGCGGCCGCCAGCTCGGCGAGCGACACCTCGAGCATCAAGCGGGCCTCGTAGACCTCGGCGACGTCCATGGGCCCGAAGCGATTGAGGATGAACGAGGGGTGGATGACGCTGGCGAGCGCGTCGTGGCTCACCCAGGTGCCCTTGCCGGGCCGCGATTCCACCAGGCCCACGGCGCCCAAAGACTTCACGGCTTCATGGATCGTGGCGATGCCGACACCAAAGCGCGCAGCCAGCTGCTTGCGCGGCGGCAGCATCTCACCCGGCTTGATCTGGCCGGTGAAGATCATCTGCCGGAGACGATCGGCTGTGAAATCGACGAGCGTGCTTCTATCGGCTGTGTCGAGCAATGCGGATACCTCGGGCCAACCGGTTGGCGAATCTCGCAATTATCGGTATTTCCGCATATTATACGCCCGAAAGGCTTTCCAGGGCAAGAAGCGGATGACTGAAGGATGGAGCGAAATCATGCCGCGCGATCGCGCCTGGTGAGCGGCCTGAGCTGCGTCCGCCCATCCCAGTTGGCGCGTCCCTGGGCGCTGATTCGAACAGGATGGACAGGATGTTCTTTGGGCCTTATTCATCCCCGTTCGGGGACCTTCGTGTGCATCCTGTGGTGGCGGCTGGTCCCAGCGGCGCGCGCTGCCCCCGTTGCGGTTGCCACACAGGAGGCCGACTGCAACATGGAATGGCCTTGGCGGGACGGAAGGGAGCAGGGAGCAGGCTCTATTCCCTACTCCCTATTCCCTCGCTATTCCCTACTCGCTATTCCCTCGCTCAGTGGTGGCCGCGCAGGAAGCTGGCCCCCGTCTGGACGACGCCCTCGGCGAAGCGCGTCGGCCGCAGCGGGTTGGACTGTGGAGCACAGGCCCCGACCACGAGGTCTGCCAGGCGCTTGCCCGCGCCGGGTGACATCATGACGCCCGCCCAGTAGCCGCAGTTGAGGAACAGGCCTTGCACCTCAGGCCATGGGCCAATCAGCGGCTGGTCGTCGGGGGTGTAGACGTACTGCCCGGCGCTCATCCGCAGGTCATCATTCTTGAGATGCGCCGCGATCTCGCCCAGAACGGCGTGAGCAGCTCCAGCTTTTCCAATGTGACGGCCGGAAAGTCCCACTCGGTAGGCACGTTGTGCAAGGGGGTGCGCACCTGGTCATCCGGGTCCACCCAGGCGATGTAGGCGCCGCCGGTCTCGGGGCGCCAGTAGGCGTCACGGACGACGTCGATCACCAGGGGCGCATCCTGGGGGATCTGCGGCTTCGGCGTCACGAACGCCTTTTGGCGGCGCATCGGCTGCACAGGCAGGTCTACCCCGGCCATCCGGCCCACCTCACCGGCGAAAGGTCCGGCGGAGTTCACCGCCACGCGCGTGGCGATGGTGCCCAGGGGAGTGCTGACCCCGCACACGCCACGGCCGTCCAGCACGATGGCGGTGGCCGGGGTGTTGAGCAGGAAGCGGGCGTCACAGCCCTTGGCGAAGCCCTGCGTGGCCCGTGCGACGAGAACCAGCCGTCCTTTTGGCGGAAGGTGGCGCCGACCGCCCGCTCGGAAAGGTAGGGGAACCGGGCATGCAGCTCGGCCGCATCCAGATATTCCGAGTCTGGCACGCCAAGGCTATGATGGGCGGCCACCGCTGCCTGCAGGGCGGGCAGCTGCGCCGGGTCATCGGTCACGAACAGATAGCCCTGATGGCGAACCTCGATGTCGTAACCAGGGATGCCGATCACGTCGGCGAAGGCGTCCAGCATGCCGATGCTGGCCAGCGCCAGCTCAGCCATGGCCGGCTCGCTGAACTGCGCCCGAAAAGACTCGATCGACTGGCAGCTGGTCAGGCTGGAAAGCTCGCCCCGGGTCTCGAGCAGCACCGTCTCGAGCCCGGCGCGCGCCAGCCAGAACGCGCTCGCGACACCGACGATACCGCCGCCGATGACCACGGCGTCGGCGGCCGGCGGCAAGGTCTCACCAGTGGGAACGAAAATGCGCCCCATCGATACCTCCTAAAGCCCGATCAGGCAGCGCGCCGTTTGAGCACGTCTGCAATCGCTTCTTCCGCGGCCTGGGACAGCGGCGGGACCTCGTGCCCGGCGAGGATGTCACGGGCGCGCTTGTTGGCCCGCTGAGCCATATCCTTGGCGCCCTTGGCGGACCAGTTCGCGTAGCGCATGCGGTCGATCACGCCCGGCCGCCATTGCGCCTGCTTCCAGTTCTCGAGGGTGTGATCGTCGGCAAAGAAGCCGCCGCCCGGCCGGGCGCGATGGATGGCCTCGCGGGCCAGCGTGCGGTCGCTGACTTCTACGCCGCCGGCGATGAAACGGGTGTGGCGGATGATCTCGTCGCACATCACCAGCATCTCCATCGACGAGGTGCTGCCATATTCGATGTAGCCGACGTCATGCACCAGGTTGCACCGGCTCAGGAAGGCGCACATGATCGTCGAAGCGGCCTCGAAGCCGGCCTGCGCATCGACAACCTTGCTATCCGTGGCGCCTGCGCCGCCCCACACCGGCAGGTGATAGAAGCGGGCGATATCGCTCACCGCGGCGACTGCCTGTGCCCAATCCGGCGCGCCGTAGGCCACGATCGTGGTCTGCAGGTCAAGCGCGGCGATGTTCATGCCATAAAGGAACGGGGTCCCCGGGCGCACCAGCTGAGACATCACCAGCCCGGCCAGGCACTCCGCGTTGCCCAGCGCGAGGGCGCCGGCCATGGTGATCGGCCCGCCGCCGCCCGTGTTCGGCGAAGGCAGGTAGGTCACGGGGATGCCCTTCTCGGCGCAGAACAGCAGGCTGTCCACCGATTCCGGGTTGTACAGCAGCGGCGAGATCGGCTCGACGTACAGCAGCATGAACGGCTTCTCGCGCACCTGCGCCTCGCCGCCGGCCACCGCGCAAGCAATCTCGTAGATATCCTCGGTGTCGCGCCGGCAGCTCGCCGTGTAGACGTTGGGCTTTACCGATCCCCGAATCATGCGGATGAAGCTATGGATGTAGTGGTCCATCGTGGGGACGTCCGAGGGGGTGCCCATCGACATGACGAAGTCGATCTGGTCCAGCGCGTCGGTGAGCCGAGCGAAGCGGCTGACATCCTCGGCGACGGCGGGGCGCCGCTCGCGCTCTCCGCGTCGATGGTAAACGGGCAGTCCGAGCCGGTCCCAAAGAAGACCTTGCCTTCCTCGAGCGGCATCGTCAGGCGGCCCAGCCGGTTGTGCATCGGGATGCGCGAAGGCGCGGTGCGGATGGCCTCCATGACCAGGTGCTCGGGGATCTTGACGCGACCGTCGGTTTCCCACGCGCCGTGGTCCAGAAGCAGGGTCCGCGCCCCATCATGCTTCAGCGATATCCCGGTGCCGGACAGGATATCCAGGCTCGTGTTGTGGATGGCTCGAATCTGCTCGTCAGAAAGCATCCGCAGGGTCGGGCGCAGGGTCGAAGGAGAGATCTGCTCGGTCATGTGTATAGCTCCTGTTGAATAATAGGGTAGCCCGAGGACTTTCTCACAACCAGCTCCGGCTCGAGCACGACCTGCCGGGGGCCAGACTGGTCACCGGCGAGGCGAGCCAGCAGGATCTCGACCGCCGCGGCCCCAATTTCATGGGCCGGCTGGCGAAAAGTCGTGAGCGGCACCTCGAGATACTCGGCGAGTTCGATATCGTCGCCGCCCGTCAGGGCGACATCGCCAGGGATCCGCAGGCCCAGCTCCCTGGCGGCCTTGAGCACGCCTACGGCCTGCAGATCCGTGGAGGCAAAAATGGCGGTGGGGGCGGGCGCTCCTCGTTCCGGCCCAGCGGCAGGACAGCGGCCCGCGCCGAGCAAACGCATGGCGGCCTCGTACCCTCCGGCCACGGTAAAGCCGGCGTTGACAACCAGCCCTTCATCATAAGCCAGCCCCCGCTCGCCGAGCGCCATGCGATAGCCGGCCAGGCGCCCTTCGGCGCTGAAGATATGGCCCGGGCCGGCCACGTGGCCGATCCGCCGGTGGCCCAGGTTGAGCAGATGGTCGGTTACCAGAAAGCCGCCCTTGACGTTGTCCAACACTACTGAATCCGCCGCGAGGTCGGCAAAACGGCGCAGCAGCAGCACATAGGGAACGCCGGCGCGCTGCAGCAAGGCGATGTCGCGGCTGTCACTCTGGACAGGCGTGAGGATGATGGCGTCCACCTGCTTGGAAAGCAGCATGCCCAGGCAACGCAGCGCCTGTTCCTGGGATTCGGCGGAATTGCACAAGAGGAGCCCGAAGCCGGCGGCGTTGGTCGTGCCCTCGATTGCCCGCACGATCTCGCTGAAGAATGGGCTGGCGTTGTTGCTGACGATCAGGCCGAAGGTGCGCGTCTGACCCGACACCAGCGCCCTGGCGACGGAGCTGGGCACATAGTGCAGCCTCTCGGCCACGGCCAGCACCCTGGTCCGGGTGGCAGGGCTGAGGTCGCCCTTGTTATTCAGCGCCCTGGAAACCGTCGCGTGGGAGACACCTGCCTCCCTGGCGATGTCGAGGATCGTAACCGGCACGTAGTTCTCCAGCGGGTGCCTGCCCACCAGCAGGGGTGGGCGGCCGTTAACGTGTGCGCACACGTTAACGGCAGTGTAGCATACATTGGCGAGGAGGTCAAGAGGCGCGGGCGCTGAGTT
>CAWEHT010000356.1:0-4773 GCA_963808455.1 uncultured Chloroflexia bacterium | reverse complement strand
GCAACAGTGGTATGCTCCCGTTAATGGGCACGCCGAAGATCAAGGCGCCCAGCCCGAGGACGAGCATCGTTGCCAGCAAGCCGACGAACAGGAAAGGTACCAGCTTGCCGATCATCGAGCTCGATCGGTTGGAGGGGCGTGACCGCCAGCTGCTGGATAGTGCCCGTTCACGCTCGCGGACAATGGACAGCGCGGTGAGATTGCCGGTGAGAAACATCAAGATGAGGCCGATGAGGGCGGGGATCATGTAGTAGGCGCTGACCAGGTCCGGGTTGTACCAGACCTGCGTCCGTACGTCGATGCCAGCGCCCCCCGCCGCCTGCCCGCTGGCCGCCACCTGCTCCGTCTGTAGCGATGTCAACAACGCCTGCGCAATCGACTGAGCGTTGGCCGGGCCGTCCCCACGATCGAGGGTCCGAGCCATCCAGCACGAACGACACCGAGGCCGTCTCGCCAGCCGCCAGCTGGGCGCCGTAGCCCGGTGGGATGATCAGCCCGGCCCGTGCGCTGCCGTTATCGACCAGTTGCCGCAGTTGGCTCTGGCTGTCCACGTCGAAATCGACGTGGAAATAGTCGGCGTTGCGGTAAGCGTCAACCAGTTGCCGGGAGACCTGGGTGCGGTCCCGGTCGATCACCGCCAACGGCACGTTCCTCACGTCGTTGGTGGCCGAGTAACCAAGCAATATCAGCTGCATCACCGGCATCATGAAGATCATCCCCACCGTGCGCCGGTCACGCAGAATCTGAATGAACTCCTTACGGATCATGGACATCAGCCGGATCGCATTCATAGGTCAGTCCAGACTCTTTCTAAAGCGGGCCACAGCCGCGCCCATCACGACCAGCGCGAATACCGCCAGCGCCAGGATTTCAGGCCACAATGCCGCCGACCCGACACCCTTGAGCACAACCCCACGGGAGATCACGAGAAAATAGCGCAGCGGAAACAGGTAGCTGATCCACTGCAAGATCTTCGGCATGGCCGCCAGCGGGTAGATCAGCCCCAAAGGAACTGCGACGGCACAAGAATCAGCACCGTCATGAGTTGCGCCTGCTGCAGTGTGTGGGCCACGGTAGAGACGAAGAGCCCGATGCCCAGGATGCAGGCCAGGAACAGGCCGGACAGCACCAGCAACAGCGTTACGCTCCCGTTGATGGGCACGCCGAAGATCAACACACCCAGCACCAGCACCTCGATCGTATCGAGCATGCCGATGATTACAAAGGGAGCCAGCTTGGCGATCATCAACTCGGCTGAGGTGATGGGTGTGACGATCAACTGCTCAATGCTGCACCGCTCACGCTCGCGCACGATCGCGTTGGCTGTCAGGCTGAGGGTCGTAAACTGCAGGATGAGGCCGATGAGAGCCGGGATCGATGTAGTCGGCGCTGACCAGATTCGGGTTGTACCAGACCTGCGTCCGCACGTCGATGCCGGCCCTTCCCGCCGCCTGCCCGCTGGCCGCCACCTGCTTCGCCTGCAGGTTCGTCGATACCGCCTGCGCAATCGACTTGGCGTTGGCCAGCGCCGTGCCTGCGATGGCCGGGTCGGAACCGTCGAGCACAAAGGACACCGGAGACGTCTGCCCGGCGGCCAGCTGGGCGCCGTAGCCCGGCGGGATGATCAGCCCGGCGCGCGCACTGCCGTTATCGACCAGTTGCCGCAGCTGGCTCTCGCTGTCGACGTCGAAGGCGATCTGGAAATAGTCTGCGTTGCGGTAGGCATCGACCAACTGCCGCGACGCCGGCGTACGGTCCCGGTCGATCACCGCCAACGGCACATTCCTCACGTCGTTGGTGGCCGCGAAGCCCAATAGCAGCAACTGCATCAACGGCATGGCGAAGGTCATCCCCAGGGTGCGCGGGTCGCGCAGAAGCTGGATGAACTCCTTGCGGATCGTTGAGAAGAGGCGCATCATATCCATAGTTTTGGCGAACCTCACGCAGCGAACAGGCGGTCGTCAGCACGCAGACCGGCTGCACCCCACTTTGCCGGCAGAGTCATTGGGATATCACTCGGGAAAGGGGCAGGGGCTTCAGGGCGAATTCGCCGGGGTCTGCGCCACCACCGTCATCCCCATCACGTCTTGGTAGAACCTCGCCAATGCCACGGGTCCTTGGACCCCCAACCGACGTGACGAACCCCCGCAAAGTCAGACATCGCTGAATCTCCTTTCTGTCACTAGAAACCGCCGGGCGCTGGCCTGCCTCTTGCCTGCGGCTTGGCCCCGGACCATCTTGAATTCCGTTCCATCCGGAACGTTCGCCTTAGAACGTTCATCGTTGATCGAGATTATCATCAAGAGCGGCCTTGCTGTAAGTATTGAAAATTACGTTTGTGGAGTAGTTCCGCCGCTTTCAGGTGTGGGGTGCTCCGGCGTCTGGTGGCTGGCCGAGGAGCCCGAAGGCCTCGCTGCCGACATCTACGGCCCCAACGTCCCAATCATGATGAGCGCGGCGAGCATGCCGGCGCCGGAAAACGACAGGCTGGTGCCTCCAGTTGCCCATGGCGTGCAGGTGATGTCGATCGGTTTTCTGGTGCCGGAAGGCGAGGCGCTGATCTGGCGCGGGCCGATGCTCCACAAGGCCATCCGGCAATTGCTGACCGACGTGACGTGGGATGAGCTCGATTATCTGGTGGTGGACCTGCCCCCCGGCACCGGCGATGCCCAGCTCGGCCTGGCCCAATCGGTGCCGTTGACCGGGGGCGTCATCGTGACGACACCTCAGGCCGTAGCCCTGGCCGACGCCACGCGCGGGTTCACGGCATTCCAGCGCCTCGAAGTGCCCGCGATGGGCGTGGTAGAAAACATGGCCGGCGAAGTTTTCGGGATCGGCGGCGGCGAGACAGCAGCCAGGAAGCTGGGAGTGCCTTTCCTCGGGCGCATTTTCCTGGCCCCGTTCATCCGCGAGGACGGCGACGCCGGCCAGCCGGCCGTGGTGTGCCAGCCCGACTCGGAGCAGGCCGCGGCCTTCCGCAACCTGGCCCAGCTCGTGGCCGCCCAGGTCAGCGTGATGAACGCCGGCCGGCCCGCAGCGCCCAAGGCGCCGATCCGGTTAGAGGTCGACACGCGGTAGACGGGGCCTCCTGTGTGGCGACGGCGAGCTGCCCCGACAACCCTGCGTCGGGGCAGCTTGTTTCTACAGCCGGCAGCCCATGCCCGCATCCTCAGCCGCCCCCGCGCGCCCAGCCGCCGGTGGCCTTGTCTCCAGCCGCCGGGGCGCGCTGCCGTCCGGCCGGCCTCCGCGCCCCATCGAGCGCCTCGGACGCCTTCACGCAGGCAATACGCCGGGCCACTACCGCCCTCGGGCCGGGCTAGCGCCGCCATCCGGAGAGCGGCCCGCGGTCGCCCGGGCGCGGCGGCCCGGCGTAGGAACGCACGCGCCGCTGCCGTGTGGGGGGGGGGGGGGCGGAATGCGATTCGTGGCCACGTTCATGGTCAATGGCGCAGGTTTTGGCGCAGGTTTTGGCCATTGACAGGGTGCGCGCCTTGTGCTATTGTGTGATCCAGGTTGTCCCCGCTCGACTGTCCGCCGGTTGCCCTGCCCCAGCCACGCCCAGGTGGTGGCTCACCGAGGCTCCGGCCCTGAATGCACGACCGCTGGGCCATAGCAGCGCACGCGCAGACAGGTTTCGGACCGGCGCGCCGTTGGCCGTCCGTGCTCGCCGCCGGCCCATCGCTGAACCGATTGCACGCGTGTCAGACAACAAAGACCACGAAGCCAGAAGCAGACGAACATAACAACAAACATTGCATTGATCCAGGCAACACCGCCGGATGAATACGGATTGATGAGCCTCGGTATCAGCGTGGACGTCGTTAAAGCAGCAGTTCAACGGGCAACCGTTGTTGTTGTCCAGTCATAAAGTTGGCGTACGCCTCAGTTCTGACGTTTTTCGATCAGAACCACCATGTGGACGTATCGCTTCCCCACGATGAGTACCTGCTGGAATACAGTCGCAAAGCCCATAATGAAACAGGTCAGTCTGATGGCTGATACGTGTCTCGTCTGATTGAAGACGGAGATACCCTCCAGGTGGGCTATGGCAAAATCCCGAATGCCGTTCTGGAAATCTCTCCCAAGAAAAACATCTGCATCTATACATGGAACTTATCAGTGACGGGATTGTAGAACTCATGAGGCAGGGCGTCATCTAAACATCCTGTAAAACCATCGATCGTGGAAAAACTGTAACAACATTTTGCATGGAACGGAGGTCAACCTACAAATATCTTCAGCCACCAATCCGCCTTCGAATGTTGGACGATCGATTATACCAACAGTCCCATGAACATTGCACGCCAGGACCACATGGTTGCCATCAAGAGTGTTGGAAATAGATCTGACGGGTCAGGTGACCTCAGAATCGATCGGCCTCTATCTCTCACAGCGGCGTCGGAGGGCAGGCCGACTTCATGCGGGGCGCGGTCTTTTCAAGGGTGGAAAAACCGAATCCTGGCTGTGCAATCCACTGCTGCGGGGCAGAACATTTCCAGAGTTGTCCCTAATATGAAGGAAGGAGCGGGTGTAACCCTGACACGGGGAGATATCCATTACGTGGTGACAGAATATGGCATCTGTTACATCCCACGGAAGTTTCTCGGGAGAGAGCCATGGAATCATTGGCATTGCTCACCCGAAATAATTCGGCCGTCACTCATTGATAAAAAGGCAATACTTGTACCGACTACTTCGATCAGGCCTTCATCGCCGGCAGTCGAGGCAATATTCCGAGCATTAGATATGCTGCGACGAAATACATAATAATGA
>CAWEHT010000355.1:0-18189 GCA_963808455.1 uncultured Chloroflexia bacterium | reverse complement strand
TGAGATGCAATATGGCTGAAACCATCACCTTGCAGGGCCGGACGATTTGCGAGGGCTGCGCAGAAGGGCTGGCCCCTGATTTCGCCAGCCCCGATCGGCTTTCTGGGCAGTGTAGCACCCGACACCGGCGTCGTCATCGAGCCAGGACATCCCTCAGGCAAATCTATAGCGGGGACCATCCTCGTGTTTCCGACAGGGAAGGGCAGCACCGTGGGCTCGTACACCATCTTGCGCCTGGGCCGCGGCGGGTGCGGCCCGGCTGCCATGATCAACAGCCACAGCGAAGCCATAGTCGCCGTCGGCGCCATCCTTGCCGGCATCCCGATGGTCGATCAGATCGACCTGTCGGCCATCCATGATGGTGACTGGGTCGTCGTCCAAGGCGACACCATCAAGGTCGGCAGGGAATAGGGGCCCGGATTGGCCGGCCCACGTCTCGTTGCCCCTCGTTGCCTGATCGAAGGGAGAACGCCTTCTTGGCTGACGACGGTTTCTTTGGGGCCGAACTCGTCTTCGTGAAGCTGGGCGGCTCGCTGGTAACCGACAAGACCCGTGCGCTGACAGTACGCCCGGATGTGCTGCTGCGCCTATCCCACGAGCTCGCCAGTGCGCTCGCCGACCGGCCCGGCATGCGGCTGCTGCTCGGGCACGGTAGCGGTTCTTTTGGCCATGTAGTGGCCCAGCGACATGGCACGCGCCGTGGCGTGCATTCTCTCGAAGATTGGCGCGGCTACGCCGAAACGGCTCGGGCTGCAGCACAGCTGGACCGCCAGGTCGTCGATGCCTTGTGGGATGCCGGCGTCCACGTCTTGCCGCTCCAACCTTCGGCCTCCGCCTCGTGTCGCGGTGGGTTGTTGACGTCGATGGACGAGCGGCCGCTCACCGCTGCGCTGGAGCACGGTCTGGTGCCCCTCGTCTATGGGGACGTAGCGCTTGATGTCGAGCAGGGCGGGACCATCGTGTCCACGGAGCAGATCTTGGCTGGCTCGCCCCCCGCCTTCTGCCCCGGCGCATCGTGCTCGCCGGCGAAGTGCCCGGCGTCTTCACCGCCGATCCGGCGGCAGGCACGGGCGGCGACTTGATCCCCGCGATCACGCCCACAACCCTCGGCCAACTCGTGCCCGCCCTCGGCGGCTCGCGCGGTGTTGACGTGACCGGCGGCATGCTCACCAAAGTATCTGAAATGGTGAATTTGCTCAACAGCATGCCGGCCCCGACCGTGGTGCAGATCATATCCGGGCTGGTTCCGGATCTGCTCCGGTCGGTGCTGGTTGATCCGGCATCTCAGGCCGGCACCCGCATCCAGGCAACCTGACCGGCGCCAACGCTCACGGGTTGCCAGATGTTGGCGCGCTGAGTATAATGTTCCAGAAGAGGTTCTGTATGGCGTTGACAGTTGTGTCGTTTATCGTAGTGATGAGCATTCTGGTCTTTGTGCACGAGTTCGGCCACTTCATCGTCGCCAAACGCAATCACATCGTCGTCGAGGAATTTGGCTTCGGTTTTCCACCACGCCTGATCACGCTCGGCGAGCGCGATGGGACGGTCTATAGCATCAATGCCATCCCCTTCGGAGGCTTCGTTCGCCTGCGAGGGGAAGATGATCCCAGCCAGGCGGGCAGCATGGCTGCCGCCCCCAAGCTCGCTCGCACGGCCACGTTGCTGGCCGGGCCAGCCATGAACCTGTTGCTGGCCGTCGTGCTGTTCAGCGTTTGGGTCGCGCTGACCGGCCTGCCCGACCAGAGCAAGGAGACAGGCGCCGTCATCCAGGGCCTATCCGCCGGATCGCCGGCCAGCCTGGCAGGGCTCAACGTCGGAGACAAGATCGTCGCCGTCAATGGCCAGCCTGTGACCGACTTCTCTGCTCTACAGCAACTGACCCAGGCCAACCTGGGCCGCCCGGCAAGCTACGAGGTCGAGCGCCAGGCCAATGGCGCCTGGCACACGCTCACTTTGAGCATCATCCCGCGCGTCCAGCCGCCTGCCGGCGAGGGCGCCCTGGGCGTGGCCATCGCGCCGCCTCCCGAGCGCCCCGTGACGCTACCGGAAGCCGTGGCCTTCGGCTTCGAGCAAACAGCGGCCCTGATTGCTCTGACCTTCTCGATACCGGCAGCGCTGATCCGCGCGGGCAAACCGATCGCCGATGCAGGTTTTATGGGCCCGGTGGGCATTGCCGCCGTCACCGGCCAGGTTGTCCGTTCTTCCATCGCGGTCGATTCGATCAAGCCGATCCTGTCCTTCATGGGCGCCCTGAGCACGGCCCTCGGGCTGACCAACCTGTTGCCGATCCCCGGCCTCGACGGCGGCCGCTTGCTCTTCGTGATCGTTGAGGCCGTGCGGCGCAAGCGCATCGAGCCGATGCAAGAAGGGATCGTCCATCTGATCGGCCTGGGGGTGTTACTGATCCTGGTGGCGATGCTCACGGTCAGCGAGGTAACGTCGCTGGTCACAGGGACTTTTCCTTCGATCACACCGCACTGACGGCAGAATCCCTGGATGAGCCAGGCAACACGCTCGCAAGTCCGAGGCTGAGGAAGAATCCGGCATGTACTGTAAACGCTGTGGAGCGCGGCTATCACAGGGCACTTTGATCTGCCCCGAATGTGGAGCCCGGCAACGGCGCCAGACGCAATCGGTGCGCTGTGCACATTGTCACCGGCGCTCGCCGATCGAGCTCAGACTCTGCCCCCATTGCGGGCGGCAAATGAAGCCTATAGGCCCACCCTTGGGCCTGTGGTTCCTGGGCGCCGCAGCGCTCGTCCTGGTTTTCTATTGGGGCGTGGGCCGCCTGCCGCTTCGCGCCGCCGCGCAGGATATGTCGCACCTGCAGAACAGCCTGATGGAATTGGTGGAGCTTCCTGAATTGCCTCCCGGTACCGTCCAGCCGGCCGGCTCTCCCGGCTCGGCAACCTCGGGCGCCGTGCCCGCGTCTTTCTTCACCTCGCCCATCACGCCGGCCCTTTCCCTCACGAACGCCGTCTCATCCACCGCCGGAGAGCCGCCGTCGATGACTCTCGCATCCGCCCAGGGCTCCGATATGCTCGCCGCGGAGGTGGCCACCGCTATTGCCGGGCCCACGGCCCCGACCATGGTCGCCACGGTTGGCGTCTCCAGCACGCCAACGACTACCGGCCCGACGACCACGCGCACCGCGAAACCCGCCGTCACTCCCACCGCGAGCGCTACGCCAGCTGCGAAGCCCTCCCTCACTCCCACCGCGAGCGCCACCCCCGCTGCGATGCCTACGTTGACGTCCAGCGCGAGCGTGACCCTGACGGCCACGCCCGCCATCACCTCCAGCGCGCGTGTCACGCAGACCGCGACGCCTGCCATCACCTCCAGCGCGAGCGTCACGCTGACGGTCACGCCCGCCATCACCTCGAGCGCGAGCGTCACCTTGACCGCGACGCCTACCATGACTTCGACTGCCAGCGCCATCGCCGCCGCGGCATCGCTCACATCCACCTCAGCGGCGGCCGCCCGGACTCCCGCGCCCACCGCGCAGGCAGCCCGCTACTACACAGTCCAGGCCGGCGACACCCTCATGGAAATAGGTGTGGCCACAGGCACCGACTGGCAACAGATTGCCACGCTGAATGGCATAACCGACGAAACGTCCCTCCAACTGGGGCAGCAGCTGCGCCTGCCCGCCCCCGAATCATCCCAGGCCACGCCAACGACAACCGCGGCCGGGAAAATGACGACCTACCAGGTACAGGCGGGAGATACGCTCGGCAGTATCGGCGTCCGCTTTGGCATGGACTCGCAAACGATCGTGCAGGCCAACGGCCTCGATGTGGATGCGATGCTCCAGGTTGGCCAAGAATTGCAGATTCCGGCGCCCAGTGGGCAGCCGTGACCGCTACCCATCCAGGCGGGGTCTCTAGAGATATACCATGGCAGAGGATTTAGCACACGCCCTTCAACGGCTGGCCGATGAGAGCCGGCCGATCGCAGCCGCGAGCCTCACGGCCTTGTCCGACATGCCGCGCCGCCAGGCCGAAACCTTTCGGGCCGCCTGGGCCAGCTTGAGCCCACGCCGGCGCCTGGACTTAGTCCGCGCCCTGGTCGAAGGGGCCGAGGCCAACATCCACCTCAATTTCTACGCCATCCTGCGCGAGGTCTTACACGACCCCGACTCACAGGTGCGCACGCTGGCCATAAACGGACTCTGGGAAGATGACCGCCCGAGCCTGGTCGAGCCGCTGGCGGTCCTCGCCAGCAACGATCCCGTGCCCGAGGTGCGAGCGGCTGCCGCCCTGTCGCTCGGCCGCTTCGTCCTGTTGGGAGCGTTGGGCGACATAGCCGAAGGGCCGGCAGAGCGGGCCGAGCAGGCGCTGCGCAGCGCCTGGCAACGCGCCGGGGAGCCGGCGGAAGTGCGCCGCAGGGCGTTGGAAGGGCTGGCCTACGCGGACGCCGGCGATCTGCGCGAGCTGATCCATCTCGCGTATTATGACGACGATATTCTCCTGCGCCAGAGCGCAGTGCTGGCCATGGGCCGCACCGCCGATCGCTACTGGGCCAGGTTCGTGCTCGAAGAGCTGGCGAGCGCCGAGCCGGCGATGCGCCGAGCGGCCGCTGTGGCGGCGGGTGAACTGGCTCTCGCCCCTGCCGTGCCGTCGTTGATCCGCGCGCTCAATGATCCCGATGCCGAGGTGCGCCAGGCTGCCACAGTCGCTCTCGGTGAGATTGGCGGACCTGCCGCCAGGCGTGCTTTGCAGCAGGCAGAGCGCGATCCGGACCCCGCCCAGGCCAGGGCCGCGGGAGAGGCGCTCCAGGTGCTCGACTTCAACAGCGGCGGGGTCAGCGACAGCCTGTTCGATCTCAACGTGCGGCATGCCGACGCGGCTGAGCCCGAGGACGGCGGCACCGGCGACGCTGCTGACGGTGAGATTTACGATTATGACGAGGGCGAAATAGACTGGCTCGATGATGAATGAAACGCGGCCGCAACTCGCAACCCGAAGCATGCGCGCCCTGCGGGCGAGGGGCCCTGCCCGTCGGGGTCATCGGTGGCCCGGCCCTCGTCCTACGCCCCCAGCGGGCGAGGGGCCTTGCCTATGAGCCGGGCTGGCGATCCTGGCGCACCCCCCGAGACCGAACGCCCAGATGATGCCATGGAGAGCGCGTGCCAACTTATCGCCGACGGGGCGCGCCTGTTGGCGGCCAAGCGCCCGGGCGAGGCCGCGACGAAGCTCCTCGCGGCACGCGAGCTCGACCCGCACAATGTGCCGGGGGCTATCAACCTGGGGGGCGCGTACATATTGCAAGGCAAGTTCGCTCAGGCCGTGCCCATCCTGGAGGCCGCGACCCTGCTGGAGCCGGATAACGTCATGGTTTGGACCAACCTGGCGGCGGCTTACCTCGGCAAGCTGCCGTTGGCCAGCGCCGAGCACCAGGACCGCGCCATCGCTGCCTACGGACTGGCGCTGGCGCTGGATCCCCACGTGCCCCATGTGCACTACAACCTGGGCCTGATCTACATAGAAAGGAAAGACTTCCACCGCGCCGCTGCCCACTTTCACAAGGCTCTGGAAACCGACCCGAACGACCGAGACGCGGTGTCACTACCTTGACCGACTGCGGCGCGGGGATATCTGACAGGACCTGCCTCGATGCGATGGCGCAGGAGTCCGCAACGAACAGCGTGGACGATCTTGATCCTCAGCTTCTTTCTGTGTTCGCTGTGCTCGGTCGCGGTGCCGCTCCTTGCCCGCAATTACGTGCTGCATGCGACGGAATCGCGCTGCGACCTGACGTGACCGCGCTCGCCGGCACAGTGCAATTACGCACCTCCGATAAGGACCAGCCGACCGCGGTCACCACCCAACCGCTCCCCGTGCCCGAAAGCAGCTCGATCACGACCGGCGCGAGCGATACCGCGCTGCTCGTCGTCCCCGCTCCAGGAGCCAACAGCCAGGTCGCACTCACTACGCAGCTCTTCCAGAACACCGTGGTGCTCCTGAAGCGGGCCAGCCGGCCACGCTACAAATGGGGTGTGGAACCTGTGCAAATCATACTTGGGCTGCAGGCCGGCCGCATTGCCATTGCCAACGCGCGCACGAGCGGCCGGCCCATTGCGCTGGAGGTAGACACGCCGGGAGCTCAGATCACCCTCAGCCCGGGAACCTATATCGTGGAACTGGACGAACGCAATGTCACCACCGTGACAACCCGATCTGGCACGGCCCAGGTCCTGGCGCAGTCAGCCCTCGTCACCGCTGGCAACGAACAGCGTGTGAGCATCCAATCGGGCGCCCCCCCCGAATTGCCGGTGCCTTCCGCCCTCAACCTCGTGGCCAACGGCACCTTCGATGATAGCCTGACGGCCTGGCAGCTGGTGAAGGACATCGAGGCCGGGCGTGGCGAGCCGGGCGTGGCCACGGTGGAAGCCAACGGCGACCAAAAAGTCGTACACTTTCTGCGCCAGAGGGAAGACGACGTGCCGAACATGGTCGGCATCAGGCAGGAATTGGACCGGGATGTACAGGGCTACGAATCGCTCGTGGTAAGCCTCGATCTCCAGTTGCTCCAGCAAAGCGTCCCCGGCGGCGGCTATGAAAGCTCCGAGTATCCGGTGATGATCGACCTCTTCTACACCGACATCTATGGCAAAGACCTGCACTGGTACCAGAGCTTCTACTATTTTGACCTGCCCCCCAGCAGCAACTGGAAGCAACCGACGGGAGAGAAGATCCCGGTCGGCGCCTGGTACACCTACGAATCAGGCAACCTCTTCGACGAGCTGCAGAGCACGCGCCCGGCGCACATCAACTACATTCAGATCTACGCTTCAGGCCACGACTACGAGAGCCGGATCTCAAATGCTGCAGTAACGGTCCGCTGACCCCCATGGATACCGCGGCAGGCAGCCAGCCGCCCGAGCACGCATGAGGTTGACCTCTGGGTGGCCGCCCACACCGCTTTCTTCATCCTATGCACAGGCGCCTTTCTCGCCCTCGGCGCGCATCAGCTCGCGCTCCCCGGCCTGCAGTACGATGAAGTCAAGGAAGCCGGCCTCAATGCGATGCAACTGCTGTTGCGCCAGCCGGTTACCGCATTTCGCGATGCCACGGTACAGATCGGACCCTGGCATCTGCCACTCATGGTGCAGGACTACATCGGCTCGCTCAATGTACTGCTGGCCCTCCCGTTTCTGGCGATCGGCGGAATCAACCCGACTGCTTTGCGCTGGCTGCCCCTGCTCACAGGCGCCGCGACACTAGCTTTGGCCTGGCGCCTGGCCTGGCGCCTCGGCGGGCCGGTCGCAGCCAGCGCCACCGCGCTTTTGCTGGCCGTCAATCCCAGCTTCATCTTTTGGAGCCGCCAGGGCATCTTCGTCACCAACCTGACTGCGCTCTTCTTCGTGGCAAGCCTCCTGACGGGCTTGCGTTGGTGGGAGGAACGGCGGCCGCGCGACCTCTGGCTGACGGTGCTGGCCTGGGGCCTGGGCCTCTACGCCAAGCTGTTATTCGCCTGGGCCATTGGCGCCATGCTCATCATTGCCGCCGGGGCAGCGTTGCTCGACAGGTCACGGCCCAGGCCAGCCTATCCCTGGAAAACCTGGCTCGTGGCCGCCGCCTGCTTCCTGCTGCCCCTGGCGCCTCTGATCGCCTTCAATCTCAGCACCGGCGGTACGCTGGCATCGATCCTGGGCAACTTGGGGCAGTCGTACTATGGAGTAAACAATCGCGCTTACTGGCCCAACCTCCTCATCCGGCTGGGCGAGCTCTGGATCTTGCTGCGCGGCGATCATCTCTGGTACCTTGGTGAGTCTTATGCCAACTCCTACGCCCCATGGCTGGCCATTGGCCTCATTGCCCTCGCCGTGCTTGCCGGCAGCCTGCGCACCCGCAAAATCCCGGCCGTGTTGCTCCCCGTCCTGCTGCTGGCCCTGTTCACGCTCCAGAGCGCCTTTACCGTCAGCGATCTTTTCATCACGCATTTCGCGCTGGTCCTCCCGCTGCTCGCCCTGGCCGGTGGCCTGGCGGCCGGCACACTCTGGTCGGCCCGACCTCTCCGCTCGACGGCCCCGAACGTGACGCTGGCCCTGCTCGGCCTGCTGGCTATCCTGGCATGGGCCGGCGTTGACGCCCGGAACACAGTCCTCTACCACCGCATCCTGGCCCGCTCCGGCGGATACAGCTCACACTCCGACGGCATCTATCGGCTGGCCGCGTACCTGGCCGCCCAGCCACCTGGGGCGCTGCTCGTCCTCGACTGGGGCATGGATGCCCAGCTGCAATATCTCAGCGAGGGCCGGCTCGACCCCCTCGAAGTCTTCGGCTATGCCAACCTCGACCAACCTGATGCCGGCTTCGCCGCGCCGTGGCTCCGTTCCTTGCCGAGCCTCACAGCCTCTACGTGGCGCATGTGCCCAACGAGACGGTGTTCAAAGGGCGCGTGGCAGCACTGGCAGCGCTTGCCGGTGCGCGGGGAGCAAGCCTCCACGAGCAAGCACGTTTCGGCCTGCGCAGCGGGCAACCACTGTTCATCGTTTACACGGTGAGCAAATAGGGCCTTTCAGATGGGGTGTTCAGCGACCGCACTTACGTGCAGGCACCGTCGTGGCACTTGATGGCGCCTTGCCCGCAATTGTCGCACTCGACCTGGATGGTGGTGTGCTCGATGCCATACCGATCTTGAAGAAGCCGGCGCAGCTGGCGCTGCACTTCGGCGACCTGCGCGAGCGACTGGTCTCCCAGCACGACATGTGCGCTCAACGCCACATAGCCAGGGCTGACCGTCCAGATATGGAGGTCGTGGACGTTGGTGATGCCCGCCACCTGCCGCAACAACTGGCTGACTGCGGCGGGCGTGATGCCTTCAGGTGTGCCTTCCGCCAGGATGTGCACTGACTGGCGCAGCACGCGCACGGAGCCCACCACGATGATGATCCCGATCACCACACTGATCACCGGATCGGCAGGCAGCCAGCCGGTCAACAAGATGACCAAACCGGCGACGATCACCCCGATGGAGGAAAGCGCGTCGCCGAGCGCATGCAAGAAAGCGCTCTGTGTGTTGAGGTCGTCACGATCGTGCGTGTGCAGCACCAGGGCCACGGCGATGTTCACTGTCAGGCTGACCAGGGCAATGACCAGCATGGGGCCGGCCAGCACCGGCTCGGGGTTGCGCAAACGCAGCCAGACCTCGCGAAAGATGCCCAGGCTTACCAGCACCAACGTTGCGCCGTTCGCCAGCGCGGCCAGGACCTGCAGCCGGTGGAAGCCATAGGTATGCCGGTCATCGGCAGGGCGAGCCGAGAGGCGCACGGCAGCGTAGCTCATGGCCAGCGCCAGGATGTCCAGGAAAACGTGCGCTGCGTCCGAAAGCAACGCCAGGCTGCCCGTCCACAACCCGCCGCCCACCTCGGCGACCAGGGTCACGCACACCAGGATGAGTGCGAGCGAAAAGCGACGCTCCCTTTGATGTAAGTCGTGTAGGCCCAAAATTCGCTCCCGATTCGCGAAGCGGCCGCCTGGCCACATTCAGACTACAGTATCAGACGCGGATCGAGCCCATGACAAAGTTCGCTGTTGCATGGGGTTTAGCGCAAACCTGCCGGTGAGTCTCCTTAGCCCGGAGCGTTTGCGCACGCATCGCCCGCCCTGGCGAGCCACTTAATAGACAGTGTACTTTCCTGTTCAGCTCCGGGTCGCCCACGCCCGACAGTTCTGCGTTACAGCCTGTTGCATGGAGGTGACCGGCCCTGCGCGGCGCCGGCCCGCCTCGCTTGCGGGCTTTCCGGTTTGGTTCGCCTCGCTTGCCCGTGCTAGAATACGTGAAATAGATGCCAAGAAGGAGACAAAGCCATGTTAACGACCATCAGCCAGGTCCTGGCGCGTGGAGATCCTCGACTCACGGGGCAATCCCACCATCGAGGTCGAAGTCTGGCTGGACTGCGACGCCTATGGCCGCGCCGCCGTTCCCTCTGGCGCTTCCACCGGCGTGCACGAAGCCATTGAGCTTCGCGATGGTGACAAGAGCCGCTATGGTGGCAAAGGCGTGCTCAAGGCCGTCGAGAACGTCAACGGAACGATCTCCGAAGCTTTGCTGGGCGAGGACGCGATGGATCAGCCCGGCCTCGACCAGATCATGCTGGACCTCGATGGGACACCCAACAAATCCAAGCTGGGAGCGAACGCCATCCTGGGCGTCAGCATGGCGGCAGCGCGCGCTGCGGCGGATGCGGTCGATCTGCCCCTCTACCGCTACCTCGGCGGTGTCTCGGCACGGCTGTTGCCGGTGCCCATGATGAATATCCTGAATGGCGGGGCGCATGCCAACTGGCAGGGCGCCGATCTCCAGGAATTCATGATCGCGCCCGTGGGCGCGCCGGACTTCCGTGAAGCCCTGCGTTGGGGCTCGGAAACGTACCAGGCGCTGAAGGGCCTGCTGAAGTCCCGCGGCCTCTCCACAGGCGTCGGCGACGAGGGCGGGTTCGCTCCTGTGTTGCCGACGAACGTCGCGGCCGTCGAAGTGATCACCGAGGCAATCGCCAAAGCCGGCTACAAGCCGGGCGAGCAGATCGGCATCGCGCTCGATCCGGCGGCCAGCGGTTTCTACGAGGACGGCAGGTACTACCTGCGCCGCGAGGACCGCCGTGTTACCGCTGCCGAAATGGTGGATATGTACGCCGGCTGGATCGACAAGTACCCGATCGTCTCGATCGAAGATGGACTCGCCGAGGACGATTGGGAAGGCTGGAGACTGCTCAACGAGCGGCTCGGCAAACGCATCCAGCTCGTCGGCGACGATATCTTCGTGACCAATGTGGAGCGCATCGCCCGCGGTATCGCCGAGAATGCGGCCAACTCTGTCCTGATCAAGCTCAACCAGATCGGCACGGTTACGGAGACCATCGCCGCGATCGAACTGGCGCGCAAGGCAGGCTGGACGGCGATGGTTTCCCATCGCAGCGGTGAGACGGGCGATACCTTTATTGCCGACTTCACCGTCGCCATGGGCACGGGCCAGCTCAAGACAGGTGCCCCCGCCCGCGCTGAACGCGTGGAGAAGTACAATCAGCTCATGCGCATCGAAGAGGAACTCGGCCGCTCCGCCGTTTACGCGGGCCGCCAGGCTTTCGCACGGAAATAAGTGGCTGCGCGGAGTATGGGAGACGCCTCCCGTACTCCGCCCCCTGCGCTACGTGCCCAATCCTCCCTCTCCAGGCTCCGCCCGCCAACTTTCAATCGAGGACTCCAGATGACACACTTCATCCTGGTTCGCCATGGCCAGACAGAATGGAACCGCGTCGAACGGTTCCGCGGCCGTGCCGATATCCCGCTGAACGCCACAGGCCTCGAACAAGCGCGCCTGACAGCGGTACGCATCGCCGCCCGTTGGGCCGTCAGTGCTATCTATGCCAGCCCCGTGCAGCGCGCCCAGCAGACCGCCGAAGCCATCGGCGCCCTGACCGGCCTGGCGGTGCAGCCGCACGCTGGCCTGCTCGATATCGATTTCGGCCAATGCCAGGGCCTGACGTCGGCTGAGGCGCGCAGCCGCTGGCCGGACGTCGTCGATGCCTGGTACGCTCACCCCTCCCTGGCCCATTTTCCGGGCGGCGAGCGGCTGGCGGACATGCGCGCCCGCGGTCCGCGGCCATCGCCGACCTGTCGCTCCGCCATGCCGGCGCGACCGTGGTCCTGGTTGGCCATACGGTCGCCAACCGCGCCATCCTGCTCAACATTTTAGAGCTGGGCGACGACGCATTGTGGCGGCTGGGCCAGGACCCGTGTGCCATCAACCTCTTCGAGGCTGGCGAGCGCGGCTGCGTCCTGTCGTCCCTCAACGACACTTGCCACCTGGACGCGCTCCAGGACCCCCCGCCGGCAAGCCGTCCCTGAAAGAGAAAAACTCTGCGGATGCTTGCCGCCCGGCCCAGTTGCGGTAACCCTGCCGCACTGAGGGGCAGGCTACATTGCCAACCCTGATTGTATTATATATATTAGGCGTTTGTGGCCGTCCGGTCCACCGGTGCAGGGCAGCGGTCAGCCGTCAGGGGCGACGAGGAGGCGTACAATGCCTGAAGTCGTGGCAGTGCAATCAAGCCAGGAAATCTACCGGCCGTCACCGCAAGTGGTGGCAAATGCCAATGCTCCAAGTCCTGAGACCTTGGGCCGCCGCGCTCAGGACGACCTCGAAGCCTTCTGGGCCGAACAGGCGCGCGACTTCGTCTGGTTCCAGGAATGGGACAGGGTGCTGGACGATTCCGCCAAACCCTTCTACAAGTGGTTCGTGGGTGCCAAGACCAACATCGTCTACAACTGCCTTGACCGGCACGTGCAGACCTGGCGCCGCAACAAACTCGCCCTGATCTGGGAGGGGAAACGGCGACGTCCGCACCTTCTCGTACCACGCCCTCAACCGTGAAGTGTGCAAGTTCGCCAACGTGCTTCGCAGCATGGGTGTCCGCAAGGGCGACCGGGTCACAATCTACATGGGCCGGGTGCCGGAGCTGCCTATCGCCATGCTGGCTTGCGCCAAGATCGGGGCGGTCCATTCCGTGGTCTATGGCGGCTTCTCGGTGGAAGCGTTGCACGGCCGCATCGAAGACAGCCAGTCGCGCCTCGCCATCACCTGCGACGGCGGCTTCATGAACGGCAAGATCGTCGAGCTGAAGCGGATCATGGATGAGGCTCTCAAGCGCTCGCCGACGATCGAAGCCGTGATCGTCTTCAAGCGCACCGGCCAGGATGTCCCGATGGAACCCGGTCGCGATTACTGGTGGCATGACTTGATGGCCCTGCCTATCGCGCGCGCTCCCGGCAACGGCGGCAATCGCTGCGAGACCGAAGCCATGGACGCCGAGGACCCGTTGTACATGCTTTACACGTCGGGCACCACGGGTAAGCCCAAGGCCATCGTCCACACGCATGGCGGGTACATGGTAGGTGTCGCAACGACGCTGAAGTGGGTATTCGATCTGAAGGAGGAAGACCGCTGGTGGTGTGCGGCCGACCCCGGTTGGGTCACGGGGCACAGCTATATCGTCTACGGGCCCCTGCTGCTTGGCGCTACCAGCTTCATGTACGAGGGTGCGCCGACTTTCCCCTACCCGAATCGCTGGTGGAGCATGATCGAGAAATACGGCATCACCGTGCTCTACACCGCCCCCACCGCGATCCGCGGCTTGATGCGCTTCGGCGAAGCGTGGCCCAACCGGCACGACCTGTCGAGCCTCAGGCTGCTCGGCACGGTTGGCGAGCCTATCAACCCGGAGGCCTGGCGCTGGTACTACAGGGTAATTGGCAAGGAACGGTGCCCGATCATGGACACCTGGTGGCAGACGGAAACGGGGATGTTCACGATCACGCCGCTGCCGGCGATGGGCCTCAAGCCGGGCAGCGCCATGCAGCCCTTCCCGGGCATAAGAGCAGACATCTACGACGAGGCCGGAAACTCTGTCGCTCCTGGCGAGGAAGGTTATCTTGTCCTCAAGGGGCCGTGGCCGGCCATGCTGCGCACCATCTACAACGACCCGGATCGCTATGTCAAACAATACTGGTCGAGATTCCCCGGCGCCTACTTCACCGGCGACAGCGCCCGCCGTGATCAGGACGGTGATTTCTGGATCATCGGCCGCGTTGACGATGTCATCAAAGTGTCGGGTTACCGGCTGGGCACGGCCGAGATTGAGAGCGCGCTCGTGAGCCATCCGGCCGTGGCCGAAGCCGCGGCCATCGGGCTGCCTCACGAGCTCAAAGGCAACGCCATCTACGCTTACGTCCTGCTGCGCGCCGGCCATGAGCCGTCGGAGTCCCTCGCAGAGCAGCTGAGAGCGCACGTGGCGCACGAAATGGGGCCAATTGCCCGCCCCGAAAGGGTTGAGTTCCTGCCCACCCTGCCCAAGACGCGCAGCGGCAAAATCATGCGCCGCGTGCTGCGCGCCCGGGCGCTCGGTATGCCTGAAGGCGACCTCTCGACCCTCGAGGAATAGGGGCCGGATGGCCCATTTTGACAGGGCTTACATTGTAAGTATAATGGCAAAGATGACGGCTGGGAGGCCGTCCAGGTAGCGTTTAAGGAGCAAAAAGATCGTGCGGCAAGAAGAACCCACTTTAACAGTTCCACCCCGTAAAGTGGTGAAAACCATTCACGTTGGCCAGGAGGTGGAGGGGACTGTCAAGCGTGTGACAGAGTTTGGCGCCTTCGTCGATATCGGCGTTGGCCGCGATGGTCTCGTGCACGTTTCGGAGATGTCCCCTGGCCGTGTCACCAAGCCGACTGATTTGGTGAAGCAAGGTGACGTCATCACGGTGTGGATCAAAGAGCTGGACCGCGAGAAGAATCGGATCAGCCTGAGCATGATCGCACCCGGCACCCTCACCATGCGTGACCTGGAAGAAGGCATGGTGGTTTCAGGGAAAGTCACCCGCCTGGAGCGCTATGGCGCCTTCGTGGATATCAACGTAGGGCGCGATGGCATGTTGCACGTCAAGGAAATGGGCCGCGGTTACGTAGAAAAGCCCGAAGACGTGGTCAAGGTGGGCGACGAAATCCAGGTCCAAGTCGTTGGGATTGATCGCCGCCGGGGTCGCATCGACCTCAGCATGAAGGAACTGCTGCCCGCAGCCGAGCAAGTGCCGACCGCCGAGGCGCCAGTTGCACTCGCGGAAAACGTGGTGGAGTTTGCCCCCGAGGAGGATTTTGTCTCGCCCTTCGAAACCGCGTTCCGTGAGGCATCGCGCCGAGAGCGCTCCGAGAAGCGCCGCGACCGCCAGAAGAAGGTGCGGCCATGGGAAATTGAGGAAGACGACGAGGAAGACATCATCGCGCGCACCCTGGCCCACCGCAAAAAGAGCTAGCGCGCTCGCACCGTCGTCGGTCTTCGCTCCGCCCGATCCAAACAATACTGACAGAGGCTCCCTGGTCTATGCCCTGGTCCAGCCAGCCTGACCGGTCTCGTTCGACTGCCCAGTCTTTTCGACCCCAGTAAGGACACTGAACCATGATAGCCCGGCGCGTCCCGGTGGGGGCGCCGGGCACCTGTTATTCGCCAGGACCAACGACAATACGGCCCCTGCAATGAGGAGTTCAGGCTGAGGCAGCACTGAGCCTCGCGCGCGTGTCACCTTACTGCGAGAAGTACGTAGGGACGGAGCTGCCGGCCACCCGCTCCATGACCTGGCGCGGGACCCCGTTCGCTTGCGCGATGCGTGCGTAGACGGCCGCGCTGGTCCTTGCCGTGCGCGCCCGCCTGTCAGGGTCCATCTCGAACAGCCCGAATTTCAGGCTGTAGCCCTCGCTCCATTCGAAGTTGTCTACCAGCGTCCAGTGGTAATACCCGCGCACGTCGGCTCCTTCCTGGATTGCGCGCCACGCTTCTGCCAGGTGGGTGGCGATGAAACGCGGTCTGATAGCATCCAGGCGGTCCGGCAGGCCATTCTCGGTGATATAGATGGGCTTCTTGTAGCCGCTCAGCCGCTTCAAGGCCAGATACAGGCCCCGAGGATTGATCTCGCTGAAGTGCTGGCCGGAACCGGTGACCTCGCTCAACTCTCCGTGAGGGTCGAGGAAGCGGCGCGTGAACAATTCCGCCGGGCGGGCCAGGTCAAACGTCGCCCGCACGGTAGAGTAATAGTTGAGGCCCACGTAGTCGGCAGAGTCGATCAACTCCGGCACGGTCTCGCCCCAACCGATCGGCGGCGTCAGCCGGCCAAGCAGCACGGCCGAGAGGCTTGTCCCGTTGGCGAGATGATCTGCCACCCTGGCGGCGTAGCGGTCGAGCAGCCAGCCGGGGTGAGCCGGCAACATGACCTGCATGTGATGGGCTATCCCAACCATGGCATCGTTCTGCGCAGCGTGGATCACGCGGTAGGCACGGCCGTGGGCCAGCATCATACGGCGCAAAACGCGCGAGGCGCGGGGCAGGCTCTTGGCGCCTGGAGGGAAGCTACCTTCCAGATATCCCGAATAGGCGTACACAACCGGCTCGTTGATCGTGCACCAGATATGCGCCTGGTCGCCCAGCGCGTCCACGACTCGGGCCACGAAACGCCCGAAATAGTCGCTCACCCGCGGGTTCTCCCAGCCGCCCAACCGCGCCAGCCACAGCGGGTCCGTAAAGTGATGCAGGGTTACCATCGGCTCCAGGCCACGCTCGCACAAAAGGCCGAGCATCGCCTGGTACCGGCGCAGCGCCGCAGCGCTGAACACTCCTTCCTCGGGCTCGATGCGGCTCCACTCCACCGACAGGCGCAGGCTGTTCAGCCCCAGGTCGGCCGCCCGATCGAAATCGGCGGCGGCCTCCGCCAGGTCCCACCAGCCATTGGCCTTGCCGCTAAGCTGGCCGTTCCGGATCCTTCCGGCCTGGCGCTCCCAGGCCGCCCACTGGTTGTTGGTGTTGTCCCCCTCATTCTGATGAGCGGCGGTTGCCACGCCCCATCGGAAACGCGGAGGCATCCTCAGGATCGATCGACTATCGGGCGTCACGGCTCGCGTCTCCCTCTTCCGCTGTGCCGCATGCGCCCGGCTCGTCCCCTGCATCAAGCTTCACACCGGCCTGGCGGAGGAACGTCAGTGCATTTTCGTCTGCATAGGCCCCTGCGTACACTACGCGCTCGATGCCGGCGTTGATGATCATCTTGGCGCAGGTCAGGCAAGGCTGATGCGTGACGTACATCGTGCCGCCCGACACGCTGACGCCGTGCAAAGCGGCCTGGATGATGGCGTTTTGTTCTGCATGCAACGTGCGCACGCAGTGGCCGCCGACCATCAGATGGCCTACCTCATCGCAATGGGGCAACCCCGCCGGCGCTCCATTGTAACCGGTGGTGAGGATACGCCGGTCCTTGACAATGAGGGCGCCAACCCGGGCGCGGTCGCAGGTGCTGCGCTTGGCGACCTGGCCCGTGATGCCCATGAAGTAGTCGTCCCACGACGGACGGTCATGGCTTGCCATGATAGTGATTCCCTCAGCACACCTTCAGGCGGTCCCGAACTGGCGGTCGCCGGCGTCGCCGAGCCCCGGGATGATGTAACCGTGCTCGTTCAGGCGCTCATCCAGGGCCGCCAGATAGACCGGCACATCGGGATGGGCTGATTGTAAGCGTTCCAGGCCCTCGGGCGCGCCGATGATGCCGAGGTACTTGATGCGCTGAGCCCCCCACTTCTTCAGGATGTTGACCGTCGCCACTGCCGTGCCCCCGGTTGCCAGCATAGGGTCAAGGACCAGGCACACCTGAACAGTGGGGGCCACCGGCAGCTTATTGTAGTACTCGACCGGCCGGAGCGTGCGTTCGTCGCGGAACAGCCCGATATGCCAGACTTCCGCTCCTGGCATCATCTCCCAGATCCCCTCCACCATGCCCAGTCCCGCCCGCAGCACGGGCACCAGGCCGATCTGCTCGGTCAACTGCTGGCAAACGGCCTGCCCCATGGGCGTCTCCACCGCCACAGACTCCAACCCCAGGTCGGCGGTAGCTTCGTAAGCGAGCAAGATGGAGATCTCACGAACCAATTCCCGAAATTTCTTGGGCTCTGTAGCCCTATTGCGAAGGATCGATAGCTTGTGTTTGATGAGCGGATGCGAGGATACATGCAGATTGCCACAGCCCATGTGTTCCCCCCTTGCGAAAGCGGCGCCAAAAAAAGAAGTTAGGCCATCGTCCTGGCCCTACCGGGCACGTGCGGACCGTCCTAACTCGGCTGGCATCACCACCGTTCGTTACGGCTTCAACTGCCGCCGCGCCGTCATGGCAATTCTTGCTGGTTGCGAGGGACTATCCCTCGCCGGATCAGCTTTTCTACTTCTACCTGACAAGAGACGCAGAGCGTCGCGTCCGGCCGGATCTTCCAACCGCTCCGGGTCGATCTCTTTGCCGCACCGTTCACAAACGCCGTATTTTCCCTTGTTGACGGCACGCAGGGCCGCCTGAACCCCCTCCAGCTTCTTCTTCGAGCGACGAGAGAAGCGCAACATTCTTCTCCCGTTCGATCAGGTCAGGGTCCCCTTCGTCAATGTCAACGTCTACCTCACCTTTGAGCGCCTCGCGCAGCCCCACGATAGCAACCCGGATGCGTTCTTGCTCATCGACGAGACGCTGGCGTTCACGAGTCAACAGCTCTTTTTCGCGTTACCATATTTGTCCCTCCCCGCGCCACTGCGTCGTGTATTGCCGCCAAAAAACTGGCCCTTTATACCACACCTCACCGCGGAAGTCAACAACTTTCGAAGTCGGT
>CAWEHT010000354.1:0-5749 GCA_963808455.1 uncultured Chloroflexia bacterium | reverse complement strand
ATGAGCAAGTACCCATCAATTCCGAGTTTCGAGGCCCTCGAAGACCGCTGCCTGATGAGCACGAGCGTGTTAGGCGCTGCTGGCCGGCACCCAAAACGTCCAGGCCGCCCGGCGGCGCCGCGAGCGTCAGCGGGACCATGAGCCTGACGGCGGCGAAGGCATACAAGCTCACCGCGACCGCCGACGGCAGGTACCTTTTCGACCTGGCCAGCGGGGCGGCCCTTGGCGCGAACCTGACCGTGTACGACAGCGCGGGCGATGTCCTGGCCAGCACCTCTTCATGGGCGGCCCCACCGACGCGACCACGTCCGTTTGGGTCCGCGCGGGGACGACCTTGTTCGTGACCGCCCAGGCCGTCCGCAACGCGACGGGCGGTTTCACGCTCAAGATGTCCAGCACGCCCGACGACGACTTCGGCAACACGTTCGCGACCGCCCAGGCCTTCTCGCTGAGCACCGCGGGCGCCGGCGGCGTGTCCGGGGTCATCAACTCCACGGGCGATCTGGACATGTTCAGCATCCGGGCGACCAAGAGCGGCCTGGGCACGGTCACCCTGACGCCGGCGGGTTCGGCGGCGTTCACGGCGTGTTCACCGTTTATGACGAGCTCGCAGCACTCGTTGGGCCAGGCCGTCTTCGAAACCGCCCGAAAGGCACGAAAAGGTCTCGCCGCGGGCCAGCGAGGCGCTCAGAGGGGGTGCCGCCGCGGCCTGGCCGGTCTGCGCATGCCGCGATGTTCACCGTCTCCGTGGTCGCGCCGGGCGCTTTCGTGCGTTTTCGTGTCGCTTTCGCGACTTTCGTGGTCCAGACGTCAACGCCGCCTACGATAGACGAGGCGGTGCCCCCGCGAAACCTTGAACCGCGCCCGGGCCCATAAGGGCCGCTTGCAGCCTGCGGCCGGGCCGACTGCGGACACGCCGCGGCTGCGCCGCGGACCCCCTGCGGGGACGATGTGATTGGAAGCACTTGGCTGAACCTGATAGGCTCGCTGCGGCGAGCGCTATCCGTGTATTCGCGGCCGGCGGGCGCCTCGCCCCCGATCTGTGCTCCCGGAGCCCCCGGGGCGCTTGACCTCACCGATGGCGAGGTGCTACCATGGGGCTCCGTATCCACTCATCCGCCCGGAAAGGAACCCACCTGTGCCCACTACCCTCCTCGCGGAGCATGCCTGGCTCGCCATCGCGCTCTGGGTTATTTTGTATTGCTCGGACTACTTCCTCACCCTCTACGGCGCCCGGCTGCGCGCCCGTGGGTTGGCCAACCACATCCAGGTCGAGGGCAGCTACGAGCTCAACCCGATCTTCGTAAAGGACGTGGACGCCCAGCGTAAGGTCAGCCGTCGCTTCCTGCTTATTTTGCTGACCACGACCGTTCTGCTTACCGTATTCTGGTGGGCCTACCGCGCTCAGGCCGGGCTGCCGCTCGTGTTCGACTTCGTGATCGGGGCGCTTATCTTGCTGGAGCTGACGGTCCACCTGCGGCACCTGAACAACATCTCGCAAGCCCGCCTGGCTATCCAGCCAGGTGGGATGACGGGCACCCTGCAGTACTCCCGCTGGCTGATGCTGATGATCTCGGCGCACCAGTTGTTCGCCTTTGCCGCGCTGTTCCTGTTCCTGGGGCTGCTTACCGGGCTCGTCTTCTTTTACGGCGGCGCGGTTGCCTGCTGCGCCACCGGCTTGAGGCATCAGCGTGACGCCCAGAAGCGGCGGGCCCGCGGCACGCCCGCGCTGCAGCAGGAGGGGCCCCAGCCGTAGGAGGGGTCCGCGCGGGTCCGGCGACGGCTGGGCCACGGGGGCACGAGCCTACCCCTCACCGAGCGTGGGCCGACCACGGATGGGCCGCGGAGGAACGGACCTCGCCCTCATCATGCGCGGGCCGGCTACGGCCGGGCCGTGGGGGCACGAGCCTACCCCTCACCCAGCGTGGGCCGACCACGGATGACGGCACGGATGCACGGGCCTCGCCCTCATCACGCGCGGGCCGGCGACGCCTGGGCCGCGGGGGCACGAGCCTCTCCCTTACCGAGCGTGGGCCGACCACGGATGACGGCACGGATGCACGGGTGGCTGCCCTGAAAAAAGGGTGTCCGAAACCGCTTTTTCGGCACAATCGGTATACTGGGGGTGCGGCTCTGCATGCAGCCTGTGCGGCACGGAGCCAGCCTCTCAGCAGGTGGTCTGAAGCATGTTTCGAGCCAACCCGCGCCACATGCAGCCAGCCCTGATCAGCAGCATCAGCGAGCTGCCCGAGAAGTACCGCCAGCGCCTGGAACGCTCCTGGGCCGGCACCTTCCGCCGCGAGTTCTTCCTGCGCCTCCACGAAGCGCCCTTCGCCGCCTTGTATGCCACGGTGGACTCGCGGCCCAACACCCCCGTCAATATGCTGGTCGGCCTGGACACGCTCAAGGCCGGCTTTGGCTGGAGTGACGAAGAACTGTACGACCACTTCCTGTATGACCTCCAAGTACGCTACGCCGTGGGCTTGGACAGCCTGGCCGAAGGCGATTTTGAGCTGCGCACGCTGTACAACTGGCCGCGCCGCCTGACGAGTACAACCAGGCCCACGGCACCAACCTCTTGACGGCGGCTTTTGAGGACATCACCGACCAGCAACTCACGGCCCTCAAAGTGCGCACCGGCATGCAGCGCATGGACTCGACCCAGCTGGCCTCCAACATTCTGGACATGAGTCGTCTGCCGCTGTTGGTGGGAGGCGCTGCCGCGGTTGCACCGGGTATCAGCCCGGCCGATCAGGCGCGCTACGCTGAAGTATTCGCCCCCTTCTTCGCGAACAAGGCCAGCCAGTACGTCTACCACGTCAAAGGCACCGAGGCGAGGCCGGGGTACTTGCGCCGGGTGGGCCAGGCCCTCGCCGACGTGCTGGCAACCCTGGCGGCGGGCTATGCCCAAGAGCCGATCTACCAGGTGCTACAGCGCTTGTTGGCCGAGAACTTCCGCCTCGAAGCGGGCAGTACGGTGGCCAAGGCCAACTGCGAGATCTCGGCCGGCTGTCTGCAATCGCTGGACGACCAGGAGGCCACCTACCGCAGCAAGGCTGGCCAGCCCTTCAAGGGCTATGTGGCCAACGTGACCGAGACCTGCGACCCGGCCAACACGGTGCAGTTGATCACCGATGTCCGCGTGGCCCCCAACACCACCGATGACGAGACGCTGTTGCTGGAGGCCGTGCCCCAGCTCCAAGCCCGCATGGAATTGGACGCCTTGTATACCGACGGCGGCTTCACTGGCCCGCAGGCCGACCAGACGTTGCGCGAGCGGCACATCACCCACATCCCCAGCGCCATCCGCGGCGAGCCGCCCGCCACAGACCGGCTGCACCTGGCGGATTTCGAGATCACCCAGGACGCCCAGGGCCAACCTCGCCAACTGACCTGCCCGCGGGGCCAGATGGCACCGGTCACCCCCACACGTACCCAGCACGCGGCTTCTGCGCCGAATTTAGCCCTGCCGCTTGCCAGGACTGCCCCCTGCGGGGCGCCGGGCGCTGCCCGGTCGAGCCGCGGCGGCGCCCGCCCAGTTTCCGTCTGGTCTTCAACCGGGCCCAGTTGGACCGGGCCTTGCGCCGGCAGCGCTGCACTGCCTTCCACCGGGCGGGCCACAATCTGCGGGCGGCGGTGGAGGCCACCGTGCGCAGCCTCAAGCATCCCTTCCCGGCGGGCAAGCTGCCGGTGCGGGGCCTGTTCCGCATGGCCTGTCTGGTGGTCGGAGCGGCGGCGATGACCAATGTCCGCCGCATCCAGCGCGCGGTACGGAGCCGATCGGCGCCCCCGGAAGCGAGCCAGCCGCCTCGCGGACAGGGACACGGCGCCGCCCTGGGCCCTCGGTGGCGTGATCATCCGGCCTTCGACCGCGTGGGTCTCGCTCGTGCGCACGTCCCGATCAGGGCCAAAGCTCACACTCCTGTCGTGCTATGGCAGCTAATCAACCCTTTCTTCAGGGCAGCCATCCGTGCATCCGCGTTGCCATCCGTGGTCGGCCCGGCACCCCCCCGCCGGCGCTATCCGTGCATCCGCGCCGCCATCCGTGGTCGGCCCGGAACCCCCCCTCGCCGGCGCCACCATCCGTGGTCGGCCCCCCGCAACAAGGGAAGCGGCGACCGCGCCGCATTACCCCCGTGCCGCCGCCTCGGAACGCGCCACGATCTCGCGCAGTTGCCCTCGGACGCGCTCGGGCAGCTGCGGCGCCCGGTGCTGCGCCAAAATGCCCTCGACCTGCCTGGCCGCCCGCTCGGCCAGCGTCTTACTGCCCTTCTGCGCCCAGGTCTCGTAGTTCCGGCGGTCCAGCAGCTGCGGATAGTAGCGCTCCTTGTAGTGCTGCCGGGTATGCTCGCTGTGGATGTACTCGCCGTCCGGGCCCACCTTGTGGATCTCATCCAGGGCGAGCGTCTCGTCGTCGATGACCGGCCCAGCGCGCAAAGGCCTTGACCCACCCGACGAGATCGTGGCAGATGGCGAGCTGGGCCAGCGAGTAGGTCAGCCCCGACTCGAGATAGCCCAGGTCGTGGATGATGTTGCCGCCGCCGAGCGTGTTGGTCAGCAGGGTCATGGCAGCTTCCGCCCCCGCTTGCTGGTCAACGGCCTTGGAGTCGGATGCCCCGCCCATGCTGAACATGGGCAGCCCGTAGAAGTCCGCGAGGGCCTGGGCGGCCGACGTCTCCACCGGGTCCACATAGTGTGAAACGAGCGTGCGCATGTCGAGGACGGAGGCCGACCAGCCGGGCACGATGAACGGCGCGCCCTCGCCCGCGAGCTGGGAAAGGACCAGGCCGGCCAGCACGCCGGCGTTGACGAGCGCCGCCCCCGCCGCGGCGGTCACGGGAGCCGTGGCCCCGCTGGTTTCGACGGGGACGTAGATGGCGGGCAGGCCCTTGCCGGCGAGGAAGAGCAGCTTTTCGAGCGCCTCCTGATTGTGGCGCAGCCCAGTGGTCACGTTGATGTAGCAGGCGCAGATGGGGTCCCGGCGCAGCGCGTCCTCGCCCCCCACGACGGCCTCGGCCATCTCGACGGCATCCGCGCAGCCGGCCATGTCGTAGGTCACGAAGACGATCGGCTTGGTGCTGCGGCTGAGCATGACCTCCATCTGGTAACGATCGGCGATGGCCTGGTCCACGTCGGTTGGCAGCACCAGCGACATGAGGAAGTCGATGCCGGGCAGCGCATCGCACAGCGTGACGCCCTCTTCGACGTCCTTCAGGACGGCTTTGCGCCGCTCGCCGGTGCGATGATCGATGATGTTCAGCGTGTCGGAGCCGGGCCCGTAGAACGAGCGATGCCCTTCGACCGGCATCACGCGGTTCCCGAACCGATCGCACAGCACCACCCGCTTCGGGGCGGTGGTCAGCGCCCGCTCGACCATCCCGGCGGGGAAGCGGACGCAGTTGCCGTCGCTGACCTCTGCGCCCCCCTTGACGGCCAGGTCGATCGCTTCCTGCAAGTACAGGCGCGCGCCGGTGCGGTCCAGGATCTCGAGGCTGGCCCAGTGCAGCCTGCGGCACTGGTCATCCGAGAGGGCCTGGAAATGGACGCTCTGAAAATCCTGCTGGTTCGTGGCAATCCCTGACATTCGACGATCCTCCTCTACCCGGGTGCACGTGCACGGACGGAGATCACGCAGAGGCTCGAGCTGGGGCAATCGCCCGCGAGGCGGTCCTCGCAGGGCTGGTCGCACGGGCCCGTCGTTGGCTTTTACCACCTGACGCGCCCAGTGTCAAGAAGTTCGTTTGCTGGT
>CAWEHT010000353.1:0-6574 GCA_963808455.1 uncultured Chloroflexia bacterium | reverse complement strand
CCGGCCGGTTGGATGCGCCCGAGCGCTACAAGATCGTTTTCGACCGGTGGCGGTTGATCTACCGTGTGATCGAGGACGTGCAGCAGGTGCGCATTCTGCGCGTCAGGCTCAAGACAGGCCCAGAGACCTACGAGGGCCTGGAAGACTAAATGTTCGTGACTTCTGCCAGGAGGTCGTCGTAGGCCGGCGCCTGTGCCGCCCAGTCGAACCGGGCTGCGGCTGTGCGCAGGCCCGGCAATGCCTGGGGCGCAGCCAGGGCCGCGCGCAGCCGGGCCAACAGCCCTGCGAAGTCATCGTACAGGCAGCGCTCATGGTACTCGGCAGGCAAGAGCTCCGGGTAACTGAGCCGGTTGGGCAGCACCGGGACGCAGCCACAGTACATGGCCTCGAGGATGCTAACGCCGAAGAACTCGTGGATGGCCGTGCTGCAAACCACTGACGCCCCTTGCACGCAGCGCGCATAGGCCCCGTCTTCCGCCAGATACCCGAAATGCGCCAGGCGCTCGCCGAGGCGCTCCCGAGCTTCGGCAAACTCCTCCGGCAGCACCCGAAAGTTCTCACCGATCAGCGCCACTCGGAAGGGCAGGCCTTCGGCAGCCAGTGCATAGAGGGCGCGTAGCAGGGTCGTCGGGTCTTTGTCGTACTCCCAGCGCTGGTTCCACAGCAGCAGCGGCCCTCCGGGAGCTGCGCCGGCGGGTGGCGGCGGTGGCATGCTGACGTCCGCCGCATCCGTGTGCGGATTCCAGGCGTCGCAGGTCGCAGCCCACGGGCAGGACCCGGCAGCGGTCGCGCGCCGCGGCCACGCTCTCCAGGTGGGTGTAATCGGGGAAGTGCTTGAGCAAGCGCGGCAGCTCGGCAAACCAGCTTTTCAGGTGATAGGCAGAGTTGAAACACACACGGTCGGCTGCCAGCATCGACAGGTGCTGGATCATGCCATAGGCCAGGTCGCGCTTGGTGCCGGGTGGCGGCGGATAGGTGAGCTGGTTCTCGTGCATATACAGCACGCAGGGCACCCGGGCCAGTCGCGGCTCGCCGCGCAGCAAGGCCAGCCACGCCGGCAGGTTGACCATGCTGGTCGCCAGGACCACATCCGGCTGCTCGCCGGCGTTCAGCCGCGATCGCGCCTGCGCTGCCAGTTCCAGCGCGCCGCCTTGCATGCGCCACTTCCAGAAACGCCCCTCCATGGCCAGGAGGCGCACCGTGTGCCGGCTGTGGGCGGCGTAGCCTTCGGCCCAGGCCCGGTGCGAGCCCGTATGATAAGGGTTGAGGAGCCAGATAATCACCCCTCGATGATAGCATAGCAAGCTCCCGATTGGACAGCCCGCCGGTGTTACCCTACAATGGCATGAAAATCAGAGCTTTCAGCGTCGGACTGCCTGATATCTTACGGAGGCGTCGCGTGAATATTTTGGGTCAAGTGACCGTTTATCCGACCCCTGACCCTCGCATCGAGCGTCTGGTCGAGCTCGCCTATAACCTTTGGTGGAGCTGGCATCCTGAGGCGCAAACGCTCTATCAAGAGATCGACCCCGGTCTCTGGAAAGAAGTGAACCACAACCCGGTAAAATTCTTGCGCCGGATCGATCAGCACAAGCTCGACGGTGCGGCCGATAACCCCGCCTATGTCGCTCGCTATGAGGCGGTGATGGGTGCTTTCGATGCTTATATGCACCCCGCGAGCACGTGGTGGGGGCGCACCTATCCGGAGCATGACAAGGAGTTGATCGCCTATTTCTGTTTCGAGTTCGGTTTGCACGAGGCCTTGCCGATCTATTCTGGCGGCCTGGGCGTTCTGGCCGGCGACCACTGCAAGACTGCCAGCGATCTCGGCCTGCCCTTCGTGGGCGTCGGTTTTCTTTATCCGCAGGGGTATTTCGAGCAGCGCATCGACGCCGAAGGGCGCCAGCAGGCCATCTATGAAAAGCTAGACTTCAACGACGTGCCGGCCACCGCGGCGTGCGACGCGAACGGCAAGGAAATCATGATCAGCGTGGACGTGCCCGGCCGCAGCATCTACGCCAAGATCTGGCGCTTCCAGGTCGGTCGTGTGCCCATCTTCCTCATGGATACCGACGTTGCCCAGAACGCCCTGAGCGACCGCGAGCTGGCGGCGCGACTGTACGGCGGCAACCAGGAGATGCGCATCTCGCAGGAGGTGGTGCTGGGCATCGGCGGCGTGCGCACGCTGAAGGCGCTGGGCTTGCGGCCCACCATGTGGCACATGAACGAAGGCCACGCGGCGTTCTTGCAACTGGAGCGGCTGCGCGAATATGTCCAGGACCAACATTTGCCGTACTCAGCTGCGTTGTGGGCCACCAGGGCCGACAGCCTGTTCACGACCCATACCCCCGTGCCGGCCGGCAACGACGCTTTCCACTTCGACCTGATGGATCGCTTCTTCAGCGGATTCTGGGGCCAATTGGGCATCGGGCGCGAGGAATTCCTCGCGTTGGGCACCTATGACTACGCCTGGGGCCCGCAGTTCAGCATGACCGTGCTGGCGCTGTGCACCGCCGGCCGCGCCAATGGCGTGAGCAAGCTCCACGGCGAGGTCTCACGCCGCATGTGGCATACGCTGTGGCCCGAAGTGCCGCTGGCCGATGTGCCCATCGGCCACATCACCAATGGTGTGCACACCGACAGCTGGCTGCACCCGGCCCTGGCTTCACTGTTCGATCGCTACCTCGGCCCGGCCTGGCGTGAGCATATCGAGGAGCCCGCTGCCTGGGACGGCATTCATCGCATCCCTGACGCCGAGCTTTGGGCTGCCCACGACACGGCCAAGCAGCACGCCTTGCGGATCATCCGGGAGCGCACGGTGGAACATATGGTCAGCGTGCACCGTGGACCGGCTGAGATCAACGCTGCCGAAAAGCTGTTCGACCCGCGGGGGCTGACGATCGGCTTTGCCCGGCGCTTCGCCACGTATAAGCGCGCGGCCTTGCTCTTCCGCGACCAGGAGCGGCTCAAGCGGCTGCTGAACAACCCCGAATGCCCGGTGCAGGTCGTGTTTGCCGGCAAGGCCCACCCGGCAGATGAGCCTGGCAAGGCGCTGATCCAGAATATCTATCAGCTGAGCCGCCAGCCGGGCTTTGCCGGCCGCGTGGTGTTCGTCGCGGACTACGATATCAACCTGGCGCGTCATTTGGTCGCCGGCGTTGACCTATGGCTGAACACGCCGCGCCGGCCCCTCGAGGCGAGCGGGACGAGTGGGCAGAAGGCCGGCTTGAACGGCGTCCCCAGCTGTAGTGTCCTCGATGGCTGGTGGGTAGAGGGTTACAACGGCGCGGATGGCTGGGCCGTGGGCGAAGAGCGCGAGTACCAGGACGAGGCCGCCCAGGATGAGGCTGACGCCCTTTCGCTATATCACTTGCTGGAAGATGAGATCGTGCCGCGTTTCTACAGGTTGGACGCCAACGGCCTGCCTCACGACTGGCTGGAGATCATGCGTGCGGCGATCACCTCCATTGGCCCGCAGTTCAGCGTGGCCCGCATGCTCAAGGAGTATGTCAGAGATTACTACGTGCCGGCCGGAGCGCTCGGCGCGCGCCTGGGGCGCGATGACTTCACGGCGGCCCGCGCCCTGGCCGAGTGGCAGGCGCGGGTGGTGCAGGCCTGGCCTCAGGTGGGGCTGCGCGCAACCGGCCCGTCATCCTGCGAGTTGCGTGTGGGGCAGTCGCTGGCAGTGCAGGCTGAGCTGCGGCCCGGCCCGCTACGGCCCGAAGACCTGGCGGTGGAACTGGTGTACGGCCACGCGCAAGGCGATGACCTGAGCGACGCAATCAGCTTGCCGATGTCACCCGGCGCCAAAGACCGCACGGACGGCCAGGTCGGCTACGAGGTGAACTTCAGCTCGCCCAACAGTGGCGACTTTGCTTACGGCGTGCGGGTCCGCCCTCACCACGCGGACTTGCCGAACCGGTTCGCGGTGCACCTGACACGTTGGGCGTGAGTCGGACGCTGATCGATATCGATGCAAGGCAAAGCCGGCAATGATTGGGGATCTGCCGCCTCTGAGCGAGCGGGAGTTGGAAGTCCTGAAATTGGTCGCCACGGGTGCGACCAATCAGCAGATCGCGCGCGATCTGGTGATCAGCCCCAACACCGTCAAGGTCCACATCCGGAACATCTTCGAGAAGCTGGGCGTGGCATCGCGCACGGAAGCAACCATGGAAGCCGTGCGGCGGGGCCTGGTCCAGATCCAGGGGACGGCCCCGGGGGCAATTATCGCGGCCGCGGCGACCGCCGGGCCGGCCCCCGAGCCTGAGCCGCTGGCCTTGCCGGATGCCAGCATCGCGCCCTGGCAACGCGCCTACGTGATCCTGGCGGCTTTCGCGGTGGTCCTGGCCCTGTTCTTGCCGGCCTGGTGGCGGAGCCGAGGCGCGGGCCTGCAGGCCAGCGCCTTCAGCGATGCGGGCCAGCCCGAGGTGTCGATCACCCCGCGCACGGATGTGCCGCGTTGGACCGCCCACGCGCCGCTGCCGGAGGCGCGCAGCCGGCTCGCCCTCGTCGCAGCCGGAGACAAGCTCTACGCCATCGGTGGCGAAGGTTCGGGGGGCGTCAGCGACGAGGTGGATATCTACGATCCAGCCAGCAACGGCTGGCTATCCGCCGCGCGCAAGCCCATACCGGTGGCCAACATCGCGGGCGCCCAGCTCGGTGGACGCATCTATGTGCCGGGTGGCACTCTTGGCCGCACCGCCCTGATGAGCCCCGACCAGCCCACGGCCTCCCCCGCCCCGGGGGTATCGCTCAGCCCCCTCAAGCCCTCTGGCCCGCCGCCGGCGGTAAGGCACGGCGTCACTGCTGCGCTCGAGGTGTATGACCCCCAGACTGATACCTGGAGCGATGCGGCTCCCCTCCCAACGCCGCGCGCGGCCTATGCTCTGGCCGTGCAGGACGGTAAGCTTTACCTGTTTGGCGGCTGGGACGGCACGAGCTATCGTGCCGAGACCTACGCATACGATCCCCGGTCCAACACGTGGGCCGCCCTCACTTCCATGCCGGAAACGCGGGGCTTCATGGCCGCCGGCACGTTGCAGGGGTTGATCTACGTTGTCGGCGGCTACGACGGCCAACGCGAGCTGTCAACGACGGAAGCTTACGATCCCAAAGGCGAGGGCAGCAAGACCGGCCCATGGTCCGTCAAGGCGCCGCTCAACGAAGCGCGGGCTGGCCTGGGCCTGGTGTCGTTGAGCAACCACCTCTATGCTATAGGCGGTGGCTGGAACAACACGCTGGCCTACAACGAGGAATATGACGTGCTGAGTGGCGCCTGGTCGAAGACCGAGTCGCCGGTTGTCGAACAGTGGCGCACCCTGGGTTTGGCGGCGGACGGCGAGAAGATCTACGCTGTCGGCGGTTGGAGCGGCGGTTACCTTGCCCTCGACGAAGAATATCAGGCTATCTATCGCATCCTGATCCCATCGGCGAAAATCCCTTGAGTTGACCTCCTCCGGCGGCCGGGCCATGGCTGCCCGCGTTTGCCGGCCCTGCCCGGGCAACCATCTGTCCATTCACAGCGCCGGCCGCGCCAGCCTCTGGATCTTGGGCAGCGTCTCGCGCCAGCTGATCAGCGAGAGGCCGAGCTTCTGGCGGAGCTGGCCGGGCGCCACGCCGCGCCGGTAATCGCGGACGGCGCAAGTCCAGCGTAGCTGCTCGAAGGAGATGCCGCCGCTGATCCCGGCACGGTCGGCCAGGTCGGCGAACACGTATTCCAGGTTGCGCGGGGTGCAGTCAAACAGCCGGTCCTTGGGCTCGTACTCGCGCAGGTATTGTCTGTACACGGGTGTGAAACCCGGGCCGAGGGCCAACCTGCGCTCCTTGAGCGACTTGCGAGGGTCGGCGTAGCGCACGAAAAGCACGGGAGCACTCGGATTGCTGAAATCCAGGTGCTCGAGCTGCACCGCCACGCATTCGCTTTTCTTGATGCCGGTGGTGAGCACCAAATTGAAGAGGAGGCAGGGTCGCGAGTCGGGCTTGGCCGCCCATAACAGGTCTTGCGCCGTGCGCAGCGCCGCGTTGATCTCGCTGTCGTAGAGGATTTCCGGCAGTGGCGTGAGTGGGTGCTCGTGGATCAGGGGCGCGGCGGGATCGCGTTCGAGGATCTTGGCTTCCGTGAGCCACCCGAAGAACACCTTGAGCGTGGTAAGGCGCCTGGCATAGCTTTTTGGGCTACATGGCACGTTCCGCCCGACGCGGAGCCAGGTGAGGAACTGCTCGAGATCGGCCTGGCCGATGCTGCCGATGGCGCGATTGGGCGCCAGGTGCCGGCTGAGCAGGTGCAGGTCCGCCTGGAAGGCCCGGATGGTGTTGTCGGAGAAGCCCTGCCCGACCATGAAGGGGTGGAAATTTGTGATGGCTGCGGCCAGAGAGGAATTCTCGTCGAGAGCCGCAGGCACTGTGGTGAGAGGGCCCGTTGGCTCCCCGGCTGAGCCCCGGCCCTCCGGGAATAAAGCGAACTGTTCCTCGGGCATGACCACCTCCGAATTGCCGTGGTTTCGTATAGTCCCCAGCCCTATACATAAATAGCAGGTTTCCGGCGGGTTGTCAATGGGACTACGCCACTTTTGTT